>NZ_JAFCTH010000014.1:0-99701 GCF_049895905.1 Polaromonas sp. DSP2-3-2b2 | reverse complement strand
ATACGTTCTATCTGCATCTGAAAGAGACGGAGTACCGCTTCAATCACCGCCATCAAAGCCTTTATCATGCCCTGCTGACCTTGCTCAGAAGCAACCCGCTTTAATCGCCTCTGCTTCCTAAGCCCCTTATTTAATAGCTACCCAAACAAGCAAGTCGTGCACTACAGGCCTATTTTATGTAAAAAATCGCGCCCGTCACTCGCCAAACAAACCGTTGCCCGACTGCGGCGGCGCCACGCCCAGGTGCCGGTACGCGGCCAGCGTGGCAATGCGCCCGCGCGGCGTGCGCTGGATAAAGCCCTGCTGGATCAAATACGGCTCGATCATGTCCTCGATCGTGCCGGGCTCCTCGCCAATGCTCGCGGCGATGTTGTCCAGCCCGACCGGGCCGCCGTCGAAGCGGTGAATCAGCGCTTCCAGGAACTTGCGGTCCATCAAATCAAAACCCAGCGGATCGACGTCCAGCATGGCCAGCGCCCGATTGGCAATGTCCAGCGTGATGGTGCCGCTGCCCTTGACATCGGCATAGTCGCGCACCCGGCGCAGCAGGCGGTTGGCGATGCGCGGCGTGCCGCGTGAACGGCGGGCGATCTCGAAGCCGCCCTCCTCGTTCATGGGGGCGTTGAGCAGGCCGGCGCTGCGCTTGACGATGCGCGCCAGCTCCTCGGACGTGTAGAACTCCAGCCGCGCGACGATGCCGAAGCGGTCGCGCAGCGGGTTGGTCAGCATGCCAGCGCGCGTGGTGGCGCCGACTAGCGTGAACGGCTGCAGGTCGAGCTTGATCGAGCGCGCCGCCGGGCCTTCGCCGATCATGATGTCGATCTGGTAGTCCTCCAGCGCCGGATAGAGGATTTCCTCGACCACCGGGCTCAGGCGGTGGATTTCGTCGATGAACAGGACGTCGTTCTTTTCCAGGTTGGTCAGCAGCGCCGCCAGGTCCTTGGGCTTTTCCAGCACCGGGCCAGAGGTCTGGCGCATGTTCACGCCCAGTTCGTGCGCAATGATGTGGCTCAGCGTCGTCTTGCCCAGCCCTGGCGGGCCGAACAGCAGCACATGGTCGAGCGCCTCGCCGCGCTTGTTGGCCGCGCCGATGAAGATTTCCAGCTGCTCGCGCGCCTTGGCCTGGCCGACGTAGTCGTCGAACAGCTTGGGGCGCAGCGCGCGCTCGATGGCTTCCTCTTTCGGCGAGGCCGGGGCGCTGGAGAGCATGCGCCGGGCCGGCGGCAGGTCGGACATGTCGAAGTCGTCGGTCTGGATGGTCATGGCATGTGATCTATGTCGATGCGGACAGCGCTTCAGGGGAAACCAAAATGTATTCTTCGTCCTCCTCGTCCATATCTACATCGATATCCGACTGCGCACTCGCCAACAACTGAGAAACCAACACAGGTTTGCCCGTAGCAGCTTCTATCAACTTACCTAAAACTGCTTTGCGCGCTTGGTAAAAACCTTCGAAATCATCGTTTCGCAGGTGAACAGGATCAATCAAGTGAGTTCGAAGGATGTCATCAAGATGGGAGCTGTTGAGCTTGTGCTTTTCCTCAATGCGTTTTAAGTACACAGATGGCGCATCTCCGCCAATAGCTCGATTAGAGGCAGCGGAAATCGGCGTCTTGTTGACGATGGCGTTGAATCTGCTTGGAAGAATGCCCTTCTTTTCACACCAGCGTTTTGGAAAGATATGATGAATATCCATAGGATCGGCGTAGAAACTTGCTAAATGAGCACTCTGACCATTGATGAAATCACGGCAGCCGTGGCGCAGCATCAAGGCATGCACGGCTTTGTAAGCAGCAGCCAAGCGGCTGCGCAGGGTATCGAGCCGGTCAGCCTGGAATAGCGTTTCTTCCACCGTTCTTGGCACTGGACCAGAACCGCCTATCCACGCGAGCAACTCAGGCACATCGCGGGCAATCTTGGTCTCAGTCGATGAACTGTAGGCTTCATCCAGCGCTACGCACCAAAACCACTGCCGCAGTTTTGCCTTGGCAGGCTCAGCCACGGTCACGCCTTCAAGAGCCGCAAAGACCGTTGCCAGCGTGACTAGCTGGGGCGGATAGGGCAGCTCTCTGTGGCGCAACACCATGTCCTGATTGACAAACTTGGAGGCAGCGATAAAACCACGCTGTACCCGGTCGGCATAGCCAATGTAAGACTGAAGGGGAAGGTCAAGCAGATCCTCGTGCTTGCAAGTGATCGCTGGCAAGTCCTTGCCTTTCTTATTGGCGACTTCTGCCTGCTTGCGTAGTTGCATGGTATGAAGCAGCAACGCGGGCTGCATGAACTCGGTGCTGGCCAGAGCCTTGAGCACGCCGTCCAAATGCCCAGTAGCGCGCAACATAGTTTGACGGCCGATTTTTTTTCCAACCTCTGGTGTCGGTTTCTGCCCATACCAGTCGGCTCGCAGGTCAAATGGTTTGCTATTTGGCAACGGCTCGGCCGCGTACATAGCTGTGAGCAGTTCAAAAGCATCCAGCTTTTTTCCACCCGTATTCACCTTTTCAAAAATGGTGCAGACCGCCCGTCGGCCATTGTCCTTGCTGAGCTGGATATAAGGCATTGAGTACTGGTTCACGCGACCAATCAAGGCCAGCAGTTCCTGCACTGGCACGTCTTGGGGCGCAGCATGCTTTTGCCAAAACGCCTGCCAACCGCCAAGCCAGTTGAAAAAGTTAAATATTTGATTCAGAGGAAACAAATGGCTTTCGTATTCTTTTTGGGGAGTGCTCACATCAAGCAGAGTCTTGCGATAAATAACGTCATAGATCACGCGTGATGCAGGCACCGGCACCACACAGGTTTCGGTGATAGGTTCGCCAGACAGCGCTTTGCCTATGTCCAAATACAGGAATCTTTCCTGCGGCTTGCCGCGGCGGTCATTGCAGACCATAGACTGCGTGGACAACAAGGTCTGGTAAAGCGACGTGCTGCGCTGCTGCCCATCGAGCAAGAGCAAGTCAGGCTTAGGCACAGGCCCTTGATGCAGGACTGCACGTTCGCGCTCGACACCCTCCAAAGCACGCGGCTGAAACTGCACTTCGCCTCCGGTCTCAAGCGTCAGCAAGGCGCCCACCGGATAACCGTTGAGCACGCTGGCAAGCAAGCTGCGGATGTTTTCTTCATCCCATACCCAGGAACGCTGAAAGTCTGGCAACTGAATAGCACCAGTGTGAAGCTTGTCTAAAAAAGGCTTCAAAAGAATTTTGTCACTTAGAAACATTGTTTTCCTGATGTTGAGCAGTTATCGCCGTATCACCTGCCAAGCAACCCAAGCGAAGTCGCTTGGCAGAATTTATTCTTTACTTCGCCAGCGCCTTCAGCGCCAGCTTGATGCCGTCGCTCACGCCCACATCCTGCGGCAGCGCCTTGAGCGCCAGCGCCGCATCCTTGTCGCTGTAGCCCAGCGCCACCAGCGCCTGCAGGATGTCGAGTTGCGCCTCGTTGCTCACGCTGGCCTGCGCGCCGATGTCGGCGCCGAGCTTGCCCTTGAGTTCGAGCAGCAGGCGCTCGGCAGTCTTCTTGCCGATGCCGGGCACCTTGATGATGCGGCCGGTTTCCTGCAGCGTGACGGCCTGCGCCAGGTCGGCCACGCTCATGCCGCTGAGCACGCTGAGCGCCATGCGCGGGCCGATGCCGGTGATCTTGATCAGCAGGCGAAAGGCGGCGCGCTCGGTCGTGCTGCCAAAGCCGTAGAGCAGCTGCGCGTCCTCGCGCACGATGAAATGCGTGAACAGGCTGACTTTTTCGCCCAGCCCCGGCAGGTTGTAGAACGTGCTCATGGGCACCAGCACCTCGTAGCCGACGCCATGGCAGTCCAGCAGGATTTCGGGCGGGTTTTTTTCGGCCAGCTGGCCAGTGAGTCTTCCTATCATGGCCAAATCTTAGCAGCCGGGTGGCCGCCCCGATTTAGGCAGACAATCGCTTTTCCGCCCTTTGCCCTGCCCCATTTCAGGAAAACCCACGCCTTGATGCTTCGCCACACCTTCACGCCGCCCAACAACACCCGCATGGCCAACCTGTGCGGTCCCATGGACATCCACATCCGCACCATCGAGGCAGGCCTGCAGGTGACGATTGCGCACCGCTTTGAGCAGTTCAAGATCGACGGCGCCAAGCTGCGGGCCACCCAGGCGCTCGAAGTGCTGCAGGCGCTCTACGAAATCGCCCAGCGGCCGATCGAGCCCGAAACCGTGCAGCTGATGCTGGCCGGCGACATGGCGCTGAACACCACCGAAGGCGGAATAACGCTGACGACGCGCCGCGCCGACCTGCGCGCGCGCACCGTCAACCAGGGCACTTACCTGGAAAACATCGCCGCGCACGACATCACCTTTGGCATCGGCCCGGCCGGCACCGGCAAGACCTACCTGGCGGTGGCCTGCGCGGTCGATGCGCTGGAACGCAGCACGGTGCAGCGCATTGTGCTGACGCGACCGGCGGTCGAGGCCGGCGAGCGCCTGGGCTTTTTGCCGGGCGACATGGCCCAGAAGGTGGACCCGTATTTGCGCCCGCTTTACGACGCACTGCATGAGCTAATGGGCTTCGAGCGGGTGCAAAAGGCCTTCGAGCGCCAGCAGATCGAGATTGCGCCGCTGGCCTTCATGCGCGGCCGAACGCTCAACCATGCCTTCGTCATCCTGGACGAGGCGCAAAACACCACGCCCGAGCAGATGAAGATGTTTTTGACGCGCATCGGCTTTGGCTCCAAAGCGGTGGTGACCGGCGATGTGAGCCAGGTCGATCTGCCGCGTACGCAGCTCAGCGGCCTGGTCGATGCCGAGCGCGTGCTTAAGCGCGTCCAAGGCATTGCCATCACGCGGCTGACCAGCGCGGACGTGGTGCGCCATCCGCTGGTGGCGCGCATTGTTGACGCCTACGACAAGACACCGAGCAACCGCGACGACGCCCAGGACGCTATTGATTTGGTAGCTGCTCCGGCCCGCAAGACAAGCGCCAGGAGTCGAAATGGCTCTTAATTCACTGAGTTTGTCGCTGCAGTTCGGAAAATTCCCCGACGCCGCCCTGCACCGCGCCGCCTTGCCGCGCCACAGCGTGGCGCGCTGGATTCGCCATGCGCTGCAAAGCGACGCCGAAATCACCGTGCGCATCGTCGGCGCCGAAGAAGGCCAGACGTTGAACCGCGACTACCGGGGCAAGGACTACGCGACCAACGTGCTGACCTTTGACTACACCCAGGCGCCGTTTGTGACCGCCGACCTGGTGCTGTGCGCGCCGGTGGTGGCACGGGAAGCCGAAGAAAACGGCAAGACGCTGCAGGCGCATTACGCGCACCTGCTGGTGCATGGCACGCTGCATGCCCAAGGCTGGGACCATGAAACCGGCGAGCAGGACGCCGAGGAAATGGAAGCGCTGGAAATCGAGATTCTGGCCGGCTTGGGCTTCGACAACCCTTACCGCTGACAGTTTATGCACCAAATACGGCCCTTGCGCAATAGGGACGGGTGCAAGCAGCTATTTAAACCATAGCACTTACCAGCTACTCAAGCATCGGGCGCGATGCGCAGCGGAATCGTCACCGGCCCGTCGTTGACCAGATGCACCTGCATGTCGGCGGCGAACTGGCCGGTTTCGACCTGCGGGTGCGCCGCGCGCGCCTGCGCCACGAAGTAGTCGTACAGCCGCAGCCCCTCGTCGGGCGCGGCCGCGCCGGTAAAGCTCGGCCGGTTGCCGCCCGAGACATCGGCGGCCAGCGTGAACTGGCTGACAACCAGCAGCCCGCCGCAAGCGCCCTGCGCGTCGATGTCCTGCACGCTGCGGTTCATTTTGCCGGCGTCGTCCGAAAAGATGCGCAGCTTGAGAATCTTGGCCAGCAGCTTGCCGGCTTGCGCTTCGGTGTCGCCGCGTTCGGCGCAGACCAGCACCAAGAGGCCCCGGCCAATCCGGCCAACGGTTTCGGCGGCAATGACGACGCGGGCCTCGGACACGCGCTGCAGCACGGCTTTCATGAACGATGGACCCGGCGCATCAGCTCAGCGTGACACGCGCGAACTTGCGCTTGCCGACCTGTACCACGTAAATTCCGGCCGGCAGCTTCCGCGCCTTGTCACTCACCACGCTCGAATCGACGCGAACGCCGCCGCCGTCGATCAGGCGGCTGGCTTCGCTGCCCGACGGCGCCAGGCCGGCCGCCTTGAGCAACGCGCCAATGCCCAGCGGTGCGCCTGAGAGCGAAACTTCGGGAATCTCGTCGGGCACGCCGCCCTTGCTGCGGTTGATGAAGTCCTGTTCGGCGGCATCGGCGGCGGCGGGTGAATGGAAACGCGCCGTGATCTCTTTCGCGAGCGCCACCTTCGCATCCTTCGGGTTGCGGCCGCCTTCAATTTCGGCCTTGAGCGCGGCGATGTCCGCCTCGCTCTGAAACGACAGCAGCGTGTACCACTTCCACATCAGCACGTCGGACACCGACAGCACCTTGGCGAACATGCTGTTCGCGTCCTCGGAAATGCCAATGTAGTTGTTCTTGCTTTTCGACATCTTCTCGATGCCGTCCAGCCCTTCGAGCAGCGGCATGGTCAGGATGCACTGCGGCTCCTGGCCGTATTCCTGCTGCAGGTGCCGGCCCATCAGCAAATTGAATTTCTGATCAGTGCCGCCTAGCTCCAGGTCGCTTTTCAGGGCCACCGAGTCGTAGCCCTGCATCAAGGGGTACAAAAACTCGTGTACGCTGATCGACTGGCCAGCTTTGTAACGATCGTGAAAATCATTGCGCTCCATCATTCGGGCCACTGTGTAGCGCGAGGCGAGCTGGATCATGCCGCGCGCGCCGAGCGGGTCGCACCATTCGCTGTTGTAGCGAATTTCGGTTTTGGCAGGGTCCAGCACCAGGCTGGCCTGGCGGTAATAGGTTTCGGCGTTGACCTTGATCTGCTCGGGCGTGAGCGGCGGGCGCGTGCTGTTGCGCCCGGACGGATCGCCGATCAGGCTGGTGAAATCGCCAATCAGGAAGATCACGGTGTGGCCCAGATCCTGCAGCTGGCGCATCTTGTTGAGCACCACGGTGTGGCCGATGTGGATGTCGGGGGCGGTCGGGTCCAGCCCGAGCTTGATGCGCAGCGGCACGCCAGTGGCTTCGCTGCGAACCAGTTTTCGGGCCCATTCGTCCTGCGGAATCAGCTCGTCGCAGCCCCTCAGGGAGACGGCCAGCGCCTTCCGGACACGGTCAGACAAGGGGGTTTTTGTAACAAGCTCTTGATTCATAAGGGTTTTTCTTGGGACCGGTTATTGTCCGACAGATATAATTCTGACTTTCCTACGTCGGGCCCTCATTTTAGAGGCGCTACTGTCCCCTGGCGAGGAAGCCAAAATTTTCGAGTTCGATGCTCCCTCGCGCTGACAAAACGCCTGGGCTAGGGCATCGATTGACCTGTCATCGCTGTCCGGCCGCTCCTGAGAGCACGGCGCACTTTTGTTGGGATTTACGTTTTGCGCCTGCCCGTCGCCGCCCATACACCCTTGAGCCTTTCCCGCGTATTGACCGCCGTTGGCGAAAGCCTGCGCCGCCACCCCCGGCGCATCACCGGCAGCTTGGCCGTGCTGCTGCTGGGGACCGGCGTGACGGCGTTCGGTGTTGCGCCGCTGGCGCCCGACGCCGCCGATCTGCCGGTGCGCCAGGTGCTCGAAGCCATTGAGCCGCTGGCGCCCCAGTCGGCGAAGGCACAAACCGAGGCGCTGGCCGACTTCAGCTTCAAACTGTTCCGCACCGAGGCCACGCGCAGCAGCGACACGGCTGCCTCGCTGCTCAGGCGCCTCAACCTCGACGACGCGGCAGCCGATGCCTTTTTGCGCAGCGACGCCAATGCGCAACTGATTCTGGCCGGACAGCCGGGCAAGAACGTTACCGTTGAAGCCAGTGAGCGGCAGCAACTGCTCAAGCTCAACATGCGCTGGGCGACCGATGACGAACAGATGTTCCAGCGCCTAGTCATCGAGCGCAGCGCCGGTAGTGCCGGCTTCACGTCGCGCATCGAAACCGCGCCCTACATCCGCTCGGCGCAGCTGGCCAGCGCCGCTGTCCAGACCACGCTGTTTGCCGCCATCGACGATGCGCGCATTCCCGACGGGGTCGGCGTGCAGATCGCGGAAATCTTCTCGACCGACATTGACTTTCGCCGCGCACTGCGCAAGGGCGACCGCTTCAACGTGGTTTACGAAACCCTGGAAGCCGATGGCGAAACCATGCGCGCCGGCCGCGTGCTGTCGGCCGAGTTCGTCAACGGCGGCAAGACCTTCCAGGCGATGTGGTTCCAGCCGCCCGGCCAGGATGCCGCAGGCGCACCGCTCAAGGGCGGCTACTACACGCTGGACGGCCAGAGCCTGCGCCGCTCCTTCCTGAGCTCGCCGGTCGAGTTCTCGCGCATCAGCAGCGGTTTCTCGATGCGCTTTCATCCGGTGCTGCAAACCTGGCGCGCCCACAACGGCACCGACTTTGCCGCCACCACCGGCACGCCGGCCCGGACCATCGGCGATGGCGTGGTCGAGTTCGCCGGCGTGCAGAACGGCTTTGGCAACGTGGTCTTCGTCAAGCACCGCAACAACATGGAAACGGTCTACGCCCACCTGAGCAAGATCAATGTGCAGGTCGGCCAGGCCGTGACGCAGGGCCAGACCATCGGCCTGGTCGGCGCCACCGGCTGGGCTACCGGCCCGCACCTGCATTTCGAGGTGCGCATCAACGGCGTGCAGCAAGACCCGATGACGGTTGCCAAGCAAAGCGACGTGGTGCCGGTGCCGGCCGCCGCGCTGCCGCAGTTCAGGCAACTGGCCAATGGCTTTCGCAACCAGCTGCAGGCCGCCGCCACCATCGACCAGACCCGCGCCGAATAACTCGCTGGCGGCGCTGCGGCAAAATCGCGGCATGCACGACTATTTCATCGGCCTGATGTCAGGCACATCCCTTGACGGCGCCGACGGTGTGCTGGTCGATTTCTCCGGCGACATGCTGCGCGTCATCGCCAGCGCCAGCGACCCGTTTGCCGAAGGCTTCCGGGCCGAACTGCTGGCGCTGAATGCGCCTTCGCACAATGAACTGCATCGCGCCGCGCTGGCAGGCAGCGAGCTGGCGGCGGTGTATGCGCGCGTGGTCGCCGCCTTGGTGCAGCAGGCAGAGGCGCAGGGCATCAGCGCCGCCCAGATCCAGGCGATTGGCGCGCACGGGCAAACGGTGAGGCATCAGCCCTTGCGAACGTCCACAGCGCCTTCAGGCGTCGGCTACACGCTTCAGCTCAACAACCCCGCCCTGCTGGCCGAACTGACCGGGATCGATGTGGTGGCGGATTTCCGCAGCCGCGACGTGGCCGCAGGTGGCCAGGGCGCGCCGCTGGTGCCGGCCTTTCACCAGGGTGTTTTTGGCAACGGCGATAGCGGTGTGGCAGTGCTGAACCTGGGCGGCATTTCCAACCTCAGCGTGCTACCGCCGTCCGGTTCGGCGGCTGCGGTTCTGGGTTTTGACTGCGGGCCGGGCAATGCGCTGATGGATGCCTGGTGCCTTCAGCACACCGGCCAGCCGTTCGACGCCGGCGGCGCCTGGGCGAAAAGCGGCCGGCTGGTTCCGGCAATGCTGGCCAGCCTGCTGGACGAGCCCTACTTTGCGCAGCCGATTCCCAAGAGCACCGGCCGCGATTTGTTCAGCCTGGCGTGGCTGGCCGGAAAGATCCAGCCCTTTGCCAGCGAACGCCCCGAGGACATTCAAAATACATTGACCGAATTGACGGTTTGCGCATGTGCTGCGGGCGTCAACAGCTATGGAAAAAATAGCATCGAGATGATTGTTTGCGGTGGCGGCGCTTTCAACCTGCATCTGCTGGAGCGCCTGCAGGCGGCTTTGCCCTGGCTGCGCGTCAGCACCTCGGACGCGCACGGCCTACAGCCGCTACAGGTCGAGGCAGCCGCCTTTGCCTGGCTGGCCCGCCAGATGCTCAGGCGCCAGCCTGGCAACCTGCCCGGCGTGACCGGGGCGGCGGGTTTGCGCGTGCTGGGCGCGCTGTACCCGGCCTGAACCGGCTTCGGGTCGCCAAGAGAAATTTTCGCGAACATTAAAAAAGCCGCCTTGAGGGCGGCTTGTGCGCAAAGGCAGCGTGAACGGCCTTTACGTCGCCCGCTCAGACCGAGAAACTCGAACCGCAGCCGCACGAACTGCTCGCATTCGGGTTCTTGATCACGAACTGCGCGCCTTCCAGATCGTCCTTGTAGTCGATTTCTGCACCGACCAGGTACTGGTAGCTCATGGCATCAATCAGCAGCGACACGCCGTTCTTGGTCATGGTGGTGTCGTCGTCATTGGTGATTTCATCGAAGGTGAAACCGTACTGGAAACCCGAGCAGCCGCCGCCCTGTACGAACACACGCAGTTTCAGGTCGGGATTGCCTTCCTCGGCAATCAGCTCGGCCACCTTGGAAGCCGCGCTGTCGGTAAACACAAAGGGGGAAGGCATTTCAGTCTGGATATTTTCAGCAACTGCACTCATGGGGAACTCCGTTAATCAGTAAGCAATGGGATAAATAGTACAGTAAATCAATCAACCATACAGGCTGCGCGTCTTACCGTCAGGGAGACTTTCCATAAAAAAAGCCGCCAGGCGAACCGGGCGGCTTTTTTGCAAGGCAGGGAAGCGAAAATTAACGCTTGCTGAACTGCTTGCGGCGGCGGGCTGAGCGGAAACCGACCTTTTTACGTTCGACTTCACGCGCATCGCGGGTAACAAAACCGGCCTGGCTCAATGCTGGCTTGAGCGTTGCGTCATAGTCGATCAGGGCGCGGGTGATGCCGTGGCGCACTGCGCCGGCCTGGCCGGACTCGCCGCCGCCGTGGACGTTGATCATGATGTCAAACGTCTCGACGTGGTTCGTCAGGAACAGGGGCTGGCGGCAGATCATGATGGAAGTCTGGCGACCGAAGAACGCCTGGATGTCCTTGTCATTGACCGTGATCTTGCCAGTGCCTTTTTTCAGAAACACGCGGGCGACGCTGGATTTGCGACGGCCGGTGCCGTTGTTCCATTCACCGATCATTTGGCTGACTCCCGTGATATGCCTGCGATGTCCAGCACTTTAGGCTGTTGTGCGGTGTGCGGATGCTCTGCACCGCCGTACACCTTGAGTTTCTTGATCATGGCGTAACCGAGCGGGCCCTTGGGCAGCATGCCCTTGACGGCTTTTTCCAGGGCGCGGCCCGGGAACTTGGTTTGCATGTCGCGGAAATTGGTAGCCGTGATGCCGCCTGGATAACCGGAATGGCGGTAGTAAATCTTGTCGGTCGACTTGGCACCGGTCACGCGCAGCTGGGCTGCGTTGATGATGATGATGAAATCACCGGTGTCGATGTGAGGCGTGTAAATGGCCTTGTGTTTGCCGCGCAAACGGAGAGCAACTTCGCTGGCTACTCGTCCGAGGACCTTGTCGGTCGCGTCAATCACAAACCACTCGTGCGTCACATCAGCGGGTTTGGCGCTGAAGGTTTTCATGAGTTTTCTTTTTGAAAAAAGGGTTTGTCGGGTTCTTTTCCACGGTCGGCGTTCCTCTGGTGAGAACCTCTTAGGTGGTCATTTGCCTTTTCAGGCAACCCTGCCGCGGAACCACATGTGCGCTGCAGAGCCCAAGATTATATGAAGAATCAAGCGCTTGCGCCAATTTTTCAGAAGCTTTGCCTTCAAGAAGGTACGATAGAGGGATGTTTTCCTACCGCCACGCCTTCCATGCAGGCAACCATGCCGACGTTCTCAAGCACACTTGCCTGATTGCGTTGATGAAGTACCTGACCCAGAAAGACACGGCGCTGACCGTGATCGACACCCATGCCGGCGCCGGACTGTACCGCCTCGATGGCGACTACACCGAGACAAGCGGCGAAGCCAGTGAAGGCATTTTCAAGCTGATTTCGGCATCAAAAACCCCTCCTCCGCCCGATGCTCGTGCAGTTACAGCTATCAAAAAAGTAGCACCTGATACCAAGACCACGGCAGTGCAAGCCGAGGCTGCCTCGCCGGCCGCCGCCGGTTACGCATGGGCACCCGCCCTGCTCGACTACCTTGAACTGCTGCGCGGCCTGAATCCGCATTTCGCCCAGACCGGCGACACGGCGCACCTGAAGATTTATCCGGGCTCGCCTTTCATCGAACAGAAGTTCCTGAGCGGGCGCGACAAGCTCAAACTGTTCGAGCTGCACCCGACCGATTACAAGTCGCTTTCCGGCAACATCGAGCAACTCGGCGTCGGCCGCCAGGTCGTGGTGGCACGCGAGGACGGCTTCGAGGCGCTGAAAACGTTTTTGCCGCCGCCGGCCCGGCGCGCCATGGTGCTGTGCGACCCGAGCTATGAAATGAAGAGCGACTATGCCCGGGTTGCAGCCACCATGGCCGATGCCGTCAAGCGCTTTGCGACCGGTACCTATGTGGTCTGGTATCCGATCATTCCGCGCCCCGAGGCGCACGACCTGCCGCGCAAGCTCAAGACCCTGGCGGTCAAGGCGCACCGCCCTTGGCTGCATGCCACGCTGACGGTCAAGTCCAGCAAGCTGACCACCGACGCCGAAGGCGAAGTCGTCCGCCCCGGCCTGCCGGCCAGCGGCATGTTCATCATCAACCCGCCGCACACGCTGAAGGCCGAACTGAACGCCGCCCTGCCGCAAATGGTCGCCCTGCTTGGGCAGGATCGCAATGCCGGTTTTACGCTGGAACACGGCGGCTGAATTCAGCGGCCCCACACTCATCCAGTTGAAACGCGATCTGTCACCTAAAACTCCATCTATACTGTACAAGTTAGCTAGTTTTCAGGAGTAACCCATGATCACCGTCACCTCTGTTGAAGCCCAAAACCGCTTTGGCCAGCTTCTGGACACCATTCTTCGCGAGCCGGTCAGCATTACCCGGCATGGGCGGGCTGCAGCTTTCATTGTGTCGCCGCAAGACATGGCGGAACTGCTGGACGCGCGGCGCAAGCGCGGCAAGGCGCTCGCCGCTTTTGAGGACTGGAGCGCCACCGCTTCAAAACACGCGACACCTGCAGCTGCCGAGTTGACGGATGAAGAGGTCAATCGCCTGGTTCGTGACGCCCGATGAGCGTGCTTCGGCGGGTGGTGCTCGATACCAGCACCTTGGTCAGTGCTGCGCTGCGTATTGGCTCGGTCCCTCACCAAGCGCTTTTGAAAGCACTGGGCTCCTGTGAGATTTGCGCCTCAAGCGCCACGCTCAATGAGTTGGAGCAAGTACTCCGACGCGACAAGTTTGACCGCTACCTGGACGCACAAACCCGGCTTTCGTTTGTGGCGCTGGTTCGTCAACATGCCCACCTTTTCGGCGTGCTGGAGTCCGATGAGTTGAGCGTTCAGCCGGCTTGCCGCGACCCGAAAGACAACAAATTTCTGGCCCTGGCGCTGGTTTTCGAGGCTGACGCCATCATCAGCAGTGACAACGATTTACTGGTGTTGAGTCCGTGGCGCTCGATACCGATTCTGACGCCAGCCGGCTTTGTCAGCCTGAACCCTCATCACCCCAGCCCCGGCTAATACTTCAGCGCCGTGCTCTTGCCCCAGAACACACGGTAGGCAAACACCGTGTAGCCGATGATCATCGGCAGCACGACGGCGGCTCCGGCCAGGATGATGCCCATGGACTCCGGCGCGATGGCGGCCTGCCAGATGGTGATCCGGTCGATCACCAGCCATGGGAACAGGCTGTAGGCCAGGCCGTAGAACGCCAGCAAAAACACCCCGATGGTCCCGCCAAACGGCACCCAAGCGCCGTATTCGTTGCCCTGCGCCAGCCGCGTGGGCAGGCGCTGCAAGCTGCGGTAAATGACCCAAAACAGCACGGTGGTGGCGGCGGGAATCGGCAGCAGCAGCACGATGTTCGGAAAGCTGAACCACTTGTCGAAGATGCTCTGGCTCACCAGTGGCGTGGCCACCGAAATCGCGGCAATGCCCGCCATGGTGAAAAACAGGCTGGACCGCGCCCAGCGCACCGCCTGCAGCTGCAACTCGCCCTCGGACTTGATGATCAGCCAGCCGGCGCCCAGCAGGCAGTAAGCTGCCACCAGCGCCGCGCCAATCACCGCGTTGAAGGCGATGATCCAGCCACCTGAGTCAAAGCCGGTGATCAGCGAGCCGAGCATGTAGCCTTGACTCCAGCTGGCCAGCACCGAGCCGGCAAAAAAAGCGCGGTTCCACAGCGGCTTGAGCGATGCACGCGCCTTGACGCGAAAGTCAAACGCCACGCCGCGCAGCGTCAGGCCGATCAGCATCATCGCCACCGGCAGGTAGAGCGCGCCCAGGATCGCCCCGTGCGCCATCGGAAACACGGTGAGCAAGATGCCCACGCCCAGCACCAGCCAGGTCTCGTTGGCGTCCCAGAAGGGGCCAATGCTGGCGATCATGCTGTCCTTGTCGTCGTCGCTGGCGCGATTCATCAGCACACCCACGCCTAGGTCATAGCCGTCGAGCACCACATAGGCCAGCATCGCCAGGCCCATCACCGCCAAAAATACCATCGGCATCCAGCCGGCGGCTTGCGTCAGGTCAGGGGCCAGGTCAAGCATGGGAGGCTCCTGCGGGGTTGACTTTGCGGGCGGCTTTGGGGTCCGGGTAGTTCACCGGATTGAGCGTGTCCTCCATGCCCGCCTCGAAAGGCTTGTCGGCATGCGTGCGGTGGCGCGCCAGGTAAAACACCACCGAGACATAGGCCACAATCAGCGCGGCATACAAGGTCAGGTAGAGCGCCAGCGTCAGCGCAATTTTAGGCGCCGCCACTTTCGAGGCTGCATCGGCGGCGGTCAGTACGCCCGACACCAGCCAGGGCTGGCGGCCGATTTCGGTGGTGTACCAGCCGGCAATCAGGGCCACCCAGCCGGCAAAGGTCATGGCCACCAGCGCCCTGGCCTGCCAGGTCCTGAGCGTGCGCGTCGGATCTTTCTTCCATGGGGCCAGCTGCAGCACGCTGGTCCAGCTCACGGCCAGCATCAAGAGGCCCATGCCGACCATGATGCGAAACGCCCAGAACACCGGCGCCACGGGCGGATGCTGGCCCTCGAACTCGTTCAGGCCCTTGACCTCGCCGTCCAGGCTGTGGGTCAGGTAAAGCGATGCCAGCTTCGGGATGCTGATTTCGTAGCGGTTTTCGCGCGTCTTTTCATCGGGCAGCGCAAACAGCACCGCCGGAACGCCTTTTTGCGTCTGCCAGATGCCTTCCATGGCGGCCAGCTTGGCCGGCTGGTGCTCCA
The DNA here is from genome assembly GCF_049895905.1 of Polaromonas sp. DSP2-3-2b2. NCBI lineage: Bacteria > Pseudomonadati > Pseudomonadota > Betaproteobacteria > Burkholderiales > Comamonadaceae > Polaromonas > Polaromonas sp. DSP2-3-2b2. Next base: position 84,473 of record NZ_JAFCTH010000014.1, on the reverse strand, counting down.
TCGTGTTCAAGCCGTGAAAGTCGCCGGCAATGATCTGCAGCGGGATCAGGAAGGCGGCTAGGTAGATGCCGGTCTTCAGACCGGCCATGACTTCGGTGGCGCGGTCCTGGCGAAGCCAGCGGTAGGCGGAAATGCCCGACACCAGAAAGGCCACCGTGAGGCCTGACGCCAGCATCATGTGCGTGAAGCGGTAGGGAAACGACGGGTTGAAGATCACTTCCAGCCAGCTGGTGACATGCGCCTGGCCGTTGATCATTTCAAAGCCGGCCGGCGTGTGCATCCACGAATTGAGCGCCAAAATCCAGAACGCCGACAGCGTGGTGCCGCCGGCCACCAGCAGCGTGGCGATGGTGTGCATGCGTTCGCTGACGCGGGCACGGCCGAACAGCATCACGCCGAGCATGGTGGCTTCTAGAAAAAACGCGGTCAGCACTTCATAGGCCAGCAGCGGTCCGGCCACGTTGCCGACGGTTTCCATGAAGCCCGGCCAGTTGGTGCCGAACTGGAAACTCATGGTGATGCCGCTGACCACGCCCAGCGCAAAGGTCAGCGCAAAAATTTTCACCCAGAACTGGTAGGCGTCCATCCAGTGCTGCTGGCCGGTCCTGACGAAGCGCAGTTTGAAAAACAGCAGCACCCAGGCTAGAGAAATGCTGATGGTCGGGAACAGGATGTGAAAGGTCATATTGGCCGCGAACTGAATCCGGGCCAGCAGGAATGCGTCAAGTCCGTCCATGGTCAACTCCTGTCGTTGTCTGCCAGCGCGGCGGCTGGCAATGCGGCCGGGGCCGGCGAAGCCAGCCCTTTGAAACCGGCCTTTACCGTGCTGGCGACCTTGTCCTTGGCCTCCAGCAGTTTTTGCACCTTGGCGCCCATCTTCATCAGGCTAGCCAGCGTGGCCGAGTCCATCTTTTGCACGTCGGCCAGCCAGCTGGTCATGAGTTCGATCAGGTCGTGCATCTGCCGCATGCGCGCCTGGGCATGGGTGTCGTCGGCGCCGCTGGGCTGCTCCATCAGCGCATCGCGCAGCATCGACAGCGTCGGGTCAATCTCGCGCTTGCGCCGCTCCTCGGCCAGCGTGCGGAAAATCGCCCACACGTCTTCGGGCGCCTGGAAGTATTCGCGCCGGTCGCCCGGCAGGTGCTGCAGCCGCACCAGGTTCCACGACTGCAGTTCCTTCAGGCCCATGCTGACGTTGGAGCGGGAAAAGGCCAAAGCGTCGCCGATGTCGTCGGCGTTTAGCGCCCGGGGCGAGACATAAAGCAGGGCATAAATCTGCCCCACGGTGCGGTTGATGCCCCAGCGGCTGCCCATCTCGCCAAAATGCAGGACAAAACGCTGGGTCAGGGGGGCAAGGTTCATGGTGCGCAATCTACTGAAGTTTCAGGAATTACTGAAATTCTAGTAAACACGCAAACGACATGTTGGCGGTTTTTTTTTGCCCTTTCAGGCAAAGGGGCAAGCTGGCAAGGCTGCCCATGCTTAGCGCCATCCATGCGGTGGCTGGCGGCCATCGGACGGCCGAAATCCTAGTGTCGGTACGGGTCCGCAGGCTTGGCCGCCGTGCGGCGCAATGGTTTTTTGCGGGAACGGGACGGCTGTTGCGTGTCGCCCAGGCTGTCAGCCACGTTCAGCGACACCTCGGCGACGCCAGCGCCCATCAGCCCCAGCGCCTCGGCGGCGGCCTGGCTCACGTCAATCACCCGGCCCGGGGCAAACGGCCCACGGTCGTTGATGCGCACATCGACCTCGCGCCCTAGCTTCAGGCTGCGCACCCGGACGATGGTGCCGAAAGGCAGCGTCTTGTGCGCCGCCGTCAGCGCGTATTTGTCGTAGTTCTCGCCGCTGGCGGTGCGCCGGCCATGGAACTGCCCGCCGTACCACGATGCATGGCCGCGCTCCAGTTCGCGGGCGGCCTCGCCGGTCAGCTGGTATTTTTCATCAACGGGTGCATCGGCCGGCACCAAGGCTTGCGCTTCGACCGCAGGCACGGGGGACTCGATTTTCCTGCGCAGACGCCTGGCAATGAAATCCGCCAGGCGTGACGGCGGTTGCGTATCAAGGGCAGGGGCCGATGGAGGCACTGCCAGGGTCGATTGCGCTGGTGCTGGAGAAGCTAAAACCAGTGCCGGATCAGACGGCGCTGGCGGCGTGGCGCAGCCTGCCAGCAGCCCGAAAAGGCCAGCCGCAAGCCAGCGCGAGAGCCCGCCCCGGGCAGCAACAAGCAGCCCCGCCATCAGGCCGGATTCAACCGGCGAATGATCTCGGACGTCGCTGCCGCCTGGTTCATCGTGTAAAAGTGGATGCCCGGCGCGCCGGCCATGCTCAACTGGTCGCACAGGTCGGTGATCACGTCCAGGCCAAAGCTCCTGATCGATGCCGTGTCGTCGCCAAAGCCCTGCAGGCGCAAGCGAATCCAGCGCGGAATCTCGGCGCCGCAAGCATCGGAAAAACGCATCAGCTGGGCCCCACTGGTGATCGGCATGATGCCCGGCACCACCGGAACGTCGGCGCCCAGGTGATAGACGTCATCGACAAAACGAAAATAAGCGTCGGAGTTGAAAAAATACTGGGTGATGGCCGAATTGGCACCAGCCTGAACCTTGGCCGCAAAGGCCTGCAGGTCGGCTTCGGCCGATTTGGCCTGCGGATGAATTTCCGGGTAGGCGGCCACCTCGATGTGAAAGGCGTCGCCGGTCTCATGCCGGATGAAGGCCACCAGATCGCTGGCGTAATGAAACTCGCCGCCCGCGCCGTAGCCGCTGGGCAGGTCGCCGCGCAGGGCCACCAGCCGCTGGACACCCATGGCGCGCAAGGCGGCCAGCTGTTCGCGCACCGTCGCCTTGGTGGCGCCAACGCACGAGAAATGGCTGGCGGCGGCCATGCCTTCGTCAAGAATGGCCTTGACGGTGCTGAAGGTGCCCTCCTGCGTCGAGCCGCCGGCGCCAAAGGTGACCGAGCAGAACTCGGGCTGGTGCGCGTACAGCGCCTGGCGCGTGGCGCGCAGCTTGTCGGCGCCTTCAAGCGTCTTGGGCGGGAAAAATTCAAAACTGACCGGAATGCTCATCACAGGCCTTTTAATCGCTGGTGGAGTTGTCGTCGGATTTTTTGCCGCGCCGCTTGGCCGGACCGTGCTGGCCGGCATGCGCGGCCTCGGCGGCCTCGGAGTCTTCGTGCGGCTCGCGGGAAGCGCGCATTTCGCTGCGCGGAATCCGCTTGGCGGCCTGGCGTTTCGGCGCAGCGGCCAGTGGCTGGTCTTCGCCCTGCACTTCATGGCCTTTCTGGGCATGAATGAAGAATTCGCGGTTGCCGTCACCGCCGGCAATCGGCGAGGCCAGCCAGGCCTTGACCTCCAGCCCCAGGCCGGCGCAGGTGTCGCGCAGCCGCTTTTCGACGAATTCAAAATGCGCCGCGTCGCGCACGATGCCGCCCTTGCCGATCTGGCCGGGCTGCAGTTCGAACTGCGGCTTGACCAGCATCAACAGCTGGCCGTCGGCCTTCAGCAGCCGCACCACGGCGGGCAGCACCAGCGTCAGCGAGATGAAGGACAGGTCGCCGGTCAGGAAGTCAAACACCGGGTTGAAGCCGTCGCCGTTTTCGTCTTCACCGTCGTCGCCTTCATCCTCGTCGTCAAAATCCTCGAAATCGTCTTCGCTGCCGCTGCTGATGTGCAGCGCGCGCCGATAATGCGACGCCAGTTCCCCGGCCGTCAGCGAACGCGCGTTCACGCCCTCGATGCAGACCACGCGTTCGTCGCTGCGCAGGCTGTCGTGCAGCTGGCCATGGCCGACATCGACGCCCACGACCTGCGCGGCGCCGTGCTGCAGCAGGCAGTCGGTAAAGCCGCCGGTGGACTGGCCGATGTCCAGGCAGCGCAGGCCGGCCACGTCCAGGCCGGTGGCGTCAAGCGCGCCTTCTAGCTTGAGGCCGCCGCGCGAAATGTATTTCGCTTCGGTGGTGTCGAGCAGCTGCAGCTCGGCATTGGCGGGAATCTCGTCGCCGTTCTTGGCGATTTTTTTCCACGCCACCGCCTCGTCCACGCGCCAGTGCACGCCCGAGGCGATCAGGCGCTGGGCCTGGGAACGGGTGGTGGCATGGCCATGTTCGACAAGAAATAGATCAGCGCGCATAAGTCAATGGAGTTCTGTTGGTTTTCACTCCCTCCCCCACTGGGGGAAGGGTTGGGATGGGGGCCGGGTTCAGGCACACGGTTGATTTGCGGCACAAAAGCCAGCGAAGCGGGGAGGCCCCCATCCCTGCCTTCCCCTAAAAGGGGAAGGAGCAAGGCAAAACTCAATACCGATAGGTATCGGCCTTGTAAGGACCGGCTTTGGACACGCCAATATACGCGGCCTGCTCGTCGCTCAACTCGCTCAGCATCGCGCCGACCTTTTTCAGGTGCAGGCGCGCGACTTTTTCGTCGAGGTGCTTGGGCAGCACATAGACCTTGCCGGCGTCGTATTCGGCCTGCTTGGTGAACAGCTCGATCTGGGCAATCGTCTGGTTGGCAAAGCTTGACGACATGACAAAGCTGGGGTGGCCGGTGCCGCAGCCCAGGTTCACCAGCCGGCCCTTGGCCAGCAAGATGATGCGCTTGCCGTCGGGGAAGATCACATGGTCCACCTGCGGCTTGATTTCTTCCCAGGTGCAATTTTCCAGCGACGCGACATCAATCTCGTTGTCGAAGTGGCCGATGTTGCAAACGATAGCCTGGTCTTTCATGGCCGCCATGTGCGCGTAGGTAATGACGTTCTTGTTGCCGGTGGCGGACACGAAGATGTCGCACTTGTCGGCGGCGTACTCCATGGTCACGACCTTGTAGCCTTCCATCGCGGCCTGCAGCGCGTTGATCGGGTCGATCTCGGTGACCCAGACCTGGGCCGAGAGGGCGCGCAGCGCTTGGGCCGAGCCCTTGCCGACGTCGCCATAGCCGGCGACCACGCAGACCTTGCCGGCAATCATCACGTCGGTGGCGCGCTTGATGGCGTCGACCAGCGACTCGCGGCAGCCGTAGAGGTTGTCGAACTTGCTCTTGGTCACCGAGTCGTTGACGTTGATGGCGCGAAACGCCAGCGTGCCCTTGACCGACATTTCATTCAGGCGCAGCACGCCGGTGGTGGTTTCTTCCGTCACACCGATGATGTTGGCCAGGCGCCGGCTGTACCAGGTCGGGTCTTGCGCCAGCTTGGCCTTGATGGCGGTGAACAGGCAGGTTTCCTCTTCGCTGCCGGGGTTTTCGAGCAGGCTGGCATCGGTTTCAGCCTGGGTGCCCAGGTGCATCAGGAGCGTCGCGTCGCCGCCGTCGTCCAGGATCATGTTCGGACCTTCCTCGGGCGTGCCTTTGGCGCCGGTGAACTCGAAAATGCGGTGCGTGTAGTCCCAGTAGTCGGCCAGCGTTTCGCCCTTGATGGCGAACACCGGCGTGCCTTCGGCGGCAATCGCGGCGGCGGCATGGTCTTGCGTCGAGAAAATGTTGCACGACGCCCAGCGCACCTGAGCGCCCAGTGCCTGCAGCGTCTCGATCAGCACGCCGGTCTGGATGGTCATGTGCAGCGAGCCGGTGATGCGCGCGCCCTTGAGGGGCTGGGCAGCGGCGAATTCCTGGCGCATCGCCATCAGGCCGGGCATTTCGGTCTCGGCAATCTTCAGCTCCTTGCGGCCCCAGGCGGCCAGCGTCAGGTCGGCAATGATGTGGTCGGTGTTCAGCATGGTCTTCAAAACGGCGTTCATTGGGGAATCTCCAAAATCAGGATCAAGCGGGCAAAATGGCCACGACCGCAGGGACTGTGAAGGGAAGTGTGGAATTCACTCACCCGGCGTCAAAAGCGCCTGCGGGTGAGCGTGGTTGCAAGAAAAAGTCCTGAGCCTAGACCACATGCCGTGGGTTGCAACGCTCCTCAGGAGAGCAGCATTGTACAGAACACACCCAAAGACAGTTCTGGCAAAAACCCCTTTCAGGGGTATGCGAAAATTTTCCGATGCAAGCTTTTGAAGACTGGCCCCTGGCCGCGCGCCGCCGAGTCGGCGGCATCCTGACCGACATCGACGACACCCTGACCACCGAAGGCGCCATCACGCAAGATGCGCTGGCAGCTCTCGCCGCCCTGAAAGCGGCCGGCCTGGACCTTATCGCCATCACCGGCCGGCCGGTGGGCTGGAGCGAGCCGTTTGCGCGGAAATGACCCGTCAATGCCATCGTGGCGGAAAACGGCGCCGTGGCGCTGATCTCAAGCGAAAAAGGCTTTTCACGCATATCCGGCGGGCATATGCAGCTATCAAAACAATACTAGCTCGACGCCCAGGCCCGCGCCTGCAACATGGCGCGCATGCAAGCCGTGCTGGCGCGCATCGAGCGCGAACTGCCGGGCGCGCGCCGCGCCACCGACTCGCCCGGGCGTGAAACCGACATCGCCATCGACCACAGCGAGTTCGCGCACCTCAGCCCCGCACAAATTGCGGACGTGGTGCGCATCCTGCGCAGCGAAGGCATGAACGCCACCGTCAGCTCGATCCACATCAACGGCTGGTTCGGCAGCCACAACAAGCTGCAGGGCGCGCGCTGGATCGTTCGCGAACTTTTCGGCCGCAACCTCGACGCCGAAATGGACCGCTGGCTTTTCGTCGGCGACTCGACCAACGACCAGCTGATGTTCGAGGCCTTCGGCAACAGCATCGGCGTGGCCAATGTGCGGCGCTTTGAAGCGCAGCTGAGCCACCTGCCGCGCTACATCACCCGGGGCGAGCGCGGCGCGGGCTTTGCCGAAGTGGCGGCCGCCGTGCTGGCAGCGCGCGCCGGCTGACGCGTCAGGACGGCTTGCCCAGCCCGAGCTTTTCGACCAGCGCTTTTTCCTTGAGAAAAGTTTCCTGGGCGAACTTGCTGTAGTCGGCCGTGCCCATGTAGTTGGGCAGCATGTCGTAGCGGCTAAGGGCGCTCACGTAGCTCGGTTCTTCCATGGCTTTCTTGAACGCGTCGTGCAGCCGCTTGACCACTTCAAGCGGCGTACCCTTGGGCGCGCCGATGCCGAAGGGCGAGTTCTGCACGATGTCGTAGCCCAGTTCCTTGAGCGTCGGCGCGTCGGGAAACTTGTCCAGACGCTTGTCGCCCCAGGTGTTGAGCACGCGCAGCTTGCCGGCCGCCACCTGCGGCGCAAAGCCGGTGCTGTCGGACGCCGCCATGAGCTGGCCGCTGACCACCGCCAGCATCAGGTCGGCGCTGCCCTTGTAGGGAATGTGCTGCAGTTCGATGCCGGCCTTTTGCGCGATCAGTTCGGTGGTCAGGTGCGGGCTGGTCAGCGTGCCGGTCGAGCCGTAGGTCAGGCGGCCGGGATTGGCCTTGGCATAGGCAACAAAGTCGGCCCAGGTCTTGAACGGCGAGTCAGCCGGCACGACGATGCCGAAGGCGTAGCCGGTCACGTTGAGCACGTAGCTGATGTCCTTGACCGGGTCCCAGTTGATCTTGGTGGTGTACGGCAGGCGGAACACGCCCAGCGGAATCTGCGCCAGCGTGTAGCCGTCAGGCTGCGAGGTCTGCAACTGCTGCGCCGGCAGCGTGCCGCCCGCGCCGGGCTTGTTGTCGATGATGATCGGCTGGCCGAGGATTTTCGACGCGTTGTCGGCTAGAGCGCGCATGGTGATGTCGGTCGGCCCGCCCGCCGGAAAAGCCACGATGAGCTTGATCGGGCGGGCCGGAAAGCCCTGGGCCTGGGCGAAGGCGGCGCCCAGCGAACCCAGCGCGGGAACGGCCAGAGCGGCGGCGGACTGGAGCAGTTGGCGGCGTTGCATAAAAGCGTCTCCTGAAAGGTCTGGCGGTTGGCAAAACGCCATGATGTGCCGCCCCGCCCCCCGGCCACATCAGGGCAACACCTGAAGGGCTGTCGCCATGGCGTCAGCCGGTTTTCCAAGCCTTTCAGCGGTCTTGCGCAATCTCTCAGGGCGCCTTCAGCCATGTATTTCATGGCGTAAATGCCGTTTACGCACGCTGCCATTGCACAAGCAGCTATTATAAAAATAGCATAAAAACACTGGCTGACAAACTTGCGGACTGATTGCCAGCGCAGTGGCAGCGCGCAAAATACCCGCCATGGATTACCCACGCCTCACTGCTTTTGCCCTGGCCGGACTGGCCACGCTCTTGCACCCTGCGCTTGCCGCACCGCTGCTGCGCTGCAGCGTGACCTATGCGGGCGCCACCCAGGTGGTAGAGGCCGTGCCGGTGAGCGATCCTTATCCGGTGCCCTCCGTGGACATAGCCGGGCGTTTTCGCTTCAAGGCGGTGATGGTCGGCAGCGATGCGCGGATTGACCGCGTCGTGCTGTACGCCTACCTCGATGCCGGCGCCCAGCCGGTGCTGGTGCAGCAGGCCAAGTTCCTGCCGCCCTTTGCGGCCTCGGCCGCGCCCTACCCGCTCACCGGCGAGCAGCGCCTGTACGCCGGCCCGGCGGAGCGCGAGCTGATCTACAGCTGCACGCTCGAAGGCGTCCAGCCATGAAGGCCGGTTTTTTCCGCTTTTGGATGTGCGCGTGGTGCCTGGCCTGGTGTCCGCTGGCGTTTACCGCCCAAGAGCCGGGTAAGGCGGGCGAGGCGGGAGAGGTCAGCCTGGTGTTTGCCGGCGACATCGTGCTCGACGACACGGCCGGCGCCATGATAGCGCGCGGAGAAGACCCGTTCTCTGGCCTGGCGGGCGTCTTCGCCAGCGCCGATATCCGCCTGGGCAACCTCGAATGCGTGATTGCCACCACCGGCTCGGCGGGCGACAAGAACTACACCTTTCGCGCGCATCCGCGCAGCCTGCCAGTGCTCAAGCGGCATTTTGACGCGGTCGCGCTGGCCAACAACCATTCCGGCGATTACGGCCGCGAGGCGTTTGCGCAAATGCTCGGACTGCTCAAGCAAGCCGGCCTGGCGCAGTTCGGCGGCGGGCATGACCTGGCCGAGGCCCACACCCCGCTCATCATCGAGCGCAAGGGCCTGCGCATTGCGCTGCTCGGCTACAGCGAGTTCATGCCGCGCAGCTTCGAGGCCGACTACAACGCGCCCGGCATTGCCTGGAGCGAGGACGAGCAGGTCGTGGACGACATCCGCAAGGCGCGCGCCGTGTACCAAGCCGACCTGGTGATTCCGGTGATGCACTGGGGCTGGGAAAACGAGCCGGTCTCGAACGCCCGGCAGCGCCAGCTGGCCCGGCTGATGATTGACGCCGGCGCCGATGCGGTGATTGGCGGGCACCCGCACGTCACCCAGGACATTGCCCATTACCAGGGCAAGCCCATCATTTACAGCGTCGGCAATTTCGTGATGAAGGAAACCGACAACCCCAGCCAGCGGCGCGGCTGGCTGCTGCGGCTGCAGCTGGACGGCCAAGGCGTGAAAAGCTTTGACACCGTCGATGTGCAACTCGACCTGGAGGGCATTCCGCAGCGCAATCGCGAGGCGGCCAGCCCGTGCTGGCGCCGGGGGGACGCCGACGTGGGCTGGTGCCGCCCGGCGGACTGAGCAGGACTGCCCGGCCAACGCCGCCAATGGGCGAAGATTTCAAGCCAAACCGACCTCTTGCGCTTTATCCACCAGCGCATACAGCTATTATTTAATAGCAAATACCGCTGTTGGCGCAGGAAAAAGCCGAAGCCGGGGAGCCCTCACCCCTGCCCTCTCCCAAAGGGAGAGAGAGCCAAAAAATCAGCGCTGGCGCGCCAGGACGGGCGCCAGCGCCTTGCCGGTCGGCGTTCCGAGCGCCACCACCGCTTCGGGCGGGGCGGACGCCACGACCATGCCGCCCGCATTGCCGCCGTCCGGCCCCAGGTCGATCACCCAGTCGGCCTCGGCAATCACGTCGAGGTCGTGCTCGATGACGATCACGCTGTGGCCGCCGTTGACCAGCCGGTGCAGCACATGGATCAGCTTTTCAACGTCGGCCATGTGCAGGCCGACGGTCGGCTCGTCAAGCACATACAGCGTGTGCGGCGCCTTCTGGCCGCGCCGGGTGATGTCGTCGCGCACCTTGCTCAGTTCGGTCACCAGCTTGATGCGCTGCGCCTCGCCGCCCGACAGCGTCGGCGACGGCTGGCCGAGCGTGAGGTAGCCCAGGCCCACGTCTTTCAGCAGTTGCAGCGGATGGCCGATGGCGGGCATCGACGCGAAGAAGTCCACGGCTTCATCGACTTCCATCTTCAGCACGTCGCCGATACTTTTCCCCCGCCAGGTGACGGCCAGCGTCTCGGGGTTGAAGCGCGCGCCGTGGCAGGTTTCGCACAGCACCTTCACATCGGGCAGAAAGCTCATGCCGATGGTGCGCACTCCCGCGCCTTCGCAGGTCGGGCAGCGGCCTTCGCCGGTGTTGAAGGAAAAGCGCCCTGCTGCGTAGCCGCGTGCGCGGGCTTCGAGCGTGTCGGCGAACAGCTTGCGCACCGTGTCCCAGAAGCCGATGTAGGTCGCCGGGCAGGAGCGCGGGGTCTTGCCGATGGGCGTCTGGTCGACTTCGAGCACGCGGTCCACGACGCGGTAGCCTTCGATGCGTTCGCAGCCGGCCCAGGCCGCGTGCTGGCCGATGTCATCGGCGTCGCGTCCGGCCCGGGTCGAGCGCTGCGTGACGCTGGCGTGGACGCTGGCCAGCAGCACGTCGCGCGCCAGCGTCGATTTGCCCGAGCCCGAGACGCCGGTGACGGCGACGAGGCGGTAGAGCGGGACCTCGACCGAGACGTTTTTGAGGTTGTGCAGGGACGCATTGACGACGCTGAGCCAGGAGGTGTACGGGCTGGCGGCGGCCGGGGCGGCGTTGTGCAGGGCGCTGGCCTGGGCGGCTGCGGCTTTGAGGGCCTGGGCTTTTTGGGCGGCTTGTTTGGCTTTGCTCAGGGGTTTGGCGGCGGGCGCGCCCAGGGCCGCTGAATCGGAAATCGGGGAGCCCCTACCCCCGCCCTCCCCCAGAGGAGGAGGGAGCAAGTCAGAAGAAGCAGCCGGGAAGTCCGCATCACTCCCTCCCCCGCTGGGGGAGGGTTGGGGTGGGGGCAGCTTCGTCACACGCCGCGCATGCAAAGGATGAATCAACGGGTTGGCCAGATAACGCCCGGTCAGCGATTCCGGCACGCTAGAGAGCTGCGCCGCCGTGCCCTGCGCCACCAGCCGGCCGCCGCGCTTGCCGGCGCCGGGGCCGATGTCGATGATGTTGTCGGCGCGGCGGATCGTGTCCTCGTCATGCTCGACCACGACCAGCGTGTTGCCGCGTTCGCTGAGCTTGCTTAAAGCGCCCAGCAATATCTGGTTGTCGCGCGGATGCAGGCCGATGGTCGGCTCATCGAGCACGTAGCACACGCCCTGCAAGTTGGAGCCGAGTTGCGCCGCCAGCCGGATGCGCTGCGCCTCGCCGCCCGACAGCGTGGGCGCGCCCCGGTCGAGTGTGAGGTAGCCCAGGCCCACGTCTTCGAGGAATTCGAGCCGGCTCTTGATCTCGGGAATCAGGTCTCTGGCAATGCCGGCTTCACGCCCGGTCAGCGCCAGCGTGTCCACCCAGGCGCGGATGGCGGTGACGCTCAGGCGGGCGATGGCGGTGATGGGCCAGCCCCGGCCCGTACCATCGTCCAGCAACGCCAATTCCTGCTCAAAATAGGCTTTTCCGCTTGATGCACGGGCGTCATTAGCTATCAATTTTGAAAAACCGGCGCCAAAGCGCACCGCCCGCGCCGTGGCATTGAGCCGCGTTCCCTGGCAGCCGGGGCAGACCGTGTCCAGCACGTCGTCGGTTTCGGGCTCGCCGAAGGTCTGCTCGCGGCCCTTGTTGTCGTCGGTGCCGAGCACCGAATCGTCGAAGGCCTGGCGCTGGTCCTTGGTCAGCTTGACGCCGGTGCCGACGCAGTCCGGGCACCAGCCGTGCTTGCTGTTGTAGCTGAACAGGCGCGGGTCGAGTTCAGGATACGACGTGGCGCAGACCGGGCAGGCGCGCTTGGTCGAGAAGGCTTCGAGCTTGCCAATCGCCTGGGTGCTGGCGCCGGCCAGCATCGCCTCGTGCAAGCCGTCGAGCGTCGCCAGCACATGCACCACGCCCTTGCCATGCTCCAGCGCGGTCGCCAGCGCCATGCGCAGGGCGGCTTCGTTGTCGGGCGTGACGTGGATGTCGGCAATTGGCAACTCGACCGTGTGCTCCTTGAAGCGGTCGATGCGCGGAAACTTCGTCGTTGGCAGGAATTCGCCATCGACGCGCAAATGCGTGTAGCCGCGCGGCCGCGCCCAGTCGGCCAGCTCGGTGTAGACGCCCTTGCGGTTCATGACCAGGGGGCTAAGCAGGCCGATGTGCTGGCCGCGATAGGTTCTGAGCAACTGCGCGGCGATGGCGTCAAGGCTTTGCGGCATGACCGCCGCGCCGTCTTTGGTGCAATGCTGGATGCCGAGCTTGACGTAGAGCAGGCGCAGAAAGTGCCAGACCTCGGTCGTCGTTCCGACGGTGGACTTGCGCCCGCCGCGCGACAGCCGCTGCTCGATCGCCACGGTCGGCGGAATGCCGTACACCGCATCGACCTCGGGCCGGCCGGCCGGCTGCACGATGCTGCGCGCATAAGCGTTGAGCGACTCCAGGTAGCGGCGCTGGCCTTCGTTGAACAAAATGTCAAAAGCCAGCGTCGATTTGCCCGAGCCGCTGACGCCGGTCACCACATTGAACTTGCCGCGCGGAATGTCGACCGACAGGCTTTTGAGGTTGTTTTCCCTGGCGTTGACGATCTGGATCAGGTTGGACGAAGCGGGCCGGGTCTTCCACGCCCTGGGCCGCTGCTCCTGAACCTGGTGCGTCTGGTTCATGGTCTGCTCGTACTCGCGCAGCGCCAGCGCGGTGTGCGACGTGGGATGCTGGCGAACGATTTCCGGCGGCCCCTCGGCCACCAGCAGGCCGCCGGCTTCGCCGCCTTCTGGGCCCAGGTCAATCAACCAGTCGGCCGAGCGGATCACGTCCAGGTTGTGCTCGATGACGATCAGCGAATGGCCGGCCTCCAGCAGCCGGCGCAGCGCGCGCATCAGCTTGGCGATGTCGTCGAAATGCAGGCCGGTGGTCGGCTCGTCGAACAGGAACAGCGTGCCGCGATGCGGCCGCATCAGCGCCAGCCCCTGCCGGCTCAGGCTGGGCTTGGGCGCCGACTTGCTGGCGCCGGCCAGGAAGCCGGCCAGCTTGAGCCGCTGCGCTTCGCCGCCCGACAGTGTGGGCACGGGCTGGCCGAGCTTGACGTATTCCAGCCCCACATCGACGATGGGCTGCAGCGCGCGCACGACTTCGCGGTCTTGCGCAAACAGTTGCACGGCTTCGCTCACGGTCAGGTCCAGCACATCGGCCACGTTCAGCAGCCGGGACTTGACGTCGCCAATTGCCTTGCGCTCGATGGTGACTTCAAGGATTTCGGGTCGGTAGCGCTTGCCGTCGCAATCGGGGCAACGCAGGTACACGTCGCTCAAAAACTGCATCTCGACATGCTCGAAGCCCGAGCCGCCGCAGGTTGGGCAGCGACCGTCGCCGTTGTTGAAGCTGAATTTCGTCGCGGTGTAGCTGCGCTGCTGCGCCAGCGGCGACTGGGCAAACAAGTCGCGCACGGCATCCCAGGCGCCGACATAGCTGGCCGGATTCGAGCGCGCGGTCTTGCCAATGGGCGACTGGTCGACAAACACCACATCGGTCAGGTGGTCGGCGCCCATCAGCCGGTCGTGCAGCCCCGGCGTTTCGGTTGCCTTGCCGAACTGGCGCAGCAGCGCGGGCGCGAGGATGTCCTGCATCAGCGTCGATTTGCCCGAGCCGCTGACGCCGGTCACGCAGACCAGGCGCTGCAGCGGAAACTCGACCGTCAGATTTTTCAGGTTGTGGTCGCGCGCGCCTTCCAGGATCAGGCGTGGCGTGCTTTCCGTCACCGCGCGCTTCAGGCCCATGCCGACCTGCTTGCGCCCGCCGAGGTAGGCGCCGGTCAGCGTGTCGGCATGCCGGACGTCTTCGGGCGGGCCGTCGAACACGATCTGCCCGCCCCGCTCGCCCGGCCCGGGCCCCATGTCGATCATGCGGTCGGCCGCCAGCATGACCGCCGGGTCATGCTCGACCACGACCAGCGTGTTGCCGGCATCGACCAGCCGGCGCATGGCCTGCGTGATGCGGTTCATGTCGCGCGGATGCAGGCCGATGGACGGCTCATCTAAAACGAACAGCGTGTTGACCAGCGAGGTGCCGAGCGCGGTCGTCAGGTTGATGCGCTGCACCTCGCCGCCCGAGAGCGTGCGGCTCTGGCGGTCCAGCGTGAGGTAGCCGATGCCGACGTCGCACAGGTATTTCAGACGGGTTTGGATTTCCTCGAACAGCGACTTCAGCGCCTTGGCTTCGCCGGATGTTGCTCCTTCCCCCGCTGGGGGAAGGTTGGGATGGGGGCTCGACGCTCCCGCCCCAGGCTGCCCCCACCCCAGCCCTCCCCCAGCGGGGGAGGGAGTGAAGCCGGGGGCGGCGAAGAATGCCTTTAACCTGTCAATCGGCAAGCGCATCAGGTCGTGCAGGCACAGCCCGGGCATCGCTTCTAGCTGCTCGCGCGTCCACTGCACGCCCACGGGCGTGAAGCGCTCGGCCGGCGGCAAGACCGCGTCGGCGGCATCCTTCGTGCCCAGCCGCCACTGCAGCGATTCGAGCTTCAGGCGCGCGCCGCCACAGGTCTCGCAGGTGGTGTAGCTGCGGTACTTGGACAGCAGCACCCGGATGTGCATCTTGTAGGCCTTGCTTTCTAGGTAGGCAAAAAAACGCTTGATGCCGAACCAGTGCTTTTCCCATTTGCCCTTCCAATGCGGCGAGCCGTTGATGACCCAGGCCTGCTGCCCGGCCGTGAGCTTGCGCCAGGGCGTGTCGCGCGGAATGCCTTCGGCTTCGGCATGGCGCATCAAATCGTCCTGCGCTTCCTTCCAGGCCGGCGTCTGCATCACCTTGATGGCGCCGGCACGCAGCGTGAGCTTGTCGTTCGGAATCACCAGCCCGTAGTCGACGCCAATCACGCGGCCAAAGCCCTTGCAGGTCTCGCACGCGCCCATGGCCGAGTTGAAGGAAAACAGCGAAGGCGTGGGTTCCGTGTAGCGCAGGTCGCTCTCGGGGCAATGCAGGCCCGTCGAAAAGCGCCACATTTCCTCGGCAGCACCTTCTTCAATGTTCTGAACATAGACATTCAGGCGGCCGCCGCGCTTCAGGGCGGTTTCAATCGCCTCGATGGCGCGGATCTTTTCAGTCAGGTGCAGGCGAAAACGGTCGGCCACCACGTCGAGCAGCTTGTGCGGGCCGGCCGGGGTGCCGATGTCGCGCTCGGCATGGACGCGGGTGAAGCCGCTGGCCGACAGCCACTGCGCCACTTCATCGGCGCTGGTGTTGCCGGGCAGCTCGACCGGGAAGGTCATCACGATGCGCGGGTCGTTGTCCAGGGTCCGCGCCATCAGTTCGGCATAGATGGATTCGGGCGAATCGTGCCGCACGGGCTGCGCCGTCTGCCGGTCAAACAACTGCGCGGCACGGGCGTAGAGCAGCTTCAGGTGGTCGTTCAGTTCGGTCATGGTGCCGACGGTCGAGCGCGACGAGCGCACCGGATTGGTCTGGTCGATGGCAATCGCCGGCGGCACGCCTTCGACCTTGTCCACCGCCGGCTTGTCCATGCGGTCGAGGAACTGCCGGGCATAGGCCGAGAAGGTCTCGACATAGCGGCGCTGGCCTTCGGCAAACAGCGTGTCGAACACCAAGCTGGATTTGCCCGATCCGCTCGGGCCGGTGACGACCGTCAGTTCATTGGTACGGATGTCCAAGTCGATATTTTTGAGGTTGTGCTGGCGCGCGCCGCGAATGCGGATGGTTCCCTGGGGCATGGGTAGAGGTCTTTCCTGAAAAGGTCGGACATTCTAGGCAGAGCCCCTGCGGATGGCTGGCCCGGGATTGAAAGGCCCTTGATGGCATCTGTCTGGTGCGGGCGTTGGCGGCGGCAGCCGGGGTACTTTTACTGCGTTGTGGCCGCTGGCGAAAAACGGACTCAGTAGTACAGCGCGTTTTCAAGCTCAAGAAACTTTTCAGGCCCCACCGCCTCCCTGATTTTGGGGGCCAGTTCCTTGAGCTTGTCGATGTCGCCCGCCGCCTCAACGGCCAGGTTGAGCCTGAAACCGCGCAAGCCCAGGCGGGCCGTCAGCCGCGTGGCGATGGGATAAGCCTTTGAATAATGGGCCTGGGCGCTGACCGTCGGCAGGCCGTCGGCATTGACGGAAAGCGCGGCCGACGACGGCACGCCTGCTCCAGTTTTGTCTGCATTCGCGCCGGGAACCGACATGGCGGTGGCTCCGGTTACCGGCGCCAGCAGACCCAGGGACTCCAGATGGCTCACATCGTCCGGCGTGACACCCAGCCCGGCCGTCGCCTTCAGGACTTCATGGATCTCGCGTTTTCCATCGAACAGGATGAAGGCCGAGCGCTGGCGTGGCGTCAGCGGGACTGATCGACTTTGCAGGGCGGATTGACCCAACAGCGTTTTTGAATAAATCATCGGCAGGGCTTCCTTCGACTTCCGCCGCCCGGGTGGCTGCGCACAGTCATTGTTGTTTCATTGTTAACAAAGTTTTTACATTTTCAGAAAATTTTTCTGGTTGTCAATGCGCGTTAATCCGGACGAGCTGATGCGGATTTGCTGCCATGACGGTGCGCGGGAAGGCGGCTCAATCCGGCCTCTGTTTTCCACGCAGCCCGCCTGCATGAAACAAAAGGCTCCCGCCATATGACAGGAGCCTTCAGGATTTATGAAAAGCCCGGCTTGCAGCACGCCAGCGGGGGCGGCCGAACCGCTTGCTCAGTCGTTGGCATAAATGTCGACGTCCTTGGTTTCCCTGATAAACAGCGTACCGATCACAAACGTCATGCCCGCGATGATGATCGGATACCACAGGCCGTTGTACATATTGCCGGTTTGCGCCACGATGGCAAACGCCGTGGTCGGCAACAAGCCGCCAAACCAGCCGTTACCGATGTGGTAGGGCAGGCTCATCGATGTGTAGCGGATACGGGTGGGGAACAGTTCGACCAGCATGGCGGCAATCGGGCCATAGACCATGGTCACCAGCAGCACCAGGTAGAACAGGATCAGGGTGACCGTGAACTTGTCCACCTTGGCGGGGTCGGCCTTGCTCGGGTAACCCGCCGTCTTCAAGGCATCGGCCACGGCCTTTTTGAAGTCAACGTCTTTTTTCTTCGCCTCGTCGGCTGACAGGCCCTTGGCCGTGTAGCTGGCGATTTCGGTTGCACCGATCCTGATGATCGCGGGCGCGCCTGCCGCACCGGCGGCATTTTCATAGCTCACCGACGCGCTGGCCAGCACCTGCTTGGCAATGTCGCAGGAACTGGTGAACTTGACGGTGCCGGTCGGATTGAACTGGAACGAGCATTCCGAAGCGTCGGCGGTCACCACCACCTGGTTGGCGGCCTGCGCGGCGGCCAGGTCGGGGTTGGCGGCCTTGGTCAGCGCGGTGAACACCGGAAAGTAGGTCAACGCGGCCAGCAGGCAGCCGGCCATGATGATCGGCTTGCGGCCGATCTTGTCTGACAGCATGCCGAAGACCACAAAGAAGAGCGTCCCCAGAATGAGCGAATAGGCGACCAGAATGTTGGCCGTCGGGCCATCGACCTTGAGCGCCTGCGTCAGGAAAAACAAGGCGTAGAACTGGCCCGAGTACCAGACCACGGCCTGGCCGGCGGTCAGGCCGATCAGCGCCAGAATCACGATTTTCAGGTTTTTCCACTGGCCAAAGGACTCGGACAGCGGGGCTTTGGACGTCTTTCCCTCAGCCTTCATTTTCTGGAAGGCAGGCGATTCGTTCATGGACAGGCGGATGTACACCGACACCGCCAGCAACAAGATCGAAACAAGGAACGGAATGCGCCATCCCCAGTCGGCAAATGCAGCTTCGCCGACGGCGGTTCGCACGCCCAGGATGACCATCAGACTCAGGAACAGGCCCAGCGTCGCCGTGGTCTGAATCCATGAGGTGTAGGCCCCGCGCTTGTGATGGGGTGCATGCTCGGCCACATACACCGCCGCGCCACCGTACTCGCCGCCCAGCGCCAGGCCCTGCAGCATGCGCAGGCCAATCAGGATGACCGGTGCGGCCACACCAATCGACGCATAGTTGGGCAGCAGGCCCACGATGAAGGTGGACAGGCCCATGATGACGATGGTGACCAGGAAGGTGTACTTGCGGCCGACCATGTCCCCCAGGCGGCCAAACAGCAACGCGCCGAAGGGCCGGACGATGAAACCGGCGGCAAAAGCCAGCAGTGCAAAAATGAAGGCCGAGCCGGCGTCGAGTCCGCTGAAGAATTGCCTGGCAATGATGGCCGCCAGCGAGCCGTACAGGTAAAAATCGTACCACTCGAAAACCGTGCCCAGCGAAGAGGCGAAGATCACCTTCTTCTGCTCCGCTGACATCGGCCTGTTGTCGATTGCGGGTGTTGCCATTGTCTTGTCCCCTAATAATTAATGCCTCCGAACTGGAGGCTATAAGTAGTATTTTGGAGACGCCTGTCACAAGTCTGACGTGAAAATAACAGGGCCTTTCAGCAGACTTTCACCAGACTGACAAGTCAAGGGCTAACCCTTGGGCTATTTTTCAGCATGTGAAGCACCTGCGTACAAACCCTAGCGGCGACGCACGACGCCTGAAGAAACCGCGCTGACGCTGTCCCAGTCCGGCCCATCAAACCAGGCGCTGCCCGCTAGGTAACCGCGCAGCATGGGAAGCGCGTCCAGCCCCCAGAAAAGCCTGCCGTCAACGGCGAAGGTGGGCACGCCAAAAACGCCCTGCGCGATGGCGGCGTCAGTGTTTTTTTTCAGCTGCGCCTTGACGGCATCGCTGCCTGGCGACTGCTTGGGCACGAGTTGCATCGCCAGCGCCTCCAGCCGCCGCGCATCGACGGCTTCGGCGCCGCCGCACCAGACATGGCGAAAAATGGTTTCGCAGACATAGCGGTTGGGCGCTTGCGGCGTCGCCTCGGGACTGCAGGCCAGCGCCAGCCGCAGCAGCGGCAGGGGATTGAACGGATGGCTGGCGGGCATCTCCAGGTCAACGCCTCGGCTGTGCGCCAGCCACAGCACCTGGCGGTAAGTCCACTCGCGCTTGGACGCGATCTCGGCCGGTCCCAGCTGGCCATGTTGCTTAAGAAGGCCGGCGAACAGTACCGGCGTATGGCTGACGCTGTAGCTCACGCCCGCCAGGGCCTCGGGCAGGGCTTCAAACGCCAGGTAGGCATAAGGCGAGATGAAGTCGAGATAGAAGGTGATGTGTTTCATGCAGACGCTTGCTTTGATAAATTGCTATGAATTAGATAGCTGCTTACGCAGGCAACTATTGCGCAAAAACCGTTTTTTACTTAAAAAACTCAATACTTGAGGCGCGCATAGTAAGTCGCCTGCGCCGCCTCCCGCGCCTGCCGCAAGGTGTGGATGCCCATGCCCTGCAAGAGCGGCAGCAGGCGCAGCAGCACTTCGGCCGTCACCATGGCATCGCCCAGCGCCGTGTGCCGGCCCAGCACGGTGATGTTGAAACGCTCGGCAATGGCTTCGAGCCGGTGCGATTCCTGGTTCGGATGCACCACCGCCGACAGCAGCAGCGTGTCCAGCACCGGCTGGTGAAAGGCCACGCCGGTGTGCTCTTCCTGCAGCTTCAAAAACTTCATGTCGAAGGCCGCGTTGTGCGCCACCAGCACCGTGTCCTGCGCAAAGGCGTGGAAGGCGGGCAGCACCTCGGCAATCGTCGGCTTGCCCCTGACCATGTCCTGCGTGATGCCGTGAATCGGGATTGACGCGGCTGAAATCAGCCGGCCCGGGTCCACCAGCTGCTCGAACGACTCCTGGCGCAGCAGCTTGCCGTTGACGATGCGCGCCGCGCCGATCTGGATGATCTCGTCGCCTTGCGACGGATTCAGGCCGGTGGTTTCGGTGTCGAACACGGTGAAGGACAGCGACGACAGCGGCTGGTCGTCGAGCGCGCTGGCCTGTTCGCTGACCTGGAACAGGTCGAAATCGTAGTACTCGGGCCGGCTCTCATTCTGCATGATCTGAGAGGCTTCGAGCTGCTCCTGCTCGCTGGCCAGCGGCAGCAGGAATCGGAAAAAAGCCTGATGCCGCACACGCTCGCGTTCGAACCACATCTCGCCGCCGTGGCGCTCGACCACGTCGCGCACCGTCAGCGGCGTGCTCTGGGTGCCAAAACGCATCGGGTCCATTTCCCAGGTCATAACGGTTTCGGTGCTCATCACCTGGCCGGACCAGATCAGGTCGAGCTGCGCGCGCTGGCCGACCTGCTGCAGCCGCAGCTGCAAAAACTTCACATCGAACTCGTCGACCAGCCGGCTGGCCAGGTAGGTCAGCACCTGCAGCAGCGTGAAGCTTTCGACCTTGAGCCACAGGGTAGCGTCGGCGCCTTCGACCGCCACGCCGCGCTGGCAATGGCTTTCGATCTGGCGCTGGGCGGCGGTGACAAAGTCGGTGCCGAGCATTTCCTCCAGCGGCCAGCGGGTCTTGAGCCCCTGGGTCGAGCGCTGCACCAGGTCGGTGATGCGCCCGCTCATGGCGCTCACTTCCTCGCGCACCACGCGCAGGAAGCGCTCGCGCATCTCGGGCTCCAGGTCGGCGTAACCGAGCATGTCCACTGCCGCCTGCATGTTGGCCAGCGACGAGCGGCTGCCCTCGGTCAGGCCGTGCAGCAGCTGGTCGCGCACCGTCGCTTCCTCGAAGCTCTGCGTCACGTTGTCGAGCATCAGCACAAAGCCGCTGATGCCGGCCCCCGGCTCGGCGTTGAAATCCTGGTCACGCACCGGCGCCATCTGCACGCGGATCAGCTGGCCGGAGCGCGTCGTGGTGACAAACTGCGCCGACGGACTGGCCGCACCCCGGCGCAGGCGCTGGTGAATGGTTTCCAGCGCATGCGCCACCAGCTGGCGGTCGAACACGGCATAGATTGAGCGGCCGATGCCCATCAGCTCGGCGCCGTCGGCCAGCGCGGGCGCCTGCGACAGGGCGCGAAACTGCAGCCGGGCGCGGCTGTTGTAGAGCAGGATGCGGCCGTCGAGGTTGCACACCACGACGCTCTGGGTCAGCTCGGCCATCAGCGCGGCCAGGCGGTTTTTTTCCTGCTGCACGCTGCGGCTGGCCAGCGCGATCTGCTCGGCCATGTCCTCGCGCAGGCGGTCGCGCTGGGCTGCCAGTTCGTTGATGCTGCCGGCCAGCGCGCGCAGCTCTGGGCTGCCGTGGGGCGTGAGCTGCTGCGCTTCGCTGGCGGCCAGCAGCACGCGGGTTTGCTCCAGCAGGCGCGCCGGGGCGCTGGCGTAGCGCAGGTAGAGCCGATGCAGCCCATACGCCACGCCCGCCAGCGCCGCCGCCCAGCTCATGCCGAGCAGGGCGATGCGCGGCCGCAGCACCGCGCCCACGGCGTCGCGCTCGGCGGACGCCAGCGTGGACCAGACCAGCGCCCCGCTCAGGACCATCCAGGCGGCCAGGGCCAGCCCGACGGCGGCAATCGCCAGGATCAGCCGTCGATCAGGCTGCTTCATGGCTGCGCGCCGAGCATTTCAGCCACCTTCTGCACCAGCTCGCGGGTGGAAAACGGCTTGGTCATGTAGGCGTCCGCGCCCAGCGCCAGGCCCTTGGCCAGGTCGGTGTCGCGGCCTTTGGCCGTCAGCATCAATATCTTGGTGGACTGCAGTTCCTCGCTGGCGCGCACCGCCTGGCAGACCTCGAAGCCTGATTTTTTCGGCATCATCACATCGAGCAGCACCAGGTCGGGCCGGTCACGCGCAATCATGTCCAGCGCTTCCTGGCCGTCTCTAGCCACCAGCACGGTGTAGCCTTCGCGCTTCATCAGGTATTCGATCGAGATCACGATGTTCGGCTCGTCATCGGCCACCAGGATTTTTTGGCTCATGTTTTGTCTCCTTTTATAGTTTGCGCCTGCGGCACGGGCGCGTTCCAGGGCAGGTGAAACGCAAAGCAGGCGCCCTGCCCGTTGCCGGCTTCCAGCCCTAGGTGCCCGCCGAAATGCTCGACGATCTGGCGGCTGATCGGCAGGCCCAGGCCGGTACCCTGCGGCCGGCTGATGCCGTCGCCGCCCTGCCGGAAGCGCTCAAAAATCAGGCTTTGCTGGTCGGCCGGCACGCCTGGCCCATTGTCCTGCACCCGCACTGTCAGACCGCTGACATCGCTGGCCAGGCTGACCACCACCCGGCCTCCGGGCACCGGGACAAACTTGACGGCGTTCGACAGCAGGTTCAGCACCACCTGCATCAAGCGGTCCGGGTCGGCCCGGAGCAGCAGCGCTTCCGGGGACAGGTGCAGCCGCACCTCGCACTGGCGTTCGCGGAACATTTCGGCGGTGGTCTCGACGGCCCGGGACAGCAGCGCGCGCAGGTCCACCTCGCTGTTGTGCCACTCGGCGTTGCCTGACTCGATCTTGGCCATGTCCAGTACTTGGTTGACCAGGCGCGTCAGACGCTCGGTTTCCGAGACGATGATCACCATGAAATGCTGGCGCTGCGCCAGTTCCATGCCGGCGTCGTCGCGGATCAGCTCGGCGAGCGCGCGGATCGAGGTCAGCGGCGTGCGCAGTTCATGCGTGACCGAGGACATGAAATCGTCCTTCAGCCGGTCCAGACTCTTGAGCTGCTCGTTGGCCTGGCGCAACTCGGCCGTCGCGCGCTCCAGCGAATGCGATTTTTCCTCCAGTTCACGCGAATAGGCGCGGATTTGCGACGATTCATCGAGGATGCGCATCACGTCCTCGGGCGTGAGCACTTCTTCTTCGGCCACCGAGGCCACCAGCACCCGCGCCGAAGCGCTGCCGACCGCGCCGGCCAGCTGGGTTTCGACAAACTGCACCAGCCGGGCATCGGGCCGGATGCTCTCGACCTGGCGCACGCCGACCTGGCGCGCATAAGACTCGAACAAGGCCCGGGCCTTGGCAGCGCCCATGAAGCGCTCGCACAGGCGCAGCAAATCGGGCACGTTGGCCTGGCCGCGCCAGAACACCGGGCTGGATGCGGCGGTGCGGTGGAATACATCGACAAACAGCAGCGCCTGGCTGGCTTCCTGCCCCGACGGCGCGCGCCACAGCGACAGGCCGACATAGGCGCTCACATTGACCAGCAGGCTCCAGAACAGCGCGTGCGTGAGCCCGTCCAGTCCCTGCAGGCCGAGCAGCTGCTCGGGCCGCAGCAGCGCGATGCCCCAGGGCCCCAGCGTCAGGAAGTCGGTGCCCAGCCAGCCGGACTTGGCAATCGACGGCAGCATCAGCGTGTAGGCCCACATCAGGAACCCGGCCAGCAGGCCGGCCAGCGCGCCGCGCCGCGTGCCGCCCTTCCAGTAGAGACCGCCCAGCACCGCCGGCGCGAACTGGGCCACGGCGGCAAAGCTGATCAGGCCGATGCTGACCAGGGCATAGGCCTCGCCGGCCAGGTGAAAGTACACATAGCCCAGCACCAGAACGCCCAGGATGGCGGCGCGCCGGATGCCCAGCAGCAGCCGGCTCAGGTCATGCCCGGCGCCGCCGTGAAAGTGCCGCGAGCGCAGCAGCAGCGGCAGCACCAGCTCGTTGCTGACCATGGTGGACACGGCGATGGTTTCGACGATCACCATGCCGGTCGCCGCCGACAGGCCGCCAATGAAGACGAACAGCGCCAGCGCGTGTTGGCCGGCGGCCAGCGGCAGCGACAGGACGAAGTTCTCGGGATTCATCGTGCCGGCGCCAAAGTACAGCAGCCCGCCCAGCGCAATCGGCAGCACGAACAGGTTGATCAAGAGCAGGTAGAGCGGAAACACCCAGACGGCGCGGCGCAGGTGGCTTTCGCGAACGTTTTCCACTACCATGACCTGGAACTGCCGGGGCAGGAACAGCACCGACAGCATGGACAGCAAAATCAGGGCGAACCACTGCGTCCACGCAAAAGTGCCGCCCTGCTCCAGCCGCACCAGGCTTCGCAGTGCCGGAACAGCCTGGGCGCGGGCGGACAGGTCGCCCAAGCCGTCGAACAGGCCATAGACCACGAACAGGCCCACCGCCAGGAAAGCCACCAGCTTGACCACTGACTCGAAGGCAATCGCCGCGACCATGCCCTCGTGCCGCTCGGTGGCATCCAAGTGCCGGGCGCCAAACATCATGGTGAAACCGGCCAGCACCAGCGCGACATAAAAAGCGCTGTCCTTCATCCAGGGCAGCGGCCCTTGCGCAACCGCGCCAGCAGGCGCTGTCAGCAAGCCATAACCCGCCGAAACGGCTTTGAGCTGCAGGGCAATGTAAGGAACGATGCCGACCACCGCAATCAGCGTCACCAGCCCGGCCAGCAGCGGGCTCTTGCCGTAGCGGCTGCCGATGAAATCGGCAATCGAGGTGATGCGGTAGGCCTTGGCGATGCGGATCATCTTGCGCAGCACCATCCAGCCCAGCACCATGGCCAGCGTCGGCCCGAGGTAGATCGGCAAAAACCACACTCCGCCGGACGCTGCCCGGCCGACGCTGCCGAAATAGGTCCAGGCGGTGCAATACACGCCTAGCGACAGGGCGTAAGTCCAGGGATTGGCGATGATCGAGCGCCCCTCGGCAGCCCGCCGGTCGCCGTACCAAGCTACCCCAAACAGCAGCAGCAGGTAGGCCAGCGAAGCGCCGATGACCACGGCGGGAGAGATCATGCCGGGTCGTCCTGATGAGGCTGCCCGGGCCGCTCCATCAGCCATGCCAGCAGGGCAATCACCAGCGCCCAGAGAATGAACAGGGCCGCCGGGAACAATGGAATGCCAAGCAGCGTGGCGTCCCGGTCCCACAGGCCCAGCAAGGGAAAGTTAAACAGCAGCCAGCTGCCCGCGAAAAGTGCCAGCAGCCGTTGCGCACCCAGTCCTTTGAACATTGCGCCTCCTTGGTGAGGGTCCCTGAATGCTACCGAATTCATAGCTGCTTGCACATACCCAGAAAGCGGAAACGCCAGTTTTTATCTAAAAGTTCGTCATTGCCAAGGCCGCCATGGCCTGGGCAACCGCCTCACGCCTTTTCCCGCTCGAAAAAGGAGTCATTTGGTCAGGCAATGCGGTTCACACCCCCGGCCGTGCCACGGACCGCGCACCATCCAGGTCATCCATGCGTTCGTCGATCACGCGCCAGATATGGCGCTTGCCTGCATCGCCCGCGCTGCTCCAGGCGGCAATCTCGCCCCGCGTGCGAAAGCAGCCCTCGCACAGATCCGTTACGGCATTCATGCGGCAGATGGAAATGCAGGGCGATGGCACCTCGGCGGCGCTGTCCACGGTTTGCGAGCGCTGGCGAACCAGGGCAATAGCATGCTGCAAGGCCAGGCTTTCAGCACTGTCGTTCACCGCCAGATCGGCCACCGCTGCACCCGTCAGGTGCGCAAGCGCCTGCGGCGACAGCTTGAACACCGCATGCGGATGGCCGGCAGCGGCCCACAGTTCATCAAACCGGAACAACGACCGGTCGATCAGCACGAGCACCGGCGCGGCATGGGCGAGCGGCGCCACGCCGCCAATCGAAAAGCCGGTTTTTGCCTTGACGAACGCCGCATCGGCCCGCCCGAGCCGTTTGCCGCCTACCTGCGCCTCGACTTTTTTCTCGTCCACGCGCTGGTCGCCGGATGTCACCACCAGCACGGCGGCATCGTCCGACTTGCGGTGAAACACAATGCTCTTGGCAATCTGGCCGACCGCTACGCCCAGCGCATCGGCCGCCTGTTGCGCGGTTCGGGCGGCATCATCGAGCATGACGGGGGAGTGGGGATGCCCGCTGGTTTGCAGCAGGGCAGCGACACGTTGCACACCTTCGGGAAGCGTGATGACTTCAGCACCGCACATGCTCAAGCCGCCCGCTTGTTCAGCAAGGCCGTGGCGGCGCGGGAGCCGGACTTGCGGCCGAGGAAATCGCTGATGAACTGGCCGGCGTCGATCAGCTTGTCCAGGTCAATGCCGGTGGCTATGCCCATGCCATGCAGCAAATAGACCACGTCTTCGCTGGCCACATTGCCAGTCGCGCCCTTGGCATAAGGGCAGCCGCCCAAACCCGCAACAGACGTATCAAACTGCCAAATTCCCATTTCCAGGCTCGCCAGGGTGTTGGCCAGCGCTTGCCCGTAGGTGTCGTGGAAGTGCCCGGAGATGTCGTTGATGTCGAAGTGGCGCAGGGTCGCTTCCAGCGCGCGCTGCACTTTCAGGGGCGTGCCGACGCCGATGGTGTCGGCCACGCCAACATGCTGCACACCAATGCCCTTCATCAGACGCGCCAGCATTTCCACCCGCTCGGGCGCAATCTCGCCCTCGTAGGGGCAGCCAACAGTGCAGGACATCGCACCGCGAACATGAATGCCCCGGGCGCGCGCGGCCTCGACCACCGGGCGGAAACGTTCGATGCTTTCGGCAATCGAGCAGTTGATGTTGCGCTGGCTGAAGGCCTCGCTGGCAGCGCCAAACACCACGATCTCGTCGGGGTGCGAAGCCAGCGACGCCTCGAAGCCCTGAAGGTTGGGCGTCAGCACCGAATAGCACACGCCGGGCTGGCGGCGGATGCCGGCCATCACTTCCAGGTTGTCGGCCATCTGCGGCACCCACTTGGGTGACACGAAGCTGGTGACTTCGATGTTTTTCAAGCCTGCGTCCTGCAGGCGGTGAACCAGTTCGATCTTGATGGCGGCGGGCACCGGCTGCTTTTCATTTTGCAGGCCGTCACGCGGGCCGACATCGACGAGTTTGACATGCGCAGGGAGTTTCATGGGAGGTTCCTTCTAGTCTGAAGTATCGCAAAAACCGGTCCCGCGATGAAGGCGGCTCGCCTATCCAGGACAGGCCGCAGGGCCGGCGAATTTTTTTATAGCCTGCAAAAAAAGGGTTCAGGTTGCCAGCTTGTAGCGCAGTTGCAGGAACAGCCTGAAGCGCTTGATGATGGCCAAAGAGTCTTTCAGCAGGTCACGGTCAAGCGTTCCCAGGCTGGAGAAATGCGACAGGTTGTCCAGCGGCTGCTCCAGTTGCTTTTGCCGCAGGTTGCTCCTGAGCTTGACGCCCATCAAAAAATGCAACGCGTCGATCAGGTCGCGGGCCAGGTCTGACGGAATATGCCTGCGGCTCACCAGCACCTGCAGGCGCGCCGCCGTGCCGACCTCGTCGAGCCGATGCTCCAGCGCCAGGGAACGCACACCATGCACGATGGGAAACGTGCCGAGCTTCTTGAGGTCGAACACCTGCTCCTCGCGGCCGCGCAGCGTGGCCAAGCGCGCCCACCAGCCGCCGGGTTCGCTGAACTGGTCAATGGCGGCGGCGAAACGGGCAAAAAACGCATCGCTGCCGGCCATGATGTGGTGGGCATAGTCCCGGGCCTGCCTGAGCAGCGCTGCGTCTCCCGCCACCGCGCGGGCATCCATGAAGATCGCCAGGTTCATCGGTCCGTCCGCATCGGCGCCATAAAGCCATCCCAGGATGCTGTCCTGAAAGCCGGCCAGCGGCTGGCACCACCGCGGATTGGTCACCATGATGTTGCCCGGACAGGGCGGGTAGCCAAACTCGGTCAGGGCCTGGTTGAAACGCTGCACGCTCTGCTGCAGTTCGGCGCCCGCATAACCGTCGCGCAGCAGCAGGGCATTGTCCTGGTCGGTCTTGAGAATCTGCTCGCCGCGCCCTTCGCTGCCCATCACGATCAGGCAGCTGTTGGCCACCAGTTCGGCCGGCGCGACAAACGACCACAGGCGGGCAAAAATCTGCCCGTTGAGCTCGCTCACCAGACTGGAAATGAGCTCGATCCGGGCCCCTCCGCTGTGCAGCAGCGCGATCAGGCCGTCCATCTGCAAGGCCGCCGTCCGGAGTTCCGCAATGGACGCGGCCTGCTCGACCTGCAGCGCAATCAGGTGCGAGTGGTTGGACACAAAGCTCATCAGGTCGAGCTGGCTCAGCACGCCCAAAATAGCATCGCCTTCGCGCACCAGCACGCGATGGACGCGGTGGCGAATCATCGCCAGCAGGGCCTCGGACAGTTCCGCGTCGGCCTGAACCGACACCAGCGTGAACTGCGCGACCTCGCGCACGGCCAGTTGCTGGGGCGGCTCGGGTCGCAGCAGGGCATCGCGCAAATCGGTGGTGGTGAACATGCCGATGCGTTCCACGCCGTCCTTGGTGTCCCGCACCAGCGCATTGCCCAGCCCCTGCGCCGACAGCAGGCGGCAGACCGACACCAGGTCCAGCCCGCCATCGACAAAAAAGGGCTTGCGGATGTACGCGTCCTTGACCCGCACCATCATCAACGACAGGAATTCACGGCTTTTACGGTTTTCTGCTGCAGCCGAAAGCCGTTGCGACAAGTCGGCAAACACCAGCGCACTGAACAGCGCGTTACCCGAAATCAGCGCGCGCGCCGTGGCGCCGGGCAGCTGCCAGGCCTCCACCTCGTCCAGCGCCTGCAGCACGCCGCTGGCGCGGCCGGCCATCACCGCGCGAAAGGCAAAAAAATCGGGCGGCCCATAGACCGCCACGACCTCACCGGCTTCCATCTGCTGGACATGTCCCTTGACCAGCACATACACATGGGCCGGTTCCATGTCAGGTGTCAGGATCACGTCCCCCTTCGGGAAAGACACCCTGCTCAGGTTGCCCCGCACCAGCGCCTGCTGCTCCGGGCTCAGGCAGTCAAAAGGCGGCGCATTGAAAGAAAAGGGTTCTGAAGAATCGTCCGGCATGACGGGTTTCCCATGAAAAAAGGACTGCAGGCTATTGAATCCTGCAGTCCTTCTAGGTTATCGCAAGTCGGACCGAATGGCCCGCCTTGTCAGGCAGACACCATCAGTGGCCCGAAGCACCCGCAGCGCCGATGCCGGTTTCGGAGCGCACCTGCTGCGCCAGGAAGCCAGCGCGGTCGATCTGAGCCTGCTTGCTATTGTCCAGAATGGAGAACAGCCAGATACCCAAAAAGCCGAGGGTCATGGAGAACAAGGCAGGCGAGGCATAAGGGAACAGCGCTGAACCCTTGGGGTTGCCCAGCGTGACTTCCCAGACAGAAGGCGACACCACCGTCAGCGCCACCGACGAGATCAGACCCATGAAGCCGCCAATCACCGCGCCGCGCGTCGTGCAGTCTTTCCACAGCACGGACATGAACAGCACCGGGAAGTTGGCCGACGCGGCAATCGCAAAGGCCAGTGACACCATGAAGGCGATGTTTTGCTTTTCGAACGCAATACCCAGCACCACGGCAATCACGCCCAGCACCAGCGTGGTGATTTTCGAGATGCGCAGTTCCGAAGCGCTGTCAGCCTTGCCCTTCTTGATCACCGTGGCATACAGGTCGTGCGAGACAGCCGAGGCGCCCGACAGTGTCAGGCCGGCCACCACCGCGACGATGGTGGCAAACGCCACCGCCGAGATGAAGCCCAGGAACACGTTGCCGCCCACGGCGTTGGCCAGGTGAATGGCTGCCATGTTGTTGCCGCCCAGCAGGCCGCCCTTGGCGTCCAGGAAGGACGGGTTGGTCAGCACGAAGCTGATGGCGCCAAAACCGATGATGAAGGTCAGCAGGTAGAAGTAGCCAATCCAGCCGGTCGCCCACATCACCGACTTGCGCGCTTCCTTGGCGCTAGGCACGGTGAAGAAGCGCATCAGGATGTGTGGCAGGCCGGCGGTGCCGAACATCAGCGCCATGCCAAAGGAAATGGCGGAAATCGGGTCTTTCACGAAGTTGCCGGGGCCCATGATGGACTGGCCAAGCTTGGCGGCTTCTTCAGCCGTCTTGCCGGTGCTCGATGCCAGGTCGGCCTTGATCTTTACCGCCTGGGCGAACATCGCTTCGGGGCTGAAACCGAAGTTCCAGAGCACCATGATCGCCATGAAACTCGCTCCGCCCAACAGCATGACAGCCTTGATGATCTGCACCCAGGTAGTGGCTGTCATGCCGCCAAACAACACGTAAATCATCATCAACGAACCGACGATGACCACCGCGATCCAGTATTCCAGACCAAACAGCAGCTTGATCAGCTGGCCCGCGCCCACCATCTGGGCGATCAGGTAAAACGCCACCACGACCAGGGTGCCGGAGGCCGCAAAAATGCGGACCGGTGCCTGCTTGAAGCGAAAAGCCGCCACGTCGGCAAAAGTGAACTTGCCCAGGTTGCGCAAGCGCTCGGCCATCAGGAAGGTGATGACCGGCCAGCCGACCAGAAAGCCGATGGAGAAAATCAGGCCGTCAAAGCCGCTGGCCATCACGGCTGCGGAAATACCCAGGAAGGAAGCGGCCGACATGTAGTCGCCGGCAATTGCCAGGCCGTTCTGAAAGCCGGTGATGCCGCCGCCGCCCGTGTAGAAGTCAGCAGCTGACTTGGTCTTGGACGCAGCCCACTTGGTGATGAACAAGGTCAGCACCACGAAGCCGCCGAACATGCCGATGGCCGTCCAGTTGGTGGCCTGCTTTTCAGACTGGCCCAGGTCTGCGCCGGCGGACCAGGCCGCAGCCGACACGCCAAACAAGGCCAGCAGCGTCAAGATGCGCCGGATGTTGTCAGATTTGAAATTCATTTGAGCACCGCCTTGGTAACTTCTGCCGTCAGGTCGTCAAACTCTTTGTTGGCGCGCTTGACGTAAATGGCCGTGATCAGGATTGTGAAAACAATGACGCCAAAGCCGATGGGAATGCCCACCGTCATGACACCCTCGCCCATCCGCTGGGACAAAAAGGGCTTATTAAAAGCCACCAGCAGGATGAAGCCGTAGTACACGAGCATCATGGCCAGCGTGAGCCACCAGCCGTAGCTGGTGCGCTTGGCCTTTAGCTCCTGGTATTTTGGATTTCTTGCAATCCGTTGAACCAAATCATCATCCATATCGCTATCTCCTCTGAGTAAATTTCGTGAGACGAAGGTTAAGTAGGAGGACTTACCGCCTACTTACTCGGCGACTAGGCACTTACCCTGTAGTCGCATGCGATGCAAGCAGCGGAAAACCCGAAAATGCGCCGGCGCAGGTTGAATAAAAAAGCGCGCTCCTCCACTGCGGTGGGCAAGACCCGCCAGATCAAACCCCGCCGGATCAATAGCCGCGCATGGGATCGACGACGCCAGCCACCGCCTCGCCGCGCTGCAGTGCACGGATCTTGCCGGCAATCTGGGCAATGCTTTCCTCGCGCAGCGTACGCGCCGAGGTGTGCGGCGTGAGGGTAATTTTTGGGTGCGTCCAGAACGGATGCGCCGCAGGCAGCGGCTCGGTGCGAAATACATCAAGCATGGCGCCTGCCAAGTGGCCGCTGTCGATCAGCGCGATCAGGTCGTCGTCCACCAAGTGGCTGCCGCGCGCGACATTAATAACGTAGCCGCCCGGCTGCAACCGGGCCAGCGTGTCATGGCGCATGACGTTGTCGGTGTCCGGCGTGAGCGGTAGCAGGCACACCAGGATGCGGCTGGCCGTCAGAAAGTCGTTGAAACCCGCGTCGCCTGAAAAGCAGCGCACGCCGGGAACGGCCCTGGCACTCCGGCTCCAGCCCATCACCGGAAATTCGAATTGCGCCAGCGCCCGGCTGACACGCTCGCCCAAAACGCCCAGCCCCATCACGCCGACCGGAAAATCGGCGCGCAGGCGCGGCTTGCGGTAAGACCATTTGCCTTGCGCCGCATCCGCCTCGTAACCATCAAATTCGCGGAAATGCCGGATCACTGCATGGCAGACGTATTCGGCCATCTGCACCGACATGCCGGCGTCGTCGAGCCGCACGACCGGAACGCCGGGCGGCAGGCGCAGCTTCATCAGCGCATCGACGCCGGCGCCAATGTTGAAGATGCCCTTGAGTTGTGCCTGCTCGTCGATGAACTGCTGTGGCGGCGTCCAGACCACGGCATAGTCGGCCAACGGCGCGCCCGCTGACCAGATGTCCACCTCGGCGCCGGGAAAGGCAACACGAAAGCCTTCAAGCCAAGGCTGGGCTTTGGTGTCGGTACAGCAAAAAAGGATGCGCATTCAGGCTTTCATGAGGTTCAAACTGCAATCTTAAGCAGCTCCGACCCCTCGGTGACCTGGTCGCCGGGCGCGTACATCAACTCCTCGACCACGCCGTCGGCCGGCGCGGCAATCGTGTGCTCCATTTTCATCGCTTCCATCACCGCCAGCGGCTGGCCCTTTTTGACCGTGTCGCCGGCCTTGACCGAGAACGACAAAATCTTGCCGGGCATGGGCGCGGTCAGGCGACCGCCTTCGGCGTGGCTCTCGCCGGCGTGGGCCAGCAGGTCAATCGCGGTGATCTGGGTTGCGCCGCGCGCGGTAAAGACATGATCGACCTCGCCTTGCGTATAAACCGTTGCGCTCAAGCGCTGGCCGGCGAACTGGATGTCTATGCCCTGCGCGCCTTTGGCAAACACCAGCGGACCGGACACCTCGCCCACCGTCAACTGCAAGGCGCCGTCATGCCCATAGGTCAACGTGGCTTTCGCCGGCTCGCCATGGAAGTCGAACTCGAACGGCCGCTGCGTCACGCCATGCGTTTGCCAGCCATCGCGGCGGCTGAACGGGTCGCTGCCTTCAGCGGCTTGTTCACTCAGCAGTGTCTGGGCAATCGCGCTGGCCGCCGCCATTGGCAGGCCGACCGGCTCCTGCCTGAACAGCACGGCTTCCTCGCGCGGGATCAAGGCCGTGTCAAGGTTCGCCTGGGCAAACGACGGGCTGCGCACCACGTAGCGCAGGAACTGCACATTGGTACTCAAGCCCACGATGCGGGTCTCCGCCAGCGCCTCGTCCATGCGGGCCAGCGCTTCTTCACGCGTCTGGCCATGCACGATCAGCTTGGCGACCATCGAGTCGTAGAACGGCGAAATCGTGTCGCCCTGGCGCACGCCGTCGTCAATGCGAACGGTGCCGCGCTCAAACGCCGTACACACCGGCTTGTCATACACATGCAACGTGCCGGTGGTCGGCAAAAAGTTGTTGTCCGGGTTCTCGGCGCAGATGCGCGCCTCGATGGCGTGGCCGTTGATCTTCAGCTGGTCCTGCGCCAGCGGCAGCTTTTCGCCCGACGCCACGCGCAGTTGCCACTCGACCAGGTCCAGCCCGGTGATGGCTTCGGTGACCGGGTGCTCGACCTGCAGCCGGGTGTTCATTTCCATGAAAAAGAAATTCATGCTGCCATCGGCGCGCTGCTCGACGATGAATTCGACCGTACCGGCGCCGACATAGTTGACCGCGCGGGCGGCCGCGACAGCGGCCAGCCCCATCTGCTGACGCATCTCGGGCGACAGGCCGGGCGCAGGGGCTTCTTCGAGCACTTTCTGGTGGCGGCGCTGCACCGAGCAGTCGCGCTCGAACAGGTAAACGTAGTTGCCGTGCATGTCGCCAAACACCTGGATCTCGATGTGGCGCGGGCGCTGCGCGTACTTTTCAATCAGCACGGTGTCGTTGCCAAAGCTGTTGATGGCCTCGCGCTGGCAACTGGCCAGAGCCGCCGCGAAATCCTCGGATTTCTCCACCGCGCGCATGCCCTTGCCGCCGCCGCCCGCGCTGGCCTTGATCAGCACCGGGTAGCCGATGCGGTCCGCCTCGTGCTTGAGCATCACCGGGTCCTGGTCCGCGCCGTGGTAGCCGGGCACCAGCGGCACGCCGGCCTTTTCCATCAGCTGTTTCGATTCAGCCTTCAGGCCCATGGCCTTGATGGCCGACGCCGGCGGGCCGATGAAGACCAGCCCGGCCTCGGCACAGGCTTTGGCGAACTCCTCGTTCTCGCTCAAAAACCCGTAGCCGGGGTGAATCGCCTCGGCCCCCGTTGCCTTGGCGGCTTCGATGATGCGTTCCCAGCGAAGGTAGCTGTCTTTGGGCGCGCTGCCGCCGATGTGGACGGCTTCATCACAAAAGCTCACATGCTTGGCGTCGGCATCGGCATCCGAATAGACGGCCACGGTCTTGATGGCCATGCGGCGGGCGGTGGCGGCAACGCGGCAGGCGATCTCGCCCCGGTTGGCAATGAGGATTTTTTTAAACATGAGGCTCATTCTTTGAAAAAGGGGACTTCAGGGTGAAAGCGGGCGGCAATCCCGGGTCGGTCTTGCCGCTGAAAATGCGCGCCATACGGGTAAACAGCTGGGTCAAAAAACGCCAGCAAAGGCGGATAAGCCAGACGCTGAGCACCAGCACCACGACCAGCAAGGGAATAAAAACAAAAGGATGCGCCACGGCCAGCCAAAGCCCGGCCGGCACCAGGCTGTCCTCGACCAGCGAGGTGCCGATATTGGTGAAGGGCTCGGGCGAGGTGTTGATGGCCGCCCGTGACGTCGCCTTGGCGGCAAAACTGGTGCCTGCGAGCGTTCCGCCTACCAATGCCGCTACTAAACTCATAGCAGCGCTGTCGGCGCTGAACACGCCCGCCGCCAGCGCCGCCCCGGCCGGAATGCGGATGACGGCATGCACCACGTCCCAGAGCGAATCGAGCCCCGGGATCTTGTCGGCGAAAAACTCGACAAACACCATGAACCCGCTGGCGCCCAGCACCACCGGATTGGCCAGCAGGTGCAGGCCCTGTGGCAATTCCATCCAGCCCAGGTAACCCGCCAGGCCGGTCAGCAGCAGCACCAGGTACAGGCGTATGCCGCTGGCCCAGCCGACGGCACCGGCCAGGGCGACGAGTTGCGCGGTATCCAAGGCTTGCATGGTGAAGCTCCTTTGAAAACTCAGGCCAGCCAGGACGGCTTGCGTTTTTGCAGGAAGGACTGAACGCCTTCCCGGCCTTCGCTGCTGGTGCGGATGTCGGCAATGCCCTCGACGGTGCGGCCGATCAGCGGCGCCTCGATGTCCCGGCCTGCCACTTCCTGCACCAGCACCTTGCAGCTGCGCACGGCATTCGGGCTGGCGCTGACCAGGGCATTCGTCAGTTCGGCCACCTTGGCGTCCAGCTGGTCGGCGCCCACCACTTCATGCACGAAGCCGATGCGGTGCGCTTCCTTCGCATCGAAGCGCTCGGCGGTCAAAAAGTAGCGGTGCGCCGCCCGCGCGCCCATGGCGCGGATCACATACGGGCTGATGGTCGCCGGAATCAGCCCCAGCTTGACCTCGCTCAGGCAGAAGTTCGCCGTGTCCACGCTGACCGCCATGTCGCAGGCCGCGACCAGCCCCATGCCGCCGGCATACACGTCGCCCTGGATGCGGGCGATGGTGGGCTTGGGGCATTCGTACATCACGCGCAGCATCTCGGCCAGCGCGCTAGCATCCGCCAGGTTTTCGTCACGGGTGTAGTCGGCCATGCGGCGCATCCAGTTCAGATCAGCGCCGGCGCAAAAGGCCGGGCCCACGGCGGCCAGCACCACGGCGCGCACCTCGGCGCGGCTGGCGGCGTCCTGGAAGGCGGCGGTGATTTCCGCAATCACCTCGTCATTGAAAGCGTTGCGGATGTCGGGGCGGCTGAGCGTGAGCGTCAGCACGGCGCCCCGCTGGGTGGTTTCAAGTGCGTTCATGGCTTGCATCCCTCACATGCGGAACAGGCCGAATTTCGTATCGGGAATGGGCGCATTCTGCGACGCGCTCAAGCCCAGCGCGAGCACGCGGCGGGTGTCGGCCGGGTCGATCACGCCATCGTCCCACAGCCGCGCCGTCGCGTAGTACGGATGGCCCTGGTGCTCGTACTGGCTGCGGATCGGCGCCTTGAAGGCTTCCTCTTCCTCGGCAGACCACGCGCCGCCCTTGCCCTCGATGCCGTCGCGCTTGACGGTGGCGAGCACGCCGGCGGCCTGGTCGCCGCCCATGACGCTGATGCGCGCATTCGGCCACATCCACAAAAAGCGCGGCGAAAACGCCCGGCCGCACATGCCGTAGTTGCCGGCGCCAAAACTGCCGCCAATGATGACGGTGAACTTGGGCACCGCTGCCGTGGCAACCGCCGTCACCATCTTGGCACCGTTGCGCGCGATGCCTTCGTTCTCGTACTTGCGGCCGACCATGAAGCCGGTGATGTTCTGCAAAAACACCAGCGGAATCTTGCGCTGGCAGCACAGCTCGATGAAGTGCGTCGCCTTGAGCGCCGACTCGCTGAACAAAATGCCGTTGTTGGCGATGATGCCGACCGGCATGCCTTCGATGTGCGCGAAGCCGCAGACCAGCGTGGTGCCGTAGCGCGCTTTGAACTCGTCGAACACGCTGCCATCGACGATGCGGGCGATGATCTCGCGCACGTCAAAAGGCTTGCGCACATCGACCGGAATCACGCCGTACAGCTCCTCTGCTCCGAATTTAGGAGCTAACAGCGCCCGCCCAGTCTGCGCAGAAGCCTTGTTTTTATTCAAATTCTTGACCGAAGCCCGCGCCAGCGCCAGCGCATGCAGGTCGTTTTGCGCCAGGTGGTCGGCCACGCCCGAGAGCCGGGTATGCACATCGCCGCCGCCCAAATCTTCGGCCGTCACGACTTCGCCCGTCGCGGCCTTCACCAGCGGCGGGCCGCCCAGGAAAATCGTGCCCTGGTTCTTGACGATGATGCTTTCGTCGCTCATGGCCGGCACATAGGCGCCACCCGCCGTGCAGCTGCCCATGACCACGGCGATCTGCGAGATGCCGAGCGCGCTCATGTTGGCCTGGTTGAAAAAGATGCGGCCGAAGTGGTCGCGGTCCGGGAACACCTCGTCCTGGTTCGGCAGGTTGGCGCCGCCTGAATCGACCAGATAGATGCAGGTCAGGTTGTTCTGCTGGGCGATTTCCTGTGCGCGCAGGTGCTTCTTGACGGTCAGCGGGTAATAGGTTCCGCCCTTCACGGTGGCGTCGTTGCAGACAATCATGCAGTCCACGCCGCTGACGCGGCCAATGCCGACGATCAGGCCGGCGCAGGGCGCATCGCCCTTGTACATGCCGAGCGCGGCCAGCGGCGCGACTTCCAGAAACGGCGTGCCGGGGTCGAGCAGCATCTGCACGCGGTCGCGCGGCAGCAGCTTGCCGCGCGCCGTGTGGCGGGCTCTAGCGACTTCGCCGCCGCCGGCAGCCGACTTGGCCAGCTGCACATGAAGGTCGTCCACCAGCGCGCGCATGGCGCTGGCATTGGCCTGGAAGTCGGCGGAACGGGCGTTGAGTTGGGTGTCTAGCGTGGTCATGGGTGCTTGGTTTCTTTCAGGCGGTTCAGGCAGTTTTGTCTTCTTCCAGCCCGAGCTGGTTTTTCATTTCGTCGCGGATCTTGAATTTCTGGATCTTGCCGGTCACCGTCATCGGGAAACCGGGCACGAAGCGGATGTAGCGCGGCACCTTGTAGTGCGCAATCTGGCCCTTGCAGAAGTCGCGAATCTCGTCCTCGGCCAGCGTCACGCCGGGCCGGGGCACGATCCAGGCGCACAGTTCCTCGCCGTAGCGCTTGTCGGGCAGGCCGACGACCTGCACATCCTGCACCTTGGGGTGACGGTACAAGAACTCTTCAATTTCGCGCGGGTAGATGTTTTCGCCGCCGCGTATCACCATGTCCTTGATGCGGCCGACGATGTTGACGTAGCCTTCGGTGTCCATCGTCGCCAAGTCGCCGGTGTGCATCCAGCCTTCGCCATCAATCGACTCCTGCGTGCGAACCGGGTCGTCCCAGTAGCCGTGCATCACCGAATAGCCGCGCGTGCAGAATTCGCCCGACACACCGGGCGCGACGATCTCGCCGCTTTCCGGGTCGATGATCTTGATGTCGAGGTGCGGCTGTACCAGGCCGACGGTCGAGACGCGCTTGGCCAGCGGCGTGTCGATTGAACTCTGGCAACTCACGGGGCTGGTCTCGGTCATGCCGTAGGCAATCGTGATCTGACCCAGATTCATGTCGCTGACGACGCGCTTCATGACTTCGGTCGGGCACGGCGAACCGGCCATGATGCCGGTGCGCAGCGTGGACAGGTCGAACTCGGCAAAGCGCGGGTGGTCGAGTTCGGCGATGAACATGGTCGGCACGCCGTGCAGGCCGGTGCATTTCTCGTCCTGCACCGTCTGCAGCACGCTCAGCGGCTCGAAGCCGTCGTTCGGGTAGACGATGGTGGCGCCGTGCGTCAAACAGGCCAGGTTGCCCAGCACCATGCCGAAGCAGTGGTACAGCGGCACCGGAATGCAGAGCCGGTCGGCCGGCGTGAGCTTCATGGCTTCGCCGATGAAAAAGCCGTTGTTCAGGATGTTGCGGTGCGTCAGCGTTGCGCCCTTGGGGAAACCGGTGGTGCCGCTGGTGAACTGCAGGTTGATCGGGTCGGTCGCCTTGAGCGTAGCGGCCACGGCGGCCAGCCGCGCATCGTCCGGGTTGCCGCTGGCCAGCAGATCGGAAAAGCGCGTCAAGCCGGGCTGGTCATCGCCCTGCCCGGCTTCGTCAATCCAGACCACGGTGTGCAGGTGCGGCAGCGTCACGGATTCGAGCTGGCCGGGCTGGCCGTGCGCCCATTCGGGCGCCAACTCGCGCAGCATGCCCAGGTAGTCGCTGGTCTTGAAACGCGCCATGGTGACCAGCGCCTTGCAATCGACCTTGTTCAGCGCGTACTCGACTTCGGCGGTGCGGTAAGCCGGGTTGATGTTGACCAGAATCAGGCCGACCTTGGCGGTCGCCAGCTGCAGCAGCACCCATTCGGCATTGTTGTGCGACCAGATGCCGACGCGCTCGCCGCTCTGCAGGCCCAGTCCCAGCAGCGCGCTGGCCAGGCGGTCGGTTTCGCGCTGCAGTTCGCGGTAGCTGTAGCGGCGGCGCTGATGAACGCTGACCAGCGCTTCGTGGTCGGGCTGCCGCGCCGCGAGGGCGTCAAAAAATGCGCCTATCGGCTGCTCGATCAGCGGCACGTCGGTGGCGCCACGGGCGTAGCTGCGCGTAAAGGGTAGCGTGGAAGGCGCGGCTGCGGGATGCGATGCGGAAAGTTCTTCGCTCATGGTTGTCTCCTTGCGCCGCCAGCTCGGGCGGATGCGACAGTATGGCCCATGCCTCGTGGCCACGGCCGCCAGCAGGCGCCACCGAGGTTGCAAATCGCGCCACTGACGGGCACACTTGCCGCCATGCTGCTGCCGTTATCCGTTTCTGCTGCCCTGAAGCCGTCCGGCGCGCCGGCCATGACGCCCATCGCGTTCGTGCAGGCGATCGTGCTGGCTTATGAGCGGCGCGGCATGCGCCCGGCCGAGGCGCTGGCGCAGGCACAAATTGCGCCGGCGGCACTGCTCGATCCCGCGTCGCGCATCACCGCCTGGCAGATGGAACGCATCTCGGACGCGGCCATGCAGGAACTCGACGACGAGGCGCTGGGCTGGTTCAGCCGGCGCCTACCCTGGGGCAGCTACGGCATGCTGGCGCGCGCGTCCTTGAGCGCGCCCAGCCTGGGCGTGGCGCTCAAGCGCTGGTGCCGGCACCACGGGCTGATTGCCGACGACATCGCGCTCAAGCTGTCGGTCACCGGCGACACGGCGATGCTGGCGATCACCGAGCAGCGCGACCTGGGCGCCTTGCGCGAGTTCTGTTTGGTCTCGGTGTTGCGCAACATTCTGGGCGTGGCCAGCTGGCTGATCGACTCGCGCATTCCGCTGCTGGGCGCGCAGTTTCCGTTTCCCGCACCGGCGCATCACGAAGCCTACTCGGTGCTGTTTTCCGGCCCCACCGCGTTCGACACCGCGCCGGCGGGCATCCGCTTTGACGCGCGCTATCTCGCCCTGCCGCTGCGGCGCGACGAACGCGCCTTGCAGCAAATGCTGCAGCGCGCCCTGCCGCTCACGGTGCTGCCCTACCGGCGCGACCGGCTGCTGGTGCAGCGGGTGCGCCAGGCGCTGGCCGCCCATCCGGCGCAAAGCCACAATGCCGAGGCGCTGGCCGTGCGGCTCAATGTTTCCCCGCGCACACTGCACCGCCAGCTCAAGGAAGAAGGCGCCACGCTGCAGGCGCTGAAAGACGAGGTGCGCCGCGCGCGCGCGCTGGAACTGCTGCTGCGCACGCAGCGGCCGATCAAGCAGGTCGCCGAAGCGGCGGGCTTTCAGAACGAAAAAAGCTTCATGCGCGCCTTTCGCGGCTGGACCGGCCAGTCGCCCGCGGAATTCAGGCGCGCCGGGTAAGCGGCAGACGGGCTAGGCGCACCGCCCATGCGGAATCGTCCCGTCCGGTTGCAAATCCATACACATCTTCTGTGGATAAGTTTGTGCAGCACTCCCGGGTAAACCCTTGAAACCCTTGCCAGACGCGGGCTTCAACAGGATGCCCGGCAAACAAGCAATGTGCGTAACTCGCAGCGACTAAGCGTCGATCAGGCCGCCGCCAGCAACGCCGGCAGGTCGGCCATATGGGCAAACAGCTGGTTCGCGCCGGCCTGACGCAAGGCCGCGCCGTGCTCGGGCAGCGGGCAATAGGCCCAGACCGTGGCCCCCGCCGCCACACCGGCCGTCACGCCGGTCGTCGTGTCCTTGATCACCAGGCAGCGCGCACCGCTTGCGCCCAGGTGCTTTGCTGCGGCCAGGTAAACATCGGGCGCCGGCTTGGAGCGCGGCATTTCTTGCCCGCTGAAGATGCGCCCCGCAAAGTAATCCATCAGCCCGACCTGCGCCAGCTGCATTTCGACCTTGAAGCGGTCCGCGCCCGACGCGCAGGCAATCCGCTCGGCCGCGTGGGCGTGGGCAGCGGCCACGGCCTCGTGCGCGCCGGCAATCGCCTGCAGGCGCGCCTGCAGTTCGCGGTTGCGCCGGTCATAGAACTCGGCCATCCAGTCCTCGGTCAGCGGCCGGCGGGTTTGGGCTTCGATGAGGGCGCGCTCGTCGCGCACCGCCTTGCCCACGAAGACGCGCATGCATTCGGCCGGCGTCAGCACCCAGCCGCCCGCTTCGAGCATGTCGCGCAGCACGCCGTTGGTGATGGGCTCGCTGTCCACCAGCACGCCGTCGCAGTCGAACAAGATGGCTTCAAAGGTCATATTTACTCACTTTTAATAGCTGCTTGCGCTCGCCAGCATTGCGCCAAAGGCCGATTTGGCACTAAAACTGGTCGCCATCGACGTAAAACCAGCGTCCCTGCTCGCGCATGAAGCGGCTGCGCTCGTGCAGCCGCACCGCGCGGCCCGCTTCGCGGCAGCGGGCGACA
Source organism: Polaromonas sp. DSP2-3-2b2 (assembly GCF_049895905.1). NCBI lineage: Bacteria > Pseudomonadati > Pseudomonadota > Betaproteobacteria > Burkholderiales > Comamonadaceae > Polaromonas > Polaromonas sp. DSP2-3-2b2. The sequence continues at coordinate 43,445 of NZ_JAFCTH010000014.1, read as the reverse complement.
AACTCGACTTCGGCATGGTCGACGTCGAGCGTCCGGTGCGAACGCACTTCCAGCCCCAGCCATTTCGCGCCGGGCGCAAAGTCCAGCGTGGCCGGGCGCGTGGAGGCATGCCAGGTGGCGAGCAAATAATCGGCCCGCTCCAGCACGAAAGCGCTGTAGCGCGAACGCATCAGGGCTTCGGCGTCGGGGGCGGGGATGTTTTCTTCTAGGCACGGGCCGCAGCAGGCGGAAAAAGGCAGGGGCTGGGTTTTGGCGGGCTTGGTCGGATTCGCCGTGGTGCGGCCGCAGGGGCAAGGAGTTGTCATGCGTTCAGGGTCTCATGACCCATTGCCATACTCGTACCCTTCAAGCGTGTCAATGTCTCACTCATTACGCTGATTTATTAAAAGACTTCAGCGCAGGTTCGGGTAGGCGAACTTGCTTGTTGAAAGCATTAGGACTCTGGCGGCACGCTGGTAGAAATTTTGATTTTGGAATTGCAGCCATTGCAAAGATATTCGCTCGCACCATAAAAGTCACCTTGATTCTGGAGAACGTATTTCGCGCCCGCGTTGAGGCACCCCACGCATACCCAATGTGGAGGTTCGTCGCAAACCAAGTCTTCTTTCAACGAATACGCATAGATACCCGCCTCAATAGCGATGAGCCGATACCTTTGTTTCTCCTTGCTCCATGCTTCTTCTTTGGCGAGTTGCTCTTTAAGGTTCCGAATTTCATCAGCCATTGCAGCCTGATCTGCATTCGCTGCAAGCGCGTTGCTTTGCGCTAGCAAGATCGCGCTTTGAAGTTCAATGACCTTGCCTTGGACTTCAGCCATTGACTTGAGGTCGAGAAACCCCTTCGCCATATCGGATGCGACCTTCAAGCCGGAGATAGTTCCTTGAATTAGTGAAAGGTCCATGAGAGTTGCAATGTAGATTTAACTGGTGATGCGTAGCACTATCGTCAGGCCGCCAGCAAACTGAGCCGTCAATACCTCAGCCAACAACCGCCTCACCCATAGCCGCCCCCAGCCCAATCCCCTCCAGCGCCTCCGCCAGCTGCCCCACGGTGCGCTCCACCTGGTGCCACTTCTCCAACCCGAACAGCCCGACGCGAAAGGTCATGAAGTCCGCGCCTTCGTCGCATTGCAGCGGCACGCCGGCGGCGGTCTGCAGGCCCTGGGCCAGGAATTTCTTGCCCGACTGGATCTCAGGGTCGGTGGTGTAGCTGACGACCACGCCGGGCGCCTTGAAACCGTCGGCGGCAACGCTTGGCAGGCCCCGGCTTTCGAACAGCGCGCGCACCTTTTCGCCCAGCGCAATTTGCTCGGCCTTCACCTTGCCGAAGCCATAGGCCTGCGTTTCCTGCATGGCGGCGCGCAGGCGCATCAGGGCGTCGGTCGGCAGGGTGGCGTGGTAGGCGTGGCGGCCTTTTTCATAGGTTTCCATGATCTGCAGCCACTTCTTCAGGTCGCAGGCAAAGCTGGTGCTGGTGGTGCCGTCGATGGCGATTCTGGCGCGCTCGCTGAGCATGACCATGGCGCAGCACGGCGAACTGCTCCAGCCTTTTTGCGGCGCGGAAATCAAGACATCGACGCCGGTCGCCTGCATATCGACCCACATGGCGCCCGAGGCAATGCAGTCAAGCACGAACAGCCCGCCCACGGCGTGCACGGCGTCGGCCACGGCGCGCAGGTAGTCGTCGGGCAGGATCATGCCGGAAGCAGTTTCGACATGCGGGGCAAAGACGACGGCGGGCTTTTCGCGGGCGATGGCGGCCTGCACCTCGGCAATCGGCGCGGGCACCCACGGGACTTGCGCGCCGGTGCCCGTCTGGCGCGCCTTGAGCACGGTCGAGGCGGCGGGAATGTTCCCCATGTCGAAAATCTGCGTCCAGCGGTAGCTGAACCAGCCGTTGCGCAGCACCAGCACCGGCTTGCCGGTGGCGAACTGGCGCGCCACGGCTTCCATGCCGTAGGTGCCGCTGCCGGGCACCAGCGCCACCGAATGCGCGTGGTACACGTCTTTCAGGATGCGCGAAATGTCGGTCATCACGCCCTGGAAGCTGCGCGACATGTGGTTGAGCGCGCGGTCGGTGTAGACCACCGAGAATTCGAGCAGGCCGTCAGGGTCGATGTTGGGCAAGAGTCCGGGCATGGTGTTGTCTCACTTTGGTTGGCAGAAGTCGGATGGGCAGCTTAGCACTGTGCGCTGCAAAAAGGGATCGGCGTGTGCCGGGCGAACAAGCGATCCACCCACCGAACCGGCGCGCAGAAACCGCCCCATCGCCCGGCGGATACCGTTCGCATCGCTGGGCGGGGGCGACTCTGCGCCCGGCAGCAAAACCGGGGCGACTCAGTGCGCCGGATCAAGAAAAGGGGTGCCCGGCTCGCTCACATAAAAGATGACGACCCGCAAGGCGTCCGTGGCGCTCTTGTTGTGGCCCGTCATTTTCACGTTGGGCGGCTCGACAAAAGCCTGCCCCGCGCTGACGACGACGGGCGCCCTGCCCTCCAGGTTCAGCGTGAACTGGCCTTCGAGCACATAAACCGTGACCGGTGAGCGGTGCGTGTGAAACACGGTCTGATCGCCGGGCTTGAACGCGGCGGTCAGCACCCTGACCTCTTGCGTGTCCGACTTGGGCATCTGCAAGACGTTTTCCTTCAGGACCAGCTGCGGGGTGGCCAGGCCGGGCGCCTGCGCCTGCGCCGCCGGCCCGAAAGCGGCGCCCAGCGTCAAGGCCAGCAACGCGGCGCGCGTGCGACATGGGGGTTGATGGTGCGGTTTCATGGCAAGACCTTTCATCAGCGGTGGAGATACCGGTCAGTCTAGGCTTCCCCGCGCCCGTGCGCCAGCCGCAAATTTGCATAATGGGGCCGCAACCATGGGGAGTTCAGCATGTTCGACTGGGACGATCTCAAGCACTTTCTGGCCGTCGCGCGCCATGGCAGCACCACGGCTGCAGCGCGTGCGATGCACGTCGATCAATCGACCGTGCAGCGGCGCCTGGCGGCGCTTGAACGCCGCATCGGACAAAGCCTGGTCGAGCGGCGCGCCACCGGCTACCGCCTGACGGCCTACGGCCTGGCGTTGCTGCCGCACGCCGAGAGGGTCGAGCAGGACATGCTGTCGCTGGAGCGCTTTGTGCAGTCTTCTGCGCGTGCGCTGAATGGCGTCATCCGGCTGACCTGCCCGGAGCCGATCGTGCTGCGCATCAGCAAGTCAACGCTGCTGGAGCGCCTGGCGGCGCGCCATCCGGGTCTGCACGTCGAGTTTGTGATGAGCGACCACTACGTTGACCTGAACAAGGGTGAGGCCGATGTGGCGCTTCGGTCTGGCGACACCGTGGACAACCAGCTGATCGGGCGCAAGATCGCCGACTCCCTGTGGGCGGTGTACGGCGGCTGCGACTATTTGGCGCAGCACGGCAGCCCGCGCGGCCTGCAGGAACTGGCGCAACACGCCTGGGTCGGGTTCGACGAGAGCATGGCCAACCACCGCGCCACCCTGTGGCGGCGGCAGGTGGCGCCCGGCGCCAGAACGGTGGCCACGAGTGGCAGCGTGCTGGGAACGGTTCACTTCGCCAAAGCCAGCCTGGGTCTTGCGGCGCTGCCAACGGCGCTCGGTGATGCCGAGCCCGACCTGGTGCGGGTGCTGGGGCCGGTGGCCGAATTGACGCGCAGCTGGCGCATGCTGACCACGCGTCAGCTCAGGCGCACGCCCCGGGTGTCGGCCTTTTTCGAATTCATGGCGCAGGAGGTGCAGACGCTGCGGCCCATCCTCACGGGCTGAGTGGTGCGCAAGCGGCGCCGGACTCACGCAGTTTGCCTGCGCAGCGCTTAAGGCAGGGCTCTGGCCAAGCCGGCAAACACTCGCTTTTCGATAGCAACCTGTGCCGGCAAAGCGGGGGCCAGCGGCCTTTTTGGCTTGCAACTGGCCACCATCGTGGCAACACCGGGCAGCCCTGCCGGTCTCAGGCACGTCAGCCCTTCTTGGCTTTGCGCTCTTCCAAGGTTTCGGTCGGTGCGCCCTGCTTTTGCCACTCGGCATAGCCGCCGTCGATATGGGCCACATTGCGCATGCCCATGTCCTGCAGCGTCTTGGTCGCCAGCGCGCTGCGCCAGCCGGCGCCGCAAAACAGGATGAACTCCCGGCTCTCATCGGCAAAGATCGGCTTGAAATAGGGCGAGGCCGGATCAACCCAGAATTCCAGCATGCCGCGCGGCGCCAGGAAGGCACCGGGCACCGTGCCTTCGCGCTCCAGTTCGCGCACGTCGCGGATATCGACGATCTGCACCGCCGGGTCGGCCAGCCGCGCTGTTACGGCCTCGACCGAATAGGTTTTGACTTCTTCCATGGCCTCATCGACGAGGGACTGGAAACCTTTGGTAATGGGCATGAGTGTCTCTCCTGAAATGAGGGATGGCTTTAAGCCAGCGCGCGCTGGATGATGATTTTCTGCACATCCGACGTGCCTTCGTAGATCTGGCAAACCCGCACGTCGCGGTAGATGCGCTCGACCGGAAAATCGGTCACGTAGCCGTAGCCACCGAGCGTCTGGATGGCGATGCTGCAGACTTCTTCGGCCATTTCGCTGGCGAACAATTTGGCCATCGCCGCTTCCTTCAGGCAGGGCCGGCCGGCGTCGCGCAGGCTGGCGGCATGCCAGATCAGCTGGCGGGCGGCCTCCAGCTTGGTCGCGCAGTCGGCCAGCCTGAAGCCCACGGCCTGGTGGTTGAAGATGGCGGTGCCGAAACTCTGGCGGTCCTTGGCGTAGCTCAGCGCCACCTCGAACGCGCTGCGCGCCATGCCGACGCTTTGCGCGGCAATGCCGATGCGCCCGCCCTCCAGCCCGCCCAGTGCGATCTTGTAGCCTTCGCCCTCGGCGCCTATCAGGTTCTCGACCGGAATGCGGCAGTCGTCAAAGTTGACCTGCGCCGTGTCGCTTGAATGCTGGCCGAGCTTGTCTTCCAGCCGCGAGGCTGAATAGCCGGGCGCGTCGGTCGGCACGATGAAGGCGCTCATGCCTTTTTTGCCGGCGCCCTTGTCGGTGACGGCAATGACGATGGCGACCTGGCCGTTCTGGCCGCTGGTGATGAACTGCTTGACGCCGTTGAGCACGTAAGCGTCGCCTTGCCTGCTAGCGGTGGTGCGCAGCGACGAGGCGTCGCTGCCGGTGTGCGGCTCGGTCAGGCAGAAGGCGCCCAGCATGTCGCCCTGCGCCAACGGAGTCAGCCACTGCTTTTTCTGCGCCGGGTTGCCGTAGCGCATCAGGATGGCGTTGACCGGGCAGTTGGTCACGCTGATCGCCGTGCTGGTGCCGCCGTCGCCAGCCGCGATTTCTTCGAGCACCAGCGCCAGCGTGAGGTAGTCGAAGTTGGCGCCGCCGAATTCCTCGGGCACGCAGATGCCGTAGGCGCCCAGCGCGGCCAGGCCCCGGTGCGCTTCCTTGGGAAAGTAGTGTTCCTTGTCCCAGCGCGCGGCATGGGGCCAGAGTTCTGCCTGGGCGAAAGCGCGAACCGCGTCGCGCACCTGTTCCTGGTCTTGTGTCAGCAGCATGGTTGTTGTGTCCAGATCTTGATGAAGGGAATTACCACCCGGCAAACGGCCGGCCGTCGTGGTGTAAAAACTGGCCTTTGTGGGCCGGCGTGATGGCGCCAAGCGTGGCGCGCATGGCGCTCACGCTGTCTGAAGCGCTTTGTGGGGCGTTGGGTCCGCCCAGGTCGGTGCGCACCCAGCCGGGGCACAGCGCGACCAGAATGGCCGCCGGGTAGTCGTGCTGGGCTGACGCCACCGCCATGTTGAGCGCGGCCTTGCTGACGCGGTAGGTCCAGCCCTGGCTGGATTCCACGCTGCCGATATGCCCCATGCCGCTGCTGATGAAGGCAAACCGGCCCTGCGCAGCTTCCACCAGCGGGGCAATCTGCGGCAGCACCTGCATGGCGCCCATCACATTGGTGTGCAGGGTGCGGTCAAACAGCTCGCGCGTGGGTGGCGACAGCGCCGTGCCGGATGCATAGACGCCGGCAACATACAGCGCGGTGTCGATCTTTTCGCCGTCGAGTTGCCACGCCAGGCCGCTCACGCTGGCCGGCTGGCTCACGTCCACGGTCAGCACTTCGGCGCCCAGCGCCTGCGCTCGCTCGCGCCCGGCGGCGTCGCGCACGGTGGCAATGACGCGGTCGCCCGCCTCGGTGTACTGGCGCACGAACTCCAGGCCCAGACCGCGGGAAGCGCCGATGACAAGGACGACAGACATGATGTTTACCAGTAAAAAAGGCCTATAGCGCTTATACAGAAAGCGCCGAGAGCTATTATTTCAGGAGCAAGCATGACTTCATCAGGTCCGGTCAAAGCGGGCTGCATGCTGGCGTCCTCCGGGTGGGCTCAGAGCACTTCGATGGCAATGGCGGTGGCTTCGCCGCCGCCAATGCACAGCGTGGCAACGCCTTTTGTCAGGCCGCGCGCCTTCAGCGCATAAATCAGCGTGACGATGATGCGGGCGCCGCTGCAGCCAATCGGGTGGCCGAGTGCGCAGGCGCCGCCGTTGACGTTGACAATGTCGTGGCTCAGGTTCAGGTCGGCCATCGCAGCCATGGGCACCACGGCGAAGGCTTCGTTGATTTCCCACAGCTCCACGTCCTTGACGTCCCAGCCGATTTTCTTGAGCAGCTTGTTGACGGCGCCGACCGGGGCGGTCGAGAACCATTCGGGCGCCTGGGCAAAGGTGGCGTGGCCGATGATGCGGGCGATCGGCGTGGCACCGAGTTCCCTGGCGGTCGACTCGCGGGCCAGCACCAGCGCGGCAGCGCCGTCGCTGATGGACGAGCTGGAGGCGGCGGTGATGGTGCCGTCCTTCTTGAACGCGGGCTTGAGCGAGGCGATCTTGTCGAGCTTGACCTTGCCCGGGCCTTCGTCGCTGCTGATGACGGTGTCGCCGGCCCGGCCCTTGACGGTGACGGGCGTGATTTCGGCGCTGAAGGCACCGGACGCGATCGCGGCCTTGGCGCGCTGCACGCTGGCGGTGGCAAAGGCGTCCTGCGCCTCGCGGGTGAAGCCGTACTTGGCGGCGCAGTCTTCGCCAAAGGTGCCCATGGAGCGGCCAGGCTCGTAGGCGTCTTCCAGGCCGTCGAGCATCATGTGGTCCATCACGCGGTCGTGGCCGATGCGCATGCCGCCACGCGCCTTGGGCAGCAGGTAGGGGGCGTTGGTCATGCTTTCCATGCCGCCGGCCACCATCACGTCGCGGCTGCCGGCCACCAGCTGGTCATGCGCCAGCAGCGTGGCTTGCATGGCGGAGCCGCACATCTTGGACAGCGTGACGGCGCCGGTGCTGGCCGGCAGGCCGCCCTTGAAGCCGGCCTGGCGCGCCGGCGCCTGGCCCTGGCCGGCCATCAGGCAGTTGCCGAACAGCACTTCGTCGACCTTCTCGGGCGCGACGCCCGAGCGCTCGACGGCAGCCTTGATGGCGGCGCCGCCCAGGTCGTGGGCCGACAGGCTGGCGAAATCGCCCTGGAAAGCGCCCATGGGGGTGCGGGCGGCGCCGAGGATGACGATGGAATCAGACATGTTTTTCTCCTTGAATGGATGGTGGGTAAATGGGGTTGACGGCAGCGGCTTCAACCGGCAGATGCCGGGCCGTGCATGACGGCGAAGCGCTTTTGCTGCTCATAGGGAAACACGTCGTACACATGGCCGGCCTGGATGCGCGCCTGGTGCTGCTGCCAGAAAGCGGCATCGAGCAGGTCGGCATGGTGCTTCATGAAGACTTCGCGCACCGCGTCGTTGCCGAGCAAAAAGGGGCCGAAGGTTTCGGGGAACACGTCCTTGGGGCCGACCGAATACCAGATTTCGCCGCTCATTTCGTCTTCTTCGTTACGCGGCGTGGGCACTTTTCGGAACTTGCAATCGGTGATGTATTCGATCTCGTCGTAATCGTAGAAAACGACCTTGCCATGGCGCGTGATGCCGAAGTTCTTCCACAGCATGTCGCCGGGAAAGATGTTGGCCGCGACCATGTCCTTGATGGCGTTGCCGTATTCGACCACGGCGCGCTCGATCTGGTCCTTGCCCGCACGCTCGGCCACGCCGAAGTCGAACGCTTCCTGCAGGTAGATGTTCAGCGGGATCATGCGCCGCTCGATGTACACATGCTTGATGATGACTTCCGTCTGGCCGTCGCCGTCGCGGTCGCTGATCTCCAACTGGCTGGGGGCGAATTTCTCGATCTCGGCGATCAGCTCGTCGCTGAAACGGTCGCGCGGAAAGGCGACTTCGCTGTATTCCTGCGTGTCGGCCATGCGGCCGACGCGGTCGTGCTGCTTGACCAGCAAATACTTGCCCTTGATCTGCTCGCGGCTGGTGTCTTTTTGCGGTGGGTAGTAGTCCTTGATGATTTTGAACACATACGGAAACGACGGCAAATCAAACACCAGCATGACCATGCCCTTGATGCCGGGCGCGATGCGGAACTTGTCGGTCGAGTGGCGCAGGTGGTGCAGGAAGTCGCGGTAGAACAGCGTCTTGCCCTGCTTGGCCAGGCCCAGGGCGTTGTAGATTTCGGCGCGCGGCATGCGCGGCATCATGCTGCGCAGGAACTGCACATAGGCCGACGGAATGCCCATGTCGACCATGAAGTAGGCGCGCGCGAAGCTGAACAGGATCAAGAGGTCGTCCTCGCCGAACAGCGCCGCGTCAATCACCAGCCGGCCGGCGTCCGACTGGCTGGAAATGCCCTTGCTCTCGGCAGCCGTGGCCGGCCCCGGCGCTGGCTGGCTGTGCAGGATCGGCAGGGCAAAGGGCGTTTCACCAAAGCCGTTGATGATCTTGCCGACGACGTAGGCGCCCTTGTTGCGAAAAAACAGGCCCGAGAGCACCTGTATCTGGAAATTGGCGCGCAGCTTCACGTCGCCCAGACGCGCGGCCATGGCCTCGGCGACATAGCCGGCATCGCGCCACAGGTCCTCGAATTCGCAATGCAGGCCGAAGTCCCCGATCAGCTTGACAAGGGTTTCGTGCATGTTGTCGCGCGTCGGGTAGTAGGCGCGGTAGGTCGGCTGCGCGGTCGGCTCCTCGTTTTCGATGTACTCGGTGCTGACGGCGGGCCGGACAAAGATGAAATCGTTCTGGAAATAACTGCGGTGCAATATCTTGGTGGTGACCGAATTAAAAAAGGTTTCGGCCAGTTCAGGCTGCTGGTGGTTGACCAGCAGGCCGATGTAATGCAGCTTGACCTGATGCCACACGTCCATCGGCTGCTCGCCCGCCTTGAACTCGCGCTCCAGCCTGAACGACGCTTCGCGCACGCGCAGGTCGTAGAACTCGATGCGCTCGCGCTGGGCGCGCTGCTGGCCGTGCCAGTCGGCGGTCTCGAAGCGGTGCTTGGCCCGGCTTGATTCGGTGCGAAACAGCTGGTAGTGCCGGTTGAAGCCGTCCATCATCGCCTTGGCGATGTCATAAGCCACGGTGGAGTCAAGGCGCTGGGGGAACATCAAAAAAGTCCTTAAAGCTCGACGGGCCGGGCGCTCCAGTGCTGGCGTACACGGTCGATCGCCTTGCGGTACAGGTCATTCACGTCCTCGGGGCCGGGCACGCTCATCCGCAGGTCCTGCAGCAGCCCGTCATGCACGCCGAAGGACCAGCCATGAACCCTGACCGGCTGGCCTCGCGCCCAGGCGTCAACCATGACGGTGCTGACGGACACGTTGACCACCTGCTCGATCACATTGATGTCGCACAGTGCATGGGCGCGAACGTCGTCGGGCAGGCTGTCGAGCAGCGCCTGGTGGCGGTGGCGCACATCCTGGATATGGCGTATCCAGTTGTCGGCCAGCCCGATGCGCGCACCTTCCAGCGCCGCCTGCACGCCCGAGCAGCCGTAGTGGCCCACCACCATGATGTCCTGCACCTTGAGCCGCTCGACAGCGAACTGGATGGCCGACAGGGCATTGAGGTCCGAATGCACGACGATGTTCGCCACGTTGCGGTGGACAAACACCTCGCCCGGCTCCAGCCCGGTGATCTGGTTGGCGGGTACGCGGCTGTCGGAGCAGCCGATCCACATGTACTTGGGCGTCTGCTGCTTCACCAGGCTGGTGAAAAAGCCGGGGCGTTCAGCTTCCATACGCGCAGCCCATGCGCGGTTGTGGCTGAAAAGATCTTGAATGGATGAGGTCATGAAAGTGTGTCTTCGCCGGGCTGCGTTACATGGTCTCGGCAAAAAGCTCGCGGCCAATCAGCATGCGGCGAATTTCGCTGGTGCCGGCGCCAATTTCATAGAGCTTGGCATCGCGCCAGAGGCGGCCCAGCGGGTAGTCGTTGATGTAGCCGTTGCCACCAAAAATCTGAATGCCTTCACCCGCCATCCAGGTGGCTTTTTCGGCGCACCACAGGATGACGGAAGCGCAATCCTTGCGCACTTGGCGCACATGGTCCAGGCCCAGCATGTCGAGGTTCTTGGCGACGGTATAGGCAAACGAGCGGCCTGCTTGCAGCACGGTATACATGTCGGCGACCTTGCCCTGAATCAGCTGGAACTCGCCGATGCTCTGGCCGAACTGCTTGCGGTCGTGGATGTAGGGCAGCACGCTGTCCATCACCGACTGCATGATGCCCAGTGGCCCGCCGGTCAGCACGGCGCGCTCGTAGTCGAGACCGCTCATCAGGACCTTCGCGCCGCCGTTCAGGTTTCCCAGAATGTTCTGCCCGGGCACTTCGACGTTCTGGAACACCAGCTCGCCGGTGTGGCTGCCGCGCATGCCCAGCTTGTCGAGCTTTTGCGCGACGGAAAAGCCGGGCATGCCTTTTTCGATCAGGAAGGCCGTCACGCCGCGCGCGCCGAGTTCCGGCTCGGTCTTGGCATAGACCACCAGCGTGTCGGCATCGGGGCCGTTGGTGATCCACATCTTGCTGCCGTTGAGGACGTAATAGCCACCCTTGTCCTCGGCTTTGAGCTTCATCGAAATCACATCGCTGCCGGCGCCGGGTTCGCTCATGGCCAACGCGCCGACATGCTCGCCGGAAATCAGCTTGGGCAGGTATTTCTGGCGCTGTGCCTCGGTGCCGTTGCGCTTGATCTGGTTGACGCACAGGTTGCTGTGCGCGCCGTATGACAGGCCGACCGAGGCGCTGGCGCGGCTGATTTCCTCCATGGCGATCATGTGCGCCAGGTAGCCCATGCCGGCGCCGCCGTATTCCTCGCCAACGGTGATGCCGAGCACGCCGAGCGCGCCCATTTTTTCCCACAGGTCCATCGGGAACTGGTCGTTACGGTCCAGTTCGGCGGCGCGCGGCGCAATTTCAGCCTGCGCGAAGTCGCGCACCGCGTCGCGCAGGGCGTCGATGTCTTCGCCGAGCTGGAAATTGAGTCCTGGCATGTTGTTCATGATCGAGTCTTTCTTTAAAGGCCGGTTGGGAACGCGCTGCTGATGTCCGTTTGCGCGAGGGGATGAAGGCTAAACAGTGATTAATAGGTTTTGGGCACGGGAGCGATGGTTTGCTGCATTAGCGCGCAGGCGCTCTCCTTGCCGTCGACGCCGAGGTGCATCACCTCCGCCGTGGTCACGATGATGCGCTTGCCGGCCCGCGTGACGCGGCCCACGGCACGCAGCTCGCCATCCTTGAAACCGGCCAGGAAATTGATCTTGTACTCGACGGTGGTGACTTCCGTGTCAGGCGCAACCTGCGTCAGGGCCGCATAGCCGCCGGCAATATCAGCCAGCGCGCCCATGGCGCCGCCATGAAAGCCGCCCTGCTGCTGGATCACGCGATCCGAATAAGGCAGCGAGACCTCGCACAGTCCGGGTTCGACCCGCACCAGCCGCGCACCTAGATGCTGCATCAAGCCTTGCCGCAAAAAGCTCGCCTCGATTCGCTGAAACAGCGCTGATGGCGCGGTGGATGCTTCCATGGACAAGGCCCTGTAAGAATGGGTTGAGTCTGCCTTGCGGGCAGGCTTTTTGGTTGACGTTTACGTAAACGTCAATTATCACCTATTTTGACTTTTCAGCCTTTGAAAGCAGCATTTTGGTTTCCTTTTCATGGACACGGAGTTCTTCCAGGTTGGCCTGCAGATCGACCAGTTGCGCTTCGAGCTTTAGGCGGTGGTCGGCCAGGATGTTCAGGAACTTCCTCAGTTGCGGCGCCGTGTCTCGCGGGCTGTCATAGGAGTCGATGATCTCCTTGGCCTCGGTCAGGGAAAGCCCCAGGCGCTTGGCGCGCAGCGTGAGCTTGAGCCGCGTGCGGTCGCGCGCCGAATAGACGCGGTTGCGCCCGCCCGCCCCTTCACGCTCGGGCTGCAGCAGTCCCATGTCTTCATAAAAGCGCATGGCGCGGGTGGTCAGGTCAAACTCTTTGGCGAGATCGCTGATGGTGTAGGTAGTGGCCATGAGAGGAAGTAAAAGCCCAGCCGAGGCAACAGAACAATAGCGAAAACCGGTACTGTACTGTGGCCGCAATCCATAGACTCTTACGTTTACGTAAACGTCAAATATAACGTGAATGGGAGAAGCCGGTCTGCGGGCACGGCGCTTCCCGTTCACCGGTTTGCCGATACGCATTGGCAGGGAACCGGTTTTCAGGATGCACGCACGCACCGACAATGGCAAGAAACTAGGGTCAGGAAACGATCGGTTGCGCCTGCGGCAGCGACATGAAAAAGCTCGCGCCCATCTGATTGGGGCTTTCAGCCCATACCGTGCCGCCGTGCACCTGCGCGACCCGTTTGATGATGGCCAGCCCCAGACCATTTCCGGAGAAGTCGGCGGAAGAGTGGAGGCGCTGAAACGCCGTGAACAGATTACCGCTGTAGACCGGATCGAATCCTGCGCCGTTGTCAGCCACCACCAGGACCAGTTCCCCCGGCAGCTTGCCGGGCAACAGTCCGACCTTGATCCATGCTTCGACTTTTTTGGCGGTGAATTTCCAGGCATTGTCAAGCAGGCAGAACAGGGCAATGGTCAAAAGACCCCGGTTCCCGACGAGCATCAGGCTAGTGTCCATCTCGATCGTCACATCCCGGTCCGGATCGAGCTTGCGCAGATCGGCGAACAGGGATCGGCAGACGGGCACCAGATCGACCATTTCCGGCTTTCCGGAGCGAAGCGGCAGCTGGGCCAGCGTTCGCAGGTCGTCGACCAGCCTGGCGAGCTGGCTGATGCTGGCCTGAATGCGCCTGACGTAGTGCAGGCCCTGATCATCCAGGACCGGCGAATACTTTTCAGCCAGCCTGGACGCAAAACCCTGGGCGACATGCAGGGAATCCTGCAGGTCGCTGGAAACCGCCTGGGTGAAGGTCAGCAGGTCGTGCCTGGCATTTTTCAGTTCATCCTGCTGCGCAAGCAGTGTTTGCTGCAGCACGGCGTTGGATTTCTTGAGGACCGTGTCGGCAATGTGCCGGTCGCTGATGTCAGCCAGGCTGACCAGCACCGCATGGTGGCCATCCCACTTGACCTGGCTCCAGGCAAGTTCGACCAGGACCTCCTTGCCGTCCATTTTTTTCTGCCGGCACAGCCGCATCTCGGAATGGCCTTCCTTGCCGCTGTGCAGCGAATTCAGCAGTTCGGCGCCTTCCCCCTCGGGGAAAAGCACGTCCATGCTAAGTGTCATGAAGGTTTTGCGCGCAATGCCGTAAAACCTGATGGCGGCCTGGTTGGCCGCAAAGATTCGAAGCGAGGTGCGGTCGAACACCCACATGACATTCGGATTGGCTTCGAAGATCAGCTGGTTGTAGCGTTTGCTGTCTTCCAGCAGGCGCTGGTACTTTTGCGCTGGCCCCGCTTCGCGCAGGTTGACGATGTAACCGGCGGCGCATCGCCGCAGGGTGTATTCGACCCAGCTGTTTTCAAAGCTTTCATGAACAACGAAAACGTATTGATCCGAATCCACGAGCGCCAGTCCAGCCGCCGCTTCATGCTGGCTGGCGATTTCCTGCGATACGACGTCCCACAGGCTGTAGCCGCTGATGGCGGACAGGGACGCGCGCAAGAATACGAGCGCCCGGGGATTGGCGTCAACGATGGCCAACTGGTGGTCAAGAAGCACAATACCGTCCAGCGTCAGGTCGCCCACACCCCATTCCTGCCGTGACAACGGCAGGATGGCGTTGACATCATGCGGTTTTGCTTCGGGCGCGTCGGCTGGCGGGTTTGCCCGGAACTTGTCCAGAAATCGGGTCATGGCAGACGGGCGTAGGGTGTCAGGGACTGGAAGACTTACGGGGCGAGCAGGTCAGCGCCATTTGGCATTGGCCATGACCAGTGCGGTGACATAGCCCTGCAGCCAGTCGAAATTGACCGGCTTTTGAACCAGGCGCGCCTGTGGCGGAAGACCGCCGCGAGCGGCAATGGCATCCACGGCCATCCCGCTGATGACCACGATCTGCATGTCTGCCAGCTGCTGGTTGCGCTTGATGGTCCTGAGCATCTCGATGCCATCGACGCCCGGCATCGACAAGTCGGCAACCAAGAGGTCCGGGCGCATGCTGGCAATGTCCATCAGGGCGTCCAGCGCCGATGGCATCCAGGTGCAGTCAACCGGCAGATCCCACTCGTCAAAATGGCATCGGTACAGGTCACGCGTCGCCTCGTCGTCCTCGACCACCAGCACGCGCAAGCGGTGCTTGGGGTGAAGATCGGCACGCGAGAGCTGGGGACTGTGCTTGGTCAGGTAGGCATTGAGCGACTGCAGGGCAATGCGCCGATGACCGCCCAGCGTTTTCCAGGCATCGATTTCGCCTTTCTCGACCAGCGACTGAACCGTCGCCACAGACAAGCCGAGCATTTTGGCTGCATAGCTGGTCCCGCAGTAATCGTCACTTGAAAAGTCACTGGCAGTAATGGCAGCTTCGAAGGATTTTGGTTCACGCGACATCAAGGCACTTTAAAATGGTTTAAATTTGTCACAGTTGTAATCTTAATCAATTTAATGAGTTTTATCTGCATCGGGGCAAAATTCCCGTCCAGATACACAAAAGGACAACACCTGATGCCCTACGACAGGCCTTGTGCTAAGACAGCGTGAAGAAAAACGTGGTGCCAAGCCCCGGCGCGGACTCCGCCCATATGCGGCCGCCGTGCCGCTTGATCACGCGGCTAACGGTGGCCAGGCCGATACCGGTTCCCGAAAATTCAGAAACGCTGTGCAGCCGCTGGAAGGGCTGAAACAGCTTGTCAGCGTAAGCCATGTCAAAGCCTGCGCCGTTGTCTTTAATAAAAAAGACCGGCAAACCAGCCAGGTTGGATTGCTGGCCGACGCTGATTTCAGCCTGCGCCTTTTGCCCAGTGAATTTCCACGCATTGGCCAGCAGGTTTTCCATCACGATCCGGACCAGCCGCTCATCGCCATGCGCCTGCAGTCCGTTTTGAACCGTCACCGTCACCTGGCGCTCGGGCTGGCGGGTGCTCCATTCCTCCAGCAGCTTTCGCGCCATGAAGGACAGGTCCACCGGCGCGGTATTCAAGGGCGCACGCGAGACCTGTGACAGGGACAGCAAATCCTCGATCAACTGCCCCATTTGTGCCACGCCTGCCTGGATGCGCATCAGGTAATGACCCGCCTTGACACCGGCATCGCCCGCTATCTGCGGCGCCAGCTGCTTGGCGAGCAGCTTGCTGAAGCCGTCGATGGTATTGAGGGGCGAGCGAAGGTCATGGGACACGGAATATGAAAAGGCTTCCAGTTCCTGATTTGACAAGCGCAAAGCCGCTTCAATGGCCTTGATTTCCGTGATGTCCGCATCGATTCCCACCCAGAAGGCCACATTACCGTGGTCGTCCAGCACCGGGGACGCCCTGTAGGCCATGGTGTGAAAGCTGCCATCGCTGGCTCTCAGGCGCCGCAGTCCCGCGTACGAGGACTGGTTTGCTCTGGAAGCCGCCCATGTGCCCTTGATGTCAGCGACATCGTCGGGATGAACGACCGCCAGCCATTGGTAACCAGTCCAGTCCTTCAACGCGCCGCCCACCAGGTCAAACCAGGCCCGGTTGAAGTAGGTGGCGCGCCCGTCCGAACTGGCCGTCCAGACCATCTGAGGGGCCTGCTCGGCCAGCGCCCGGAACAATGCCTCCTGGCGAACCAGCGCAGCGGTGCGTTCCGCCACCTTTTGTTCCAGCACCGCATTGAGCTGGCCGATTTCTTCGAGAAGTTTCGTGTTTTCCAGACCGGCAGAAGCCAGGTGGCTCAGTTCCAGTGCGACGTATTCATCCTCTTTGGTGAACTCGCCTTCGTATTTGTCAGACAGCTGCAGGACACCGATATTTTTTCCATCCCTGCCCATCAATGGGACGGCGAGCCAGCCGCGCACGGGCGGAGGCATCGCTCCATAGTTGCCAAAATTCCGCCATCCGGGGTGCGCTTCAAGCTGGGCCTGGGTCATGCGTACGGAACGGTTGTTCTCGCAGACGACGGCATGGATGTCGCAGCCGTCGGTAGGCTTCATCATGCCCCGATAAGTTTCATACTTTTCGGAGAGCGACAGCGCATGCATGGTTTGCGGACGCATGCTGTCGGCGCTCAGGCACACGGCCGCCTGGTGTGCGCCAATGACGCCTCGCGCCTGCTCTGCAATTTCCTGCATGCTTCCTTCGACCGTCCGATGCCAGGTGATGGCCTGGGCCGCATCTGCTGCGCGTTGAAGGGTGAACAGGTACTCCTGCGCATCCTTTTCGGCTTTTTCCTGGACGGTCTTGTCCAGCGCGATAACAAACCGCGCATTCCGGCCGCCATATTGAACCGGCCGGGAAACCGTTTCGACCGCGAACAGCGAGCCGTCCTTGCGCAAATCGTGCGACACGGCACTTTTTCGCAGGGGACCGCCCAGCCGCTGGCGCAGTTCCTCACGCTCGGCGGCGGGCCGAATGTCAAAAATGCTCATCGACAGGAATTCCGCCTCTGAATATCCATAGGCCTGGCAGGCGGCCTGGTTCACGGCGAGAAAGCGGTTCGTCTCAATGTCATGGACACACATGGAAACTGGCGCCATGTTGAACAGCGCTGCGTAGCGCTGCTCGCTGTTGACAAGGGCCTGCTCGGCCAGTTTTCGCCCGGTGATGTCCCGCTCGACGGCCACCCAGTGGGTGAGGATGCCTTTTTCGTTGGCGACGGGAACCATATTCAGGTCGATCCAGAATTCGCGTCCGTTTTTAGCGTAATTGAGCAGCTCGGACTGGACAGGCTGCCATTTTTTGATGCTTTCCCGTATCCGGTCGAGTTCGCTGCGCTGGGTGTGGGCGCCCTGCAAAAAGCGGGGGGACGTGCCCAGTACCTCCGCACGGCTGTAACCCGTCAGGCGCTCGAAGGCGTCATTGACAAACACGATGCGCGGCCCCTGCTCATCGACCGGCTCCGCTTCGGTGATCATCACCACGTCGTTCAGGCGGGAAATGCAGGTTTCCAGCAGTTTCGCGTGCGCGTGCGCCTGGTGCTGTGCGGTGATGTCCTGTATCACGCCAGCCAGCCGGACGACCTTGCCATTTTCGAGCAGGGCGCGCCCCTGGGTGCGCACCCGGACTGGCTGGCCGGTGGCGGTCACCAGCGCAAGTTCAATATCCCACGGCGTTGCGTCCTTGATGGCCGATCGGATAGCCGACGTGATGACGGGCCGGGCATCGGCTTCAAAAAAATTGATCGCGTCTTCAAAGCTGATGTCCTGCGAAGGATCGACACCGTGGATGCGGTAGGTTTCCGCTGACCAGCAGGGCGTCATGCCGTCAACCATCAGCTCCCAGCCCCCGACCCTTGCCAGCGCGCCCGCACGGTTCAGCAGTTCGGCGCTGTGGACAGCGGCCTGCTGGGCGACGCACAATTTTTGCTGCACCGCGCGGCTTTTCGACAGTTCAGCTTGCAGCGCGCCCTGCTGTGCCTGCAGGGCCTGGGCCATGCGGTTAAAGCCCTCGGCGATACGGAAAAACTCGTCTGCAGGCTCGTTCGGGCCCAGCGCGATACGCGTGTCAAGCCGGCCTTGCTGTAACTGCCCGGTGGCCTCAAGAATGCTGGCAGCGGGCTTCACAATGGCACGCGTCCCCAGCATCCAGGCCAGCCAGCCGCCCAACAGCGTCACCAGCGCCAGCGCGGCCAGTTCCAGCCAGAGCTGGCGCTGGCTTGGTGCGACCACCAGGCGGCGGTCCATGCTGACCGCCACGACAAAGGCCGTACCCGTATCCGCACTGGTGGGCATGTAGGCCCACAAGCGTTGCTGGCCATTTTTGTCAGCGCCCTCGCGCACCGATGTGCTTCGGGTCTTGAGCGCCTCCTGAATCACCAGGCTGGCCGCGTTTTGTCCGATTTGGAGCGGCAGGCCGGGTGACCCGGCCAGCAAGGCTCCATGGCGGTCATGAACGCCCAGCCCAGCACCCGGTGGCAACTGGGCGGCGGCCAAAGAAGCAACCACCGAGGCCAGGTCAAGGGCCGCGTAGGCAACGAACAAGACAGAACCCTTGCTGTCGAGCACCGGCAAGGCAAACGGGACGACAGGCTTTCCAGACAGGCGGCCGACCATGAACTCACCGGCCACGAAGCGCCCGCTGGCGACAGCGTCGCGAAAAAAGGAACGATCACCGACATAAAGAGGCGCAGCCGTGACCAGGCCGCTGCAAAGAACAAAACCCTGCGCACTGGCAATGCCAAAATTGGCGTAAGAGGGCAGCTGCCGCCGGAGTTCGCTCAGGTGCTGGTTGCAGTGCGCATACTGGCCCTCGCGGATGCCGGGAACATGCGAGATGGCCACCAGGACCTGGTGCGCGGTCTCGATGACTTGCTGCTGGTTGGAAGCGGCCAGCGAGACGGCAAACTTCAGGTCGTTAGTGGCCCGGCTGAGCGCTGCGTCCGAGCTCAGCTCGGCATTGAAGATGGCCAGGCCCAGGAGCGGAACCATGGCGGCCGCCACCAGCAAGACAAGTTGCTTGCGCAGGGTAAGCTGCAAGTTCATAGGCGAGGCGGTAGCAGGCGCTGGGCGCCACGTCGTTCAGGGACGACGCCGGCGCAGGGCAAGGCGTCAGACAGCCGCCAGTGATTCATTCACATCCAGCCAGTAGGCCTGCAGACGGTTCAGTTTTTCGGTGAAGTCGATGAAATCGACTGGCTTGCGCACAAAGCTGCTGGCCCCGCTCTGGTAGCAGCCGACCATGTCCGAGTGTTCACTCGACGACGTCAGCATGATGACCGGAACCAGCGAGGTCAGCGGATTGCTGCGAACGCTGCGCAGCACGTCGAGCCCCGAAAGCTTGGGCAGCTTCATGTCCAGCAGGATAAAAGACGGCTGCCTGCGAACATCGCGGCCGGCATGTTTTCCTTGACCAAAAAGGTAGTCGAGCGCTGCGGCACCGTCGCAGGCCACGGCGATCTCTGCGCCAACGCCCAGCTCCTTAAGGGTCAGCACCGTCAGTTCCAGGTGGTCCGGGTTGTCTTCTACAACAAGTATCAGCTTATCGGACATGCTTGGTTCCATAGTTAATGATTAATTTTAGCCAGTTTTGGGTGTTTGTTGATTTTAATAATGTTTCATTAATTTCAATTTAATACAAAATACCATTGACTTATTTCAGGTTTCATCTTTACAAAAGCACTTCGTCCTTGAGCTGCCGGCGCAAAACAGCGTGCTCGGGCATGACGCCTTGCACGGTAGCCCAGAAACGGGGGCTATGGTCCATGAAACGCAGGTGGCTGAGCTCGTGCACCACCACATAGTCGATCAAGGCCGGACTCAAGTGCATCAGGCGCCAGTTCAGCCGGATGGCGCCGCTGCTGCTGGCGCTGCCCCAACGGGTGGCGGCGCTGGAAAGGCTGAGCTTGCGCCACTGCACCCCCAGTTGAGGCGCAAAAAAGTCCAGCCTGGCGGTAAAAACCGGCAAAGCCTGCGCTATGAGCCAGGCATGCACCATTCGTTCAATCTGGGCCGGCCCGGCGTCGGCGGGCAGCTTGAGGCGCAGGACGCGCGCCGCGCCGGTGCCTGCGGCTTCGGGGACCAGGGCGCTGTGCGGCTGGCGCGCATCGAGCACCAGCCGCACCGGCTCGCCCAGGAAAGGAAAAACGGCGCCGTCCCGCCAGTCGGTCCGCTGCGATTCCTGCTGGCGGTGCCGTTCGCGCGTGTCAATCAGTTTTTTGACGATCCAGCCGGACTTGCCCAGCACGGCCTGGTCAATTTCCTGGAGCGGCACCCATTTCGGCGCGCTGACGGCCAGGCCTTCCCGGCCTACGGAAAACCCGATGGTCTGGCGTTTTCCGCGCTTGAGTTCATAGGCCACCAGCTGGCCAGCCAGCACGATTTCGCGCGTGGCGCGCGGATGGCGAAAAACGACTGGCACCGGCAAAACCGGCTCTGCTATTACTTCCATAGCTGCATGCACAATATCCACGTGCGGAAAAGGCATATTTGATGCTGAATCTGCCGATTTTCTGGCGCCGGCGGGCAGTTCGGGCTCGGGCAAGAAAAAATCAAACGCCAACTGGACCCGCCTGCGCGCTGTGGCAGCCACCTGCGCGGCTTTCAGGAACGCGGCTTGGCCGGTACGGTTTCGCCGCCGGCATAGGCCTCGGGGTCGAGCCGGCGCATTTCGGCCTCGATCCAGGCCTCGACCTC
This sequence comes from Polaromonas sp. DSP2-3-2b2, assembly GCF_049895905.1. Taxonomy (NCBI): domain Bacteria; kingdom Pseudomonadati; phylum Pseudomonadota; class Betaproteobacteria; order Burkholderiales; family Comamonadaceae; genus Polaromonas; species Polaromonas sp. DSP2-3-2b2. The sequence goes on along the minus strand of NZ_JAFCTH010000014.1, from coordinate 22,892 downwards.
GCGCATCAGCTCGTCGGGCTTGCGGCCGGCACTGGGAATCGGCTTGCCGATGGAAATGTCGACGATGCCAGGCTTCTTGATGAAGGCCTTGCGCGGCCAGCACTTGGCCGAGGTCACGGCAATCGGGATCACCGGGGCGCCGGTTTCGATGGCCAGGCGCGTGCCGCCCGACTTGTACACGCCTTTTTGCCCCCGGTTGATGCGCGTTCCCTCGGGGAACATGATGACCCAGGTGCCCTGCGCCATCAGCCGCTTGCCCTGCTCGACCACCTTGCCAAACGCTTGCGTGCGCTGGCTGCGGTCGATATGGATCATGTCCATGCGCGCCATCGCCCAGCCGAAGAACGGGATGTACAGCAGCTCCTTCTTGAACACATAGGCCAGCGGATGCGGCATGATCGCCGGCATGGTCAGCGTTTCCCAAGTGGACTGGTGTTTGACCAGCAGCACGGCGGCGCTTTTCTCGCCGGTGGGCAGGTTTTCCATGCCGGTCACGCGGTTCTGGATGCCCAGGATGACGGTGCCGCTGTCCACCGCCAGCTTGAGCCAGCGCGCGCACATCCAGTACATCGTGGTGCTACTGACGAACAGCGAGGCAATCACCACGAACAGCGCCCAGGGAATGACGGTCAGGATCAGCCACAGCATGTGCAAAAGGGAGCGAATCAGGGGCATGGCGTTGGTATCAAAGGTGGGTTGGAAAGGCCGGGCGTGCGGGACTGCCGGCGGGCTTCAAGCGCAGGATTCGCAATGCTTTTTGCCTTTTGCGCAGGCTGCATATGCGCAGGCAGCTATCTTTTTCATACCGGCGCCGAGGGCGTTGCACGCGCCAGGATGCAATCGGCAAAGGCCGACAGGTCCTGATGCACCAGCGTGCCCGGTGGCAGTCCTTCGGGCGGCGCCATGCCCCGGTATTTTTCCGACTTGCCAGTGAGCACCAGGTGCGGCTCGCAACCGGCCGCCGCGCCGGCCTGCACATCGCGCACCGAATCGCCAACGGTCGGGACGCCCTTGAGCGGAACGCCAAAACGCATGCCGATCTGCTCGAACAACCCGGGCCGGGGCTTGCGGCAGTTGCAGTGTTCCTCGGCGGTGTGCGGGCAGAAAAACACTGCATCGATGCGCCCGCCCTGCATGGCCAGCAGCTTTTGCATCTTGGCATGCATGGCGTTGAGCGACACCACGTCGAACAGGCCGCGCCCCAGCCCCGACTGGTTGGAGGCAATTACCACATGCCAGCCGGCATGGTTGAGCCGGGCAATCGCTTCGAGCGCGCCGGGCAGCGGCAGCCATTCTTCGGGCGTCTTGACGAAGTCGTCGCTGTCGCTGTTGATGGTGCCGTCGCGGTCGAGGATGACGAGTTTCATGGGGTTTTCGTGATGGGGGAAACGGGCGGCGCAACCTGCCAGCCGGTGACAAACAAGCCGCCGAAGCGGCCCGGCGCAAGCTGCAGCGCCAGCGTGTCGCCGGGCTGAAGCGGCAAGGCCCGGGCATCGTCGATCAGCAGGCGGTTCGGAATCTCCAGGCCCTCGACCTGCAGCACCAGCTCGGTGCCGCCCAGGCTGCGCAGGCTGGGCCGCTTGAACTGGGCGGTCACCACCCGGGCCCGTACCAAGGCCTGCGGCGCGGGCGCTGCGGCCGTCATGCCCTGCAAGACCAGCCCCTGCCGGTTGAAATGGCGCTGCGCCAGCGCGCCGCTGCCGGCCAGCCACAGCAGCAGCCAGGCGGCGCCGATCACCGGCATGACACGCTGCCAGCCCAGCCGGTAAATGACCAGCCCCGCCGCGACCAGTAAGGCCAGCGCCAATGCCACGGGCCACAGCAGGTCCAGCGCGCCGGCCGTGGTGGACACCGGCGCCAGCGGCAGCGCCGGCACGATGTTCTGGCGGTCGTCCATCATCTGAAGCAGCCAGCGGACCGCGACCATGAATGCAGGCGGCCCGAACAGCAGCCAGGCCGTGCGCTGGGAAGTCCAGCCGTTTGCGGCGGAATTCAAGCCGCTGCGCGTCAAGGGTTCGGTGGAAGGCATGGCCGCGTCAAGCCGCCAGACGCGACAGGTCGGCCACCCGGTTCATGGCGTCGTGCAGGCTTTTGAGCAGGCCCTGGCGGTTCAGCCGCAGGTCGAGTTCTTCGGCATTGACCATCACGCCGTCAAAAAAGGCATCGACCGGCGCGCGCAGGGCCGCCAGAGTTTGCAAGGAAGCGGCATAGTCGCCGGCATCGAACTGCGCATTGGCAGCAGGAACGATGTCCTTCATGGCCGCGTACAGGGCGATTTCAGCGGGCTCTTTGAGCAGCAGTTCGCTGACATGCGGGTCCACTTCCTGGGCTTTTTTCAGGATGTTGCCGATGCGCTTGTTGGCGGCGGCCAGGGCGGGGGCTTCGGGCAATGCCGAAAAGGCGCGCACGGCGGACAGGCGCCGGGCCACGTCGCCCAGGCGCTGCGGCTTTTGGGAGATGACTGAATCGACTTCCTGCGCGCTGTAACCCTGCTCGCGCAGACTTCCGGCGAAGCGGTCGTAAATAAAGTCCTGTAGTTCTACAACAGCACGTCCGAATTCGAAACCGGAAATTCCTTTAAATACAGTGGCTGCATCCTGGAGCAAGGTGTCCAGACCAAGCGGCAGGTCTTTTTCCACCAGCATCCGGATCACGCCCAAGGCATGGCGGCGCAGCGCGAACGGGTCCTTGTCGCCCGTGGGCAGGTTGCCGATGCCGAACATGCCGACCAGCGTTTCGAGCTTGTCGGCCAGCGCGACAACCACGCCTACGGGGTTGCGCGGCAGTTCATCACCGGCAAAGCGCGGCTTGTAGTGGTCTTCAATCGCGTCGGCCACGTCGGCGGGCTGGCCGTCGTTGAGCGCGTAGTAGCGCCCCATGATGCCTTGCAACTCGGGGAATTCGCCGACCATGTCGGTGACCAGATCAGCCTTGGCCAACTGCGCAGCCAACTGCGCATGGATAGCCAAGCCCGAGTCCCCCGAAGGAACAAGACTCTTGCCAATTGCATAGGCGATCTGACAAACGCGGGTTATCCGCTCGCCCTGCGAGCCCAGCTTGTTGTGATAAACCACCTTGTCCAGCCCCGCCACGCGCGAAGCCAGACTTTTCTTGCGGTCCTGGTCAAAGAAAAATTTCGCATCGGCCAGGCGCGGGCGCACAACGCGCTCGTTGCCGCCAATCACCGCGCTGGCGTCTTCGGGGTTGATGTTGCTGACCACCAGAAAACGGTTCGTCAGCTTGCCGCTAGCATCTAACAGCGGAAAGTATTTCTGGTTGGCCTTCATCGTCAGGATCAGGCATTCCTGCGGCACGCCGAGAAACTCTGTTTCAAACTGGCAGACCAGCACATTGGGCCGCTCGACCAGCGCCGTCACTTCATCGAGCAGCGCATCGTCCTCAATCGGCTGCACGCCGCCGCCCAGTTCAGCGGCAGCATCAAGCAGCTGGCGGGCAATCTCGGCCTTGCGCTGGGCAAAGCCGGCGATCACCGCGCCGTCGATTTCCATCGTCACCGCATAGCTGTCGGCATCCTTCAACACCACCGGATCGACGGCGGCTTCAAAACGGTGGCCGTGCGTGGTGTTGCCGGCCTTCAGGCCCAGCACCTTCACCGGCACCACGGTGCTGCCGTGCAGCGCGACCAGCCCGTGCGCCGGACGCACGAAGTTCACGCTGGTCCAGCCGGGCAGTTCGCAGTCGGTTTCCAGCTGGTAGCTCATGACCTTGGGAATCGGCAGCTTGGCAATCGCTTCTTCCAGCGCCTTTTGCAGGCCGGTGTCCAGCGTCGCGCCGGTCACCAGGCTGTCGTAGAACAGCGCTTCGGCCTTGCCGTCGGGCGCGCGTTTCAGCGCGGCGACAGCGGCGGCGGGGTCCGACACGTCAGCGCCCAGCGCCTGCAGCTTTTTCAACAGCGCGGGCGTGGCCTCGCCTGCCGTGTTCAGCCCCACGGAAACCGGCATGAGCTTTTGCTGCACCGCCTTGTCGTCGGCCTTGAGCCAGACGTGGCTGATGTGCGCGGCCAGCCGGCGCGGCGAGGCGTAAGCTGTCACCACGGACGCATCCGTGGCCAGGCCCAGCGCCCGGAGTTGCTCGGCCAGCACGCCGGCAAAGGCGTCGCCCAGCTTTTTCAGTGCCTTGGGCGGCAGTTCTTCGACAAACAGTTCGACCAGAAGGTTTTGGGTGGTCATGGCTCAGGCGCCCTTCTTCGTCGTCTTGTGTGCATTCGTCATTTGTTCGACCCATTCGCGCGGCGCCATGGGGAATCCCAGGCGCTCGCGGCTTTCCAGATAACTCTGTGCGACCAGGCGCGACACATTGCGGATGCGGCCCATGTAGGCGGCGCGCTCGGTCACGCTGATGGCGCCGCGCGCGTCGAGCAGGTTGAAGCTGTGCGCGGCCTTGAGCACCTGCTCGTAGGCCGGCAGGGCGAGCTGCTGCTCGATCAGGTTTTTCGACTGCTTTTCATGCGCGGTGAAGGCGGTGAACAAAAAGTCGGTGTCGGAATGCTCGAAGTTGTAGGTCGATTGCTCGACCTCGTTTTGCTTGTACACGTCGCCGTACGTCAAGCCTTCGGTCCACGTCAGGTTGTAGACGTTGTCCACGCCTTGCAGGTACATCGCCAGGCGTTCCAGGCCGTAGGTGATTTCGCCGGTGGCCGGCTTGCAGTCGATACCGCCGACCTGCTGGAAATAGGTGAACTGCGTGACTTCCATGCCGTTAAGCCAGACCTCCCAGCCCAGGCCCCAGGCGCCCAGCGTCGGGTTTTCCCAGTCGTCCTCGACAAAGCGGATGTCGTTTTTCTTCAAATCGAAGCCCAGCGCTTCAAGGCTGCCCAGGTAGAGCTCCAGAATGTTGCTCGGTGCGGGCTTCAAGACCACCTGGTACTGGTAGTAATGCTGCAGGCGGTTGGGGTTTTCGCCATAGCGGCCGTCTTTCGGGCGGCGGCTCGGCTGCACATAAGCAGCCTTCCAGGGCTCGGGGCCAAGCGCTCTTAAAAACGTAGCAGTATGCGACGTTCCGGCGCCGACTTCCATGTCATAAGGTTGCAAAAGTGCGCAACCCTGGTCGGCCCAGTAAGACTGCAGCTTCAGGATGATTTGCTGAAAGGTAAGCATAGGCATTGTTCTTGTCGGTGGCGGGTGCAGCTTCAAGGCACCGGGAAATCAAGGAGTTGGCAACACCAGAGGCGGCATCGCACAAGCATTTATTTTACGCGGCCACGGTTCAGCCCCGGCGCCTGGAAACCAGCGCCAGCCCGAGCGCCCCCAGGCCCAACGCCCACAGCGGCCAGAGCCCGAAACGCCCGGCCCACCAGGCGTAGGGCGTGATGCTGCTGCGGCCCTGTACGTCGCCGCTCAGCGCGCCCCGGGTGTGGCGCGGCAGCGAATGCGTGACCTCGCCCCGGTAATTGATGATGACGGTGGCGCCGGTGTTGGTGGCGCGGATCATCGGCCGGCCAAACTCCAGCGCGCGCATGCGCGAGATCTGCAGATGCTGGTCGATCGCCACGGTGTTGCCGAACCAGGCGATGTTGCTGACGTTGACAAACACCGTCGGCGCCTGGGGGCCATCGACAAAGCGCGCGGCCAGTTCCTCGCCAAACAAATCCTCGTAGCAAATGTTGGGCGCCAGCCGCTGGCCCTGCCAGGCGAAGGACGGCTGGCCGACTTCGCCCCGGTTGAAGTCTCCCAGCGGAATGTTCATCAGGCGGATGAACCAGTGAAAACCGGGCGGAATTACCTCGCCGAAAGGCACCAGGTGGTGCTTGTCGTAACGGTAGGGCTCAGGCTGCAGCGGCGGCGCCGCCTCGCCGGGCAGCGCGGGCTTGAAGCCCAGCACCGAATTGGAATAGCCGGTGTTGAAGTCGCCCAGCGGCAGGCCGATCAGCGCGGCCTGGTCGCCGGTGGAAAAACGCGCCCGCAGCGCCTGCCAGTAACCGTCGGGCAATTGCTGCGGCAGCATCGGCAGGGCGGTCTCGGGCGCAATCACCAGCGCGCCCCTGGCGGCCTGCAGTTGCTCGCCATACCAGCCAAGCGCGGTGGCCACGCCGGTGCCGGCGACGAATTTTTCGTCCTGCGGAATATTGCCCTGCAGCAGCGTGACCGACATCGGCTTGAGGAGCGCCGGATCGGGCTCGACATCGCCGACATTGAAGACCGGCAGCCAGGCCACGGCGGCACTCGCCAGCACGCCGGCCAGCGCCGAGCGCCAGCGGGTCCGCGGCGCCAGCAGGCAAAACGCCAGCCAAGCGGCGACCCCCGCCGCCATGAAGCTCAAGCCGTGCACGCCGACCCATGCGGCCAGCGGCCTGGCCCAGCCGTCCACATGGGCGTAACCGCCCTCGCCCCACGGAAAGCCGGTGAAGAACTTGACCCGGGCGAGTTCGGCCAGCAGCCACATCGCTGCAAAAAACAGAGCACGCCACGCAGTCTGGACGGGCGAAAATGCCACAAACAGTGCAGAAGCAGCAGCATAATACAGCCCCAGCAATGCAGCCAGCAGCACAATCGCCAGCACCGTCAGCGGCGCGGCCAGCCCGCCGTACACATGCAGGGAAATGAACAGCCACCAGTAGGTCGCGCACTGCATGGCGACGGCAAACAATCCGCCCAGCCAGGCGCCGCGCCGCCAGTCGCGCGCGCCATCGAGTTGCCCGGCCAGCAGCGCCAGCGCCAGCAACTGCAGCCAGCCCACGGGCTGGCCCGGCGCCAGGCCGAGCACGGGGACGCCAAAGGCAAAAGGCCAGGCCATGCTGGCGGCATGGAAACAGCCGGCGGCCACGACAATGGCCAATTGAAGCCATGCCAGCCGGTCGCCTGCCGGTTCGATCCGCCGGATGCCGGGCTGGCCGAAGCGCACCGCCGCTGCAGACCTCATGCGCCCGACAGCCCGGACAGGCAGCTGATGCGCGGCGTCACGGCGCGTCGTTCGCCGGGACGGCCGTGGCGGCCGCTGGCGACACCTTGAACCAGCGCACCGCGCCGCCCTTGGTGTGCAGCACGGTGAACTGCAGGCCGGCCAGCGCGTAATGCTCGCCGCGTTTGGGCACATGGCCCATTTCATGCGCGACCAGGCCGCCGATGGTCTCGAAGTCGGTGTCCGGCAGCAGCACCTCGAACGATTCATTGACCCGCTCGACCGCCGTGTCGCCACTCACGCGGTAGGTGTGGTCGGTCAGCGCGAAGATGTCGCCGGCGTCTTCTTCAATGTCGAATTCATCCTCGATCTCGCCGACGATCTGCTCCAGCACATCCTCGATGGTGATCAGGCCGGCAACGCGGCCGAACTCGTCGATGACCACCGCCAGGTGGTTGTGGTTGACACGAAATTCGCGCAGCAACTCGTTCAGCCCCTTGCTTTCAGGCACGAACACCGCCGCCCGCAGCAGCGCCCGGATGTTGAGGTCGGGCGCGCGCTGCAGCTTGAGCAAATCCTTGGCCATCAGGATGCCGATGATGTTTTCCTTTTCGCCTTCATAGACAGGAAAACGCGAATGGGCGGTGTCGATGATCAGGTGCAGCAGCTCGTCGAACGGCGCATCGATGTTCACCAGGTCCATGCGCGGCGCGGCCACCATCACATCGCCGGCCGTCATGTCGGCCATGCGGATCACGCCTTCTAGCATTTCACGGCTTTGCTGGCCGATGACATCATTGTCCTGGGCTTCCACCAGGGTTTCGATCAGCTCGTCTTTGGAGTCAGGACCAGGGTGGAGCATTTCAGCGAGCTTTTGCAAAAAGCCGCGTTTGTCTTCGTTTTTGGAAGACCGACTGGGAGGAACATCGGACACGTAAGGGCGGTCGGTAGTGAATAAGCGGTCTAGGATAGCCGAATTTATTGACCGCCCGGAAGTTTGGGTAGCCCACAGGCAGCTATTGAAGCGCCGCCAAGCGACAGCAGAGTCAAGGCCACGCAGCACAAAAGCCGCGCAAGCGTGGCGACCCCGTACACCAGCAGGGGCCGCGGAACCGGCTTGGCCGGGCCGCAGGCGCAGCGGCCCCCTCGGGGGGCAGGAAGCTACACGCAGTGAGCGACCGTGGGGGCCTTTTACGCCTTCATGCGGTCGCGGCTGTCACGCACGCCGCGCCTGACTTCCTGCAGCAGGGCCAGGAAATCCCAGAACTTCTTGGCCTGCACCTTGAGCCGGTAGTCGGTCTGCGCGATCTGCTCGTCGAGCATTTCGCTCATGCGCGAGTCCAGATCCGCCGGCTGCACCTTGAGATAAGCCTCGGTTTCCGAACCGTCGCGCTCCACCGTGGCGCCGGCCTTGCGGGCGATGTTGAGCATGGCGGTGTTTTCGCTCAGCGCATGGATGAACATCATCTGCACGCCTTCGTTGCGCGAGTGCATCGCAGCCCGGTCGAACAGGCGCGCGCCATAGCCCCTGCCGCGCGCATGCGCCAGCACGGAAACGCCGAATTCGGCGCAGCTCTGGAGTTCAGGGTCGGTGGAAAAGGCCAGATGCGCCATGGCGATCAGTTCGAGCTTGCGGTTGTAGATGCCGAAGATTTCATCGCGCTCGAAATTGAGTCCGGCGACATAGCGCTTGATCTGCTCGTCATTCGCCGAATAGCCAAAGCGCAAGTAACGGTCCCGGGGCTCAAGCGCCAGCAGGTGCGCGGTGATGCGCTCGGTGTGGCCGGGGCCGATGGAGCGGATCGGCACTACGACCGACGTCGCACCATGAGCCGCCGCGAGGCGGGGTGCGCGGCCATACGCAGGCGAGCGGAAGAACGCCATGCTCGCCATGAGGGAGGCCTTTAAAAGTGTGCCGGGATGAACCATGGCTTAAATGTAAGGGTTAGCCCTAGATAGATCGCGCTCACAGCGTAAAGCCCTACAACTTCGGGCCAGCCTTAAATCAGACAAAATAAGGCTTTCAAGCACTACCAGAAAGCACTAGTAGCTATACAAAGCATAGCAATACCAGGTCACACTACCGACTCAAAAATGTTGCAGTGCAGCAACGTCAGGTGGTCGCGCTTTTGGTAAGGCCGGCAGCCCTGCGGAGTGCGTCACAAGGGAACGGCCGTGGCGGACTTCACCCGGTCGAGCACGAAGCTGCTTTTGCAGTCTTGCACGCTGGCGTGCTTGAGCAGCGTGATCATGATGAAGCAACTGTAGTGCGCCCTGTTCGGGACCAGCAAAATTTGCCGGTCGAGCTTGTCAAGTGTCTGCATCGGGTTTATTTTGCAGCTTTGCTGCGCGAAGCACGGGGTACGCGCCTTGATTTGCATGAATCCATACCGCCTTCGCCCAAAAAGTAGAGGCACGATTACCGGAGACAAACATGAACAAGCCTCTTTCCACCGAAGCTGACGCCGCTTGGGACAACCCGATGGGCACCGACGGCTTCGAATTCATTGAATACGCCGCGCCCGACCCGAAGGCCATGGGCGCGGTGTTCGAGCGCATGGGCTTCAAGGCGATTGCCCGGCACCGGCACAAGAATGTGCTGCTGTACCGCCAGGGCGGCATCAACTTCATCCTCAATGTCGAGCCCGATTCCTTTGCCCAGCGCTTTGCGCGCCAGCACGGGCCCAGCGTGTGCGCCATCGCCTTCCGGGTGCAGGATGCCAAGGCGGCCTACGAACGCGCCATTTCGCTCGGCGCCTGGGGCTATGCCGATACCTCGGCACCGGGCGAGCTGAACATTCCAGCGATCAAGGGCATTGGCGACTCGATCATCTATTTCATCGACAAATGGCGCGGCAAGAACGGCGCCCAGCTAGGGGCCATCGGCAATATCGGCTTTTACGATGTGGATTTCGAGCCTCTGCCAGGTGCCGAGCTGAACCCGGCCGGCCACGGCCTGACCTATATCGACCACCTGACGCACAACGTGCACCGGGGCCGCATGGCCGAATGGGCGGGCTTTTACGAGCGGCTGTTCAACTTCCGCGAGGTGCGCTACTTCGACATCGAGGGCCAGACGACCGGCGTGAAAAGCAAGGCCATGACCAGCCCCTGCGGCAAGATCCGCATCCCGATCAACGAGGAAGGAAACGAAAAAGCCGGCCAGATCCAGGAATACCTCGACCTGTACCAGGGCGAGGGCATCCAGCACATTGCGCTTGGCTCGGACGACCTGCTGGCCACGGTGGACGCGCTGCAGTTCGCCGGCATGAAACTCCTGACCACCGGCGACACCTACTACGAGCTGCTCGACCAGCGCATTACGGGCCATGGCGAGGATGTGGCGGCGCTGCGGGCGCGCAACATCCTGGTGGATGGCAAGCCGGGGGACTTGCTGCTGCAGATCTTCAGCGAAAACCAGCTCGGGCCGATCTTTTTCGAATTCATTCAGCGCAAGGGCAACCAAGGCTTTGGCGAGGGCAACTTCAAGGCGCTGTTCGAGAGCATCGAGCTGGACCAGATGCGCCGTGGCGTGCTGGAGAAAGTCTGATGGCCGTCAAACCTGCTGTTTATGGCGAATCGGAGCGCCCGCCGCGTGGCGATTACAGCCGCGCTGGCAGCGACTACACCTGCGCGCAGGACCATGCCGCCTACAGCGCCGCGCACCACGACACCTATCGCCGCCTGTACGCGCGGCAGTCGGCGCTGCTGCCGGGGCTGGCCTGCAGCGCCTTCATCGACGCGCTGCCGCATCTGGGCGCCAGCGATGCGATTCCGCGCTTCGAGGACATCAACGAGCGCCTGTTCAGCGCGACCGGCTGGCAGCTGGTCGGCGTGCCGGGGCTGATTCCCGAGGTGCCCTTTTTCAGCCTGCTGGCGGCGCGCAAGTTTCCGGTGACCGACTGGATCCGAACGCCGGCCGAGTTTGACTACATCGTCGAACCGGACATCTTTCACGACCTGTTCGGCCATGTGCCGCTGCTGTTCGAGCCGCGCTATGCCGACCACATCCAGGCCTATGGCGAAGGGGCACTGAAGGCCCATGCGCTGGAACATGGGCCGGAGCCGGTCCCTGGCGCGGTGGAAATGCTGTCGCGCCTGTACTGGTACACGATCGAGTTTGGCTTGATGCGCGACGCGCAGGCCGGAGGCCAGATCCGGGCGTATGGCGCGGGGCTGCTGAGCAGCCCCGGCGAGCTGGCTTACTGCGTGCAGTCGCACGAACCGCAGCGCACGCCGCTGCGGAACACGGCGGACCTGCTGCGCTGCATGGCCTCACGCTACAAGATCGACAGCTACCAGCAGCAGTATTTCGTGATCGACAGCTTTGACACGCTGCGGGCGCTGACCCGGCCCGACTTCAGGCCGCTCTACCAGGCGCTGAATGCAGAGCGTTCGCAGGGCACGCAGGCCGGCTAGGCGACGGCCTGCGCGGCGGGCCAGCCGGCGAGCAACTGGCAGGTCCCGTCGGCCAGGGCCATCAGCCTGGCCACCTGGACGGCCGCATCCGCCGGCCACTGGCCCTGCTGGCATGACTGTTCCAGGGCGGCGCAGGCCTCGCTCATGGCCTGCGCGCCCACATTGGACGCCGCGCCCTTGAGCGCATGCGCGGCACGCGACAGCACGGCGCTGTCGCAGGCGTCCAGGGCGTCGCGGATATCCCTGGTGCGCTGGGGCATCTCGGCGATGAACAGCATCACCACCTCGCGCGTCATGCTGAGGTCTTCATCGTCAAACTCGCGGAACTGCTCCAGCCGGCTCCAGTCGAACAGCACGGGTTCCGGCTCCAGGCCCGAGGGGGCTTGCAGCGAAGCAGGCATGGCGTCAGGAGCGATGATTTCCGCAACATTCTCGTGCCCGGGCTGCCGGGCATAACGCGCCAGCGCCTCGGACAACTCGTCAATGCGCAGCGGCTTGGGCAAAAAACCGATCATTCCGGCCTTCAGGCAGCGCTGGCGGTCCTCTTCCAGCACCGAGGCGGTCAGCGCGATGAGCGGCGGCGCCGACGCGCCGTGCGCGGCAAGAATCAGGCGCGAGGCGACAAAGCCGTCCATCACCGGCATGTTGGCATCCATCAGGATGGCGGCGAACTGGCGCGCTAGCTCGCCCGGGCCGGAGCGCAGCGACGCGGCGACCATGTCCACGGCTTCGCGGCCGTTGACCGCTGTGGCGGCCTCGTAGCCCAGCTTGGCCAGCATGGCCAGCGCGACCTTGAGGTTGATGGGGTTGTCGTCAGCCACCAGGATGAACTGGTTGCGATAGGCGACCGGCTTGGCCCTTGCTATTTTTTCAATAGCTGTCGGGGCAGACGTGACGCGCGCCAGGGCCTCAAACAGCTGTGACTGGCGGTAGGGCTTGAGCAGTCGCGCATTGAACACCCGAGCCGGCTCGCCGGTCGGCATGGTGCCCGAGGTCAGCAGCACGATGGGCGTGGCCGGCATGCGTTCGCGCAGCAGGCGGGAAAAGCTCAGCCCGTCCATCTCGGGCATGTGCATGTCGCTGATCACCACATCGACCGGATTCCCGGCCAGCCAATCCAGCGCCTCGGCGGCGCGCTCGAAGAGCATCGGTGTCATGCCCCAGCGCCTGAGCTGCTTGTCCAGGATGCGCAGGTTGAGCGGCGTGTCATCGACGACGGCCACGCGCTGGCTGACCAGGCTGACCAAGTGCAGCCCGGACAGCATGGCGACTTCGGGCGCATCGGCATGGCCCAGCCGGGCGGTGAACCAGAAGGTGGAACCCGCGCCGGGCGCCGACTCCAGCCCGATTCGCCCACCCATCAGCTTGACCAGACGCTTGCAGATCGCCAGGCCGAGCCCGGTGCCGCCGTATTTGCGGGTGGTGCTGGCATCGACCTGGACGAAGGACTGGAACAGTGCGGCCTGGCGGTCCGGCTCAATGCCGATGCCGCTGTCCTTGATCCGGAACTCGATCAGCGCGCCCTGGCTCGGGCTGAAGTCTTCCAGCATGTGGGCCGAGACCACCACCTGCCCCTGGTCGGTGAACTTGACCGCATTGTTCACCAGGTTGAGCAGCACCTGGCGCAGGCGCGTCACGTCGCCGCGCACCCAGCCGGGCAAGTCGTCGCCCAGGTCCACCAGCAGTTCCAGTCCTTTTTCACGGGCGCGCGGCGCGCCGATGTCGCAGGCTTCCTCAATCGTCGCCAGCAGGTTGAGCGCCTCGTCCTCGAGTTCGAGCTTGCCCGATTCGATCTTGGAAAAATCCAGCACATCGTTGATCACGCCCAGCAGCTGGTCGCTGGAAATGCGCATGGTGTGCACATAGTCGCGCTGCTCGGCGTCCAGCGGCGTGTCGGCCAGCAGCGTGGTCATGCCGACCACGCCGTTGAGCGGGGTGCGGATTTCATGGCTCATGGCGGCCAGGAACGCCGCCTTGGCACGGGCGGCGCCCAGGGCTTCGTCGCGCGAGGCGTTCAGCTCGGCGGTGCGGCTGGCAACCCGGTCTTCCAGCGTGTCGTTGGCCTCGTGCAGGGCCACGGTCTGCGCCTGGATGGCTGCCCGGTTGCGCTTGAGCTCCCGGGCGCTGTCATGCAGTGACCGGGACAGCTGGCGAACTTCGTCAATGCGGCTGGCCGGGTGCGTGGGCGGCACTTCGTCCCGCGCCAGCAGCGCCGCGGCTTCGCCCAGGCGCCGGAAGTGCAGGCTCAGCCGCCAGGCCAGCGCGATGGCCAGCAGCGCGCCCAGCGCCAGGATCAGTGCGGTCACGGCCAGCGTGTCCTTCAGGGCCGCCTGCGTCGCTGCGGTGAAGTCGCTTTCGGGGGCTGCCACCACCAGGCTCCAGCGCACGCCCATGCTTTCACCGAAGGGATTCAAGGCAACCACCAGGCTATCGCCTGCCATGGGAATGCGGCGCAGGAAAGACACGCGCTGCACGCTGGACTCCAGGGTTTGTCCCAGGCTGGAGACGGTTTCGCCGTAGGCTTGCCGGATGATTGCGTTGCGGCTTTGCAGTGGCTTGTAGCGCTGCACATTGCCGGCGATATTGGAAAAAAGTTCATCGCCGGTCGAACTGGCCACGGTAAAACCCTGTTCGTCCAGCAGGAAAACCGCGCCATGGGAACTGATCCGCATGCTCTGGAGCATCTGGTTCAGGCTTTTGAGCGGCAGGTCCACGGCAACCACGCCCAGGGCGCCGCCGTCAAGGCCGTAGACGGGTTGCGCCAGCGTCAGCTGCAATTGCAATTGCGGGTCATTCGAGGAAACCGATATCGGCGTGAAGGCCCGTCCCTTGTTTTCCATCGCCGCCTGGTACCAGGGCCGGTTACGCGGCTCGTAGTTGGCGTTTTCCGCAGACAGTTCCAGCTGACGGTCGCCTGGCGACGCGGCCATGAAAAAGTGCCGGCCCTCACCGCCCGCCTTGCGCTCGCTCACGCGCACGAGGGTGGCGGCATCCCGGGCGAAGGTGTCAACCGCCAGGAACTCCCCGCGATGGCTTCCCATGTACATCCGGGAAACATCGGGCGTCATGCGTGTCATGGCGAACGCGGCCTGCTCGAACCGTTCGGGCGACTCGATCAGCTGGCGCGCACGCAGCACGGCCGACGCATCGGGTTGCGCGTGAACCATGCCATTGAGCACAACATGGGCCTGCGCCAGATGGGTTTCCACACCGGTCTGGATGCGTTGGGTCATGTCTTCGATGATTTTTTCCGACAGCAGCTGCACGCTTTGCACATTGCTGCGGTACAAAAACCAGCCCACGGTGGCCGCCGGAAGCAGCGAGAACAGCAGCAGGCTGACGATCAGCACCGTCCGCAACGAGAACGTCCTGGCTGGCCTCAGGCTTGAATTCATGCAAGGCCCAGAATTTCCAGCGTGTCCATGGGCTGGCTGCGCCCCGGCACTTGGACCAGGGCGCGTTCACCGGTGCGCACCGCCCCGGTGACCAGGCGACATGCCTGCACGCTGGCAGCCACCGACCAGTGCAGGCGCGGCTCGCCCTGGAACAGCTTGAGCGCCGCCGTCACTGTGTCGCCCACCGGCGTGGTCTGGCCGGTGCGGCTGATCAGGCCGTCCAGGTGGGCAAAGGCCACCGGCCCACTGTGCAGCGCCACGCCCAGCGAAAACTTCGGCAGTCCGCGTCCGGCCAGGTTTTTCTGCGCATGGGCGTCAATGCGGCGGGTGGCATTCGTCAGCCCCAGCGCGGCGCGGACCGCCCGCAGCCCGTGGTTCACGGAATGGGTGTCGGCGGCATCGACAAAAATGCACAGCATGCCGTCACCGACAAACTGCATGTAATGCGCGCCGAACAGGTACACCGTGTCGCCAACGCTGCTGTAGAGCAGCTGGACGATCTCGCTGAGTTCGCTGCTGCTCAGCGCTTGCGTCCACAGCCCGTAGTCGCGCATGTCGGCATACAGCACCGTGGCGCTGTCAAACTTCTCGCTGCCCGGCATGGTGCCGCTGTCGGGCCACTGCTCGCTGAGCGCCTTGACCATGCGGCTTTCATACAGCGCGCCGATCTTGTGGCGCTGCTCGTCCAGCGCCAGCTGCACCGCCTTGTCAACGCCCTCGGTGCGCAGGGCTTCGGCCCGTTCACGCTTTTGCAGCTGCGCACTGACGGCTTCGCGCAGCTCCTGCGGCGCGAACGGCTTGGTCAGGTAGTCGTCGGCGCCGGTGGTCATGCCCAGTCGCATGTAGCTGCGGTCTTGCAGCGAGGTCAGCAAAATCATCGACGTGGCCGCCAGCAACGGGTCGCTTCGCACCTGATCGAGCACTTCGAAGCCATCCATCAGCGGCATCTGCACGTCGCTGACAACCAGGTCGGGCTTGTGTTCGCGAATGAGCGCCAGGCCCTTGGCGCCGTCTTCCGCAGCCACGACCTGATGGCCTTCCTTCTTCAACACCTGGCTGACCAGCAGGCGCGTGCCGGCATCATCATCAATCACCACGATCAGGGGCATAACAGTTCTCGCTCATTTTTTGACGGCTGACCGGTGGCGGCTGACGGACAAGCTTTTTGGCCAGGGTCCATGGGCGCCAGCAAAATCCCGACGCCGGCCGTTTTTGATTTGAACCGGTACATGTGTTTTTGTTGTTTTTTGAAAAACCGGAAAGCTGAGAAATTTACCCCAACAAATTCAATTGTCACAAATAAACAAGATTTATTCAAAATATTGCAAATTTAGGTCTTTATCCAAGGTGAAACTCCTCTTTTCCAGAGAGTAATGATGTGTAAACCAGACACGCTCATTCCTTGGCGTCGGACTCAGGAAGGGGCCGGGTCCAGCAAGGCCAGCGTGGACTGCATGATTTTTGGCACGAAGGCCATCTGCACATGCGCAGCGCCGCGAACCAGCCGGTTGCAGGCGCCCGGCAGCGTGGCGCTGGAGGCCGGGAACACGATGTTGTCGCAGTTCGAATACCAGCAGGTGAACAGCGCATGGCGGCCAATGGGCATTTCGTGGTCCAGCGTGGTGTGCCAGTCTGCGAGAAGGCGCATCTGGCGGCTGTTGCGGCCATGGCCGAAACGCGCCAGCCAGGTGCCCCGGTGCGGCGCGCCAATCGTCACCACATGGTGCACGCGCGCCTCGGCCTTCATCAGCTTGAGCCAGGCCCGGGCCGCCAGGCCGCCCATGCTGTGACAGACCAGCAGCGGCGGCAAGCCGGTGGCGTCGGTGATGCGCCGGACGGCCTCGTCGATTTGCGGCGCATAGTCGTCGATCGAGCCGAACAGCGGCTCCAGATTGACGGCGATGAAGGCGTGGCCACTGCCCTGCAGGCGCGCAAGCCACGGCGTCCAGATGCCCCGGTTGCAGAAAAACCCGTGGACGAACACCACGCCCCGGCGCCCTTGCACCCGCGCGGGCGGGCCAAGCTGGTCAGCGATGGCGTTCGGCCGGAAAGGCTGGCGCCAGCAAAAAACCCGGGGTGCCGTGACGGTTTCGCCCCGCCACGCAGCGAACAGTTCGCGCCAGCTTGGCTGGGGCACCGGATCGCTTTTATTCAGTTGCCTTGCCAGTATTAATTCAATAGCAAGAAAGCCAGAGTAGGCAAGCGCAATCGCCATAAAACCCGTAAAAGCCAGAATTGGCGCGCTGCGGCCGAAGTACAGCAGCCAGGCCGTAGCCGCAGCGATGATGGACAGGGTGATGAGCCGTTGCAGCGATGCGAGCATAAGGTCAGGCGGTGCGCGGCCGCCGCTCAGGCCAGCGCCACATAGCGGCCCGTCAGCGTTTTGGCCAGGCCTTGCGCCAGCCGATTCACCGCGCCATACACCGACAGTTGCGGGTTGGCGCCAATGCTGGTCGGGAAAATCGAGCCGTCGTGAATCGAGAGATTACCTAGTTGCCAGTGCATGCCATCCGGCCGGGTCACGCCCTGGCGCGCGCTGCCGGCCAGGCCGCAGCCGCCCATCACATGCGCGCTGACGATCTTCAGCAGGCGCGGCTTCATCGGCAGCGCCTGCACCGCTTCGCGCGCCTGCGCCCAAGAGGTGTAGGGCACGGCCATTTCGTGCAGCGGCAGCACCTGCCGGGCGCCGGCGGCGAACTGAATCTCCATCATCGACAGCAGCGCCCGGCGCGCGCCCTGCATGACGTAGTCGCCCAGCGGGTAGTCCAGCACTGCGGAGCCATCGCCGCGCAGTTTGACCTGGCCGCCCGGCGCTTCGTCGTGAAAGCCGTCGCGCAGCAGCGCCAGCAGGGTGTGGTTGTGGGGAAACGAGCTGAGCAGGTCATGCTGTCCCTGGCCAAAACCCGGCACGGTGGAAGCAAAGATCAGCGGATGCAGCGGCGGCGCTTCCAGCTTGTAGCCCATGGCGCCGTCGATCGGCTCGGTCTGCAGGAAGTGGTCGGTGTAGACCGACTGCGGCGCGCCGCTCCAAGCCTCGACCTTCTGGTCAAAAATGCTGGACGACATCACCACCGGATGCAAAAAGGTCCGGATTCCCAGCCGTCCGTGCGGATCGGGAGCGCCAGAGCGCAGCAGCACCGCCGGCGAGTTGATGGCGCCGCCAGCCAGCACATAATGATTTGCTATTATTTTAGTAGCTGCTTGTGCAGAGGGGAACTGCGCAAGAGCCCCATTTGGCTTGATATTTCGGCAGATCAGAGCCGTAACCCGGCCATTGGCCAGTTCAAAGCGCTCGGCGCGGGTTTCAGTCAGCAGCTGGGCGCCCAGGTCCAGTGCCGCCGGAATGGTGGTGACCAGCATCGACTGCTTGGCATTGGTCGGGCAGCCCAGCCCGCACGAGCCCAGATTCCAGCAGCCCTTGACGTTGCGCGCGATGGCCTCGGCGTGAATGCCGAGCTTGCGCGCGCCACGGCCCAGCAAGGCATTGTTTTCATTCGGCGGCATCTGCCACGGCGCGATGTTCAGCCGCTGCTCGGCCTGCGCGAAATATGGCGCCAGGGCGGCTTCGGTGTAGCCGTCCAGGCCGAAGCGGTCCTGCCAGAACTTCAGCGTCGAAGCCGGCGTTCGAAAGGAACTCGTCCAGTTCACCGTCGTCGAGCCGCCGACGCAGCGGCCCTGCAAAATGTTGATCGCCTTGTCCTCGGTCTTGCGCGCCGCGCTTTCCTGGTAAAGCGCCGGATAGGCTTCGGATTCCAGCTGGTTGAAGTCGCTGCTGCTCTTGAGCGGGCCTTCCTCGATGATCACTACCTGAAGCCCGGCCTTGGCCAGCAGTTCGGCGGTGATGCCCGCGCCCGCGCCGCTGCCAATGATCGCGACATCGCAGACGATTTTTTCGGGGACGGGTCCGAGTGCGCCGCCAAGGACTTTCCAGCCGCGCTTCAGTCCTTCCTGGATTGGGTCATTCAATGAGCTCATGGGTGGTTCGCCATTCAGCAATGGTTTGTCAAATTTTCATCAGGCCGGGGTAGCCCAGCAGGGGCCAGGTCGCGGCATCGGCAAAATATGCCCCGGTCGCAATGTCGTGCAAGGCAGCGTACGCCTGTTGGCGCAGGGCTAGGACGGACAGCCGCATGTCCTGGAGCGCCAGTTGCAGATCGGCGATGGACGCTTGAGCCCAGGGCTGGCCAAGGCCCGCCAGCGCAAACCGGCCTGGCGCGCTGGCCAGCACCGACAGCAACTGCGACAGCTCGGCCTGCGCGTGCGGTGGCAGCGCCTGCACCAGCGTGTCGATCCGCGTCAAGAGTCCCGCAATGGCTTTGTGGCGTTCGCCCTCCTCCACTGGCAGGCTCTTGTCCAGCACGGCCCGGCCGACAGCGGCAAACACGCCTTGGCCTGCGGCCGAAAGGCGGCCATCTTGCTGCAGGCCGGGCTGCAGCAGCCAGCCCGCAGCGCCGCCGACCACAGCCAACGCGGCCGCCGATGCCAGGCCCAGCTTGAGCAGTGTTCGTCTTTGCATGGCGAGAAGTTTCGCATGGCCCTGCCGGCGCCAATAGAGCACGGTCTCTAGAGGGGCTGGCTACACTGGCAGCCACTATGGCGACTCCGGCACACACCATCCAGGACGCATTGCAGCGCGTGGAGCGGTTTCGGCAGCAGCATGCCTGCGATCCGGCGCTGGCCAAGGCAATTTCCGAGGTCAAGCGTTTTCAGGCGCGACGTTTCCAGGCCACCTACGCCGACCTGCTGCACAACCCGCGCTATGCCAGGGCAGCCCGGTTTTTTTTGCAGGAGCTCTACAGCGACAGGGACTACGCCAGCCGCGACCAGCAGTTTGCCCGGATTGCCAGCACCATCACCAGGCTGTTTCCGCAGCCTGTCGTTGCCACGTCGGCGGCGCTCGCCGAGGTCCACGCGCTGACGGAAACGCTGGACGACCGAATGGCCCACGCCTGGCGCGCAGACACCCTAGCATCGCCGCAAGATGGCGAGTCTGCCCGCTATGTCCGTTGCTGGCGGCAGTCGGGCGACCGGGTTGCGCGCCAGCATCAGCTTGACGTGGTGCTGCAACTGGGGCGCGAACTTGACCGCCTGACCCGCGCACGCGGGCTGCGCACCCTGCTCAGGATGATGCGCCGCCCGGCAGCCGCCGCAGGACTGGACGCGCTTCAGCAGTTTCTGGAAACCGGCTTTGATGCCTTTGCGCAAATGGGTGGCGCGGAGGAGTTCCTGGCGCTAATCCGGCAGCGCGAATCCGAATGGATCCGCGCCCTCTTCGACGACGGCGATGTCGCCTGCGCGACTAAATTGAGCCATTTGCTGGCAGCCGACGGCGCGCATTAGGACAAGCCCGCTGAAGTTTCGGCAGTCAGGCTTTCACAATGGTGCGCAAGAACGGCATCAGCGCTTATTGCAAGCAGCACCTGACGGATATTTGAACGACCCCAATAGATTGAGTTTCACGATGCACTTCCCTAAATCCATGTCGAAAAAATCCCCAGGCGGGCATTGCATGCAACAGCCTGAAGTAATTAAAGCGATCTGCTGGTGATGGCGGCGAACTTCCTGCCGGAAGGCATGCATGTCTTTGAAAGAGGATGGCTTTCGAGCAACAACATCCTGTTTACCGGCGGCGACAAATCCCTGCTGATTGACAGCGGCTACTGCACGCACGCGGAGCAAACGCTGTCATTGGTTGAAGCCGCTCTGGGTAACTGCCCGCTGAATGTGCTGATCAACACGCATCTGCACAGCGACCATTGCGGAGGCAATGCCGCATTGCAGGTACGTTACCCAGCGCTCCAGACATGGATTCCTCCGGGGCATGCACGGGAGGTGGCGCAATGGGATGCTATTGCGCTCACGTACATACCCACCGGCCAGTTGTGTCCAAGATTCAGTTTTGACCAAACGATTCAACCTGGAACCGACATCCGGTTGGGCACGGCTGACTGGCAGGTTCACGCGGCCCCCGGGCATGACCCGCATTCGCTTATCTTTTTTGAACCCGTCAGCAGGGTTCTGATTTCAGCGGATGCTCTATGGGAAAACGGCTTCGGTGTGGTGTTTCCAGAACTTGAGGGAGCGAACGCCTTTTCTGACGTTGCCGCTACGCTGGCCCTGATCGGCCGGCTGAATCCGAAAACCATCATTCCAGGTCATGGGCGAATTTTTAGTTGCACAGCAGAGACGCTGTCCAAAGCGAACCAGCGCCTGGACGCGTTCACCGCCAGTCCGGTACGGCATGCACAACATGGGGTAAAGGTATTGCTCAAGTTCAAATTGCTTGAAGTCCAACGCCAGTCGACCGCTGACTTTACGCAATGGGCCATGACGACCTCATATTTTCAACAGATCCGGGAGCTTTTCTTTGCAGATATACCTATGCGTCTATGGATAGAGCAGTTGTGTAATGAACTGATCGCCGCTGGCGTTGTGGCACAGGAAGGCGAATACATCGTCAATTTATGAGGAGCAGGAAGCGCTGTTCAAGCGAATAAACGCGAGCCAAATGAAAAAGCCCGGTCGATCTGACGATCAACCGGGCTGGTTCGGGATAAGAGCCTGACGATGACCTACTTTCACACGGGAATCCGCACTATCATCGGCGCTGAGTCGTTTCACTGTCCTGTTCGGGATGGGAAGGAGTGGTACCAACTTGCTATGGTCATCAGGCATAACTGTTTTGATGAGCGGCTCCACACGGGAAGCAGCCCATCGAATTCATAGAGCAAATCAGCTGTAATTTAGAGTCTTGCGCGTCTTTTTTAGGGATGCGTCTTTTGAATGCGTCAGTCTTGGCATAACACCTTTGAATTAATCAAAGTTATAGGGTCAAGCCTCTCGAGCAATTAGTACTGGTTAGCTTAACGCATTACTGCGCTTCCACACCCAGCCTATCAACGTCCTGGTCTTGAACGACTCTTCAGGGGGCTCAAGGCCCCGGCAGATCTAATCTTGAAACGAGTTTCCCGCTTAGATGCTTTCAGCGGTTATCTCTTCCGAACTTAGCTACCCGGCAATGCCACTGGCGTGACAACCGGTACACCAGAGGTTCGTCCACTCCGGTCCTCTCGTACTAGGAGCAGGCTTCCTCAAATCTGCAGCGCCCACGGAAGATAGGGACCAAACTGTCTCACGACGTTTTAAACCCAGCTCACGTACCTCTTTAAATGGCGAACAGCCATACCCTTGGGACCGGCTACAGCCCCAGGATGAGATGAGCCGACATCGAGGTGCCAAACACCGCCGTCGATATGAACTCTTGGGCGGTATCAGCCTGTTATCCCCAGAGTACCTTTTATCCGTTGAGCGATGGCCCTTCCATACAGAACCACCGGATCACTATGTCCTGCTTTCGCATCTGCTCGACTTGTCAGTCTCGCAGTTAAGCACGCTTATGCCATTGCACTATCGTCACGATGTCCGACCGTAACTAGCGTACCTTCGAACTCCTCCGTTACACTTTGGGAGGAGACCGCCCCAGTCAAACTGCCTACCATGCACTGTCCCCGATCCAGATAATGGACCTAGGTTAGAACCTCAAACACACCAGGGTGGTATTTCAACGTTGGCTCCACCGGAACTAGCGTCCCGGCTTCAAAGCCTCCCACCTATCCTACACAGGTCTGTTCAAAATCCAATACAAAGCTACAGTAAAGGTTCATGGGGTCTTTCCGTCTTTCCGCGGGGAGATTGCATCATCACAAACATTTCAACTTCGCTGAGTCTCAGGAGGAGACAGTGTGGCCATCGTTACGCCATTCGTGCAGGTCGGAACTTACCCGACAAGGAATTTCGCTACCTTAGGACCGTTATAGTTACGGCCGCCGTTTACTGGGGCTTGAATTCTCAGCTTCGCCGTGAGGCTAACCGGTCCTCTTAACCTTACCGCACCGGGCAGGAGTCAGTCCGTATACATCGTCTTGCGACTTCGCACGGACCTGTGTTTTTAGTAAACAGTCGCTTCCCCCTGGTCTCTGCGGCCCCGATCCCCTCCGGACAGCAAGTGTCCATCAAGGTTGGGGCCCCCCTTCTCCCGAAGTTACGGGGGCATTTTGCCGAGTTCCTTAACCATAATTCTCTCGATCGCCTTAGTATTCTCTACCTGATCACCTGTGTCGGTTTGGGGTACGGGCGGCTAAAACCTCGCGTCGATGCTTTTCTCGGCAGCATAGGATCACCAAATCCCCCCAAACGGGGGTCCCATCAGATCTCAGGCAT
>NZ_JAFCTH010000013.1:0-108147 GCF_049895905.1 Polaromonas sp. DSP2-3-2b2 | reverse complement strand
ACACCAACCCTCGGTCACGTTCGCCGGAATGCCGGTCACGTTGCCGGAATCAGCGGTCACGTTCACCGGAATACGCAGCATATCGGGCGGCAGCGCCAGCACTTTTTTGATCGAGCGGTAGAGCACCGCCGCATCGCCGCCGGGAAAGTCGCAGCGCGCCGAGCCGTAGTCGGGCATGAACAAGGTGTCGCCGACAAACGCATCCTTGCCCATGATGTAGGTCAGGCAGGCCGGCGTATGCCCCGGGGTGTGCATCACGCGGACCTCGATCTGGCCGATCTGGAATCGTTCACCGTCGTCAAACAGGTGGTCAAACTCGGCGCCTTCGGTGTTCATGTCCGGGGCGTTGAAGATTTTCTTGAACACGCCCTGGACCTCGCGGATGTGCCGGCCAATGGCGATCTTGCCGCCCAGCTTTTCCTTGAGATAAGGCGCGGCCGACAGGTGATCGGCGTGCGCGTGGGTTTCCAGCAGCCAATCGACCTTCAGTCCTGCCTGCCGGACATGCGCCACCACCTTGTCGGCGCTGGCGTGCGAGGTGCGGCCCGACTTCGGGTCATAGTCCAGCACACTGTCGATGATGGCCGCGCGCGCCGTCGCCGGATCGGACACGACGTGGGTGACGGTGAAGGTGTCTGGGTCAAAAAACGACTGGATGGTGGGTTCTTGCATGTTTTTCCAAGCCTGAAAAGGGTCAGCGTTTGTCGGTCCGGTACATCTGGGCGGGTTCATTTAGATGGCCCTTGCATCGCAGCGTTCAAGGCACCTGACCGATTTTGCTACTGAATATATAGCTGCTTACGCCTACCAGCAGTGCGCAAAAGGCGTATTTGATGCTAAAAAGCTGTTTGCCGGTTCAAACGAGTGCACTTTATTCGAATGTGGGCGAAGTCGGTTTGACGACGCTCTTGCCTGCGCCGGCCCAGGCATCGAAACCGCCGGCAATGGACTTGACCTGCAGGTAACCCATGTCATGCAACGCACAGGCCGCCAGCGCAGCCCGTCCGCCGGTCTTGCAATACAGCACGATCTTCAAATCGCGCGAACCGAGCTCGGGCGTGCTGCTGAGCTTGAACTCCAGCACACCGCGCGAGGCATGGATGGCGCCGGGAAGGTGGCCCGCCGCATACTCGTCAGCTTCGCGGACGTCGAGCAGCACGTCGGCTTCCCGGATGGCTTGCTCGGCATCGTCCAGCGGTACTTCGTGATACGCAGCTTGGCGGCCGTCACGAGATCATGCGCATTTTTCATGGGTAATTCCTTGCGATGTGAGTTGTTGGACTAGAGAGAATGCTGCAAAAAGTCGATCAGCTGAGGAAAGTGCGCTTCCATCGCCGGGCTGGGGTCATGCCCACCCGTCACCGAAAGACACTGCACCATGCCAGAAAGGCCCGCTGCCTGCAGGCGCCTGGCATCGTCGAACGGCACCACCTTGTCGTTGGTGCCATGCACCAGCAACACGGGGCAGCGTATGCGGCGCATGCTGGCCAGCGGGGCAATTTCGTCGAAGCGAACGCCGATGACGCGCTGTACATGGCGCAGCACATACCAGCCCAGCAACGGATAGGGAATATGCGCCTCGGCCAGAAACCTGCGCATCACCTCGCGTGGATGCGCAAAAGCACTCAGGCTCACCACGGCGCGCACATCCGTGCGGCGCGCGGCGCACAAGAGCGCAGCGCCAGCACCCACCGAATGGCCCATGATGGCAAGGCGGGCGCCGTCAACGCCGGGCTGCTGCTTCAGCCAGTCAAGGCCGGTTTCAATATCCTCGGCAAAGCGCGGCAGCGAGGTGAAGTCTTCATCGTCGCTGGCGCCGTGGCAGCGCGCATCCACCAGCAGCACGGCGAAGCCGGCGGCATGCAGGGGGGCTGCTGCGGGCAGCATGAGGCTGGCGTTGGCGCCCCAGCCATGCATCACCACGACGGCCGGCACGGGGCCAGCGCCCAGGGCAGGCACAAACCACGCAAACAAGGTTTTGTCGCCTGCTGTCTGCAGTCGCAGCGGCTGCGCGTCAAGACCGAGCGCTGAAGGCGAGCTGTGATGAGGTAAGCGCGGCGCTTGCAGCCGGCGCAGGATCTGCGCATGCACACCACGGCGCAGGCGTTTCATCACGGCGTGCCAGCCTTTTGCGAGGGCACAAGGCCTGGCGTGCTTCGCAGGGTTTCCGCATCCGGGGCATGTTCGACCGTGTCGACCCTGCCACCTTGCGTGCATGTCTTCGAATCAATGCTGGCTTTAAGGATCGTCTTTTGCATCGTCTTGGTTTTAGTCAGCAAACTGCTTTTATGCATCAAATAGGCCTCTGTCGCTTGCGCAGTATGCGCAAGCAGCTATTGATCTAGTAGCAAAACCAGTACGCTGCCTTGAACGCTTCGATAAAAAATCAGCATGATGTCACTCTATCGGGGAACCATGAACACTGATTTTTCCGACAAATGACCGGCAGAATCCAGCGCGTCGATTTCAAATGCGATCGGGTGTGTTCCGGGCGCCGCCGCTTCATACGGCGCCTGCACCCGGACGGCCAGCCGGCGTGCTTGGGTGGACTCCACCGCCACCACGTCTTCTGACATGATGGCCAGGCCGGGCAGTCCCGTGACGCGGATCTTGTAGCGCTGATCGGTCTCCGTGGCGTTCATCACCTGCAGCTGGTAGACGTTCTCGATGTTGCCGCCCGAGACAATGCGCGCCATGACGCCGTGGTCACGCAGCACATTCACCTTGAACGGCGTGCGCAGCGTCAGGCTGACCAGCATGGCGATGACAATGCCCAGCAAGATGGCCGTGTAGATCAAGATGCGCGGCCGCAGCACATGGCGCCAGGTTTGCGCCTGGGTCCACTTGTTCTTCATGGCGTTTTCGGTGGTGTATTTCACCAGTCCGCGCTCGTAGCCCATCTTGTCCATCACCGTGTTGCACACATCGGCGCAGGCGCCGCAGCCAATGCACTCGTACTGCAGGCCCTTGCGAATGTCGATGCCGGTGGGGCAGACCTGGACGCACAGGTTGCAGTCGATGCACGAACCCAGGTTCAGCGCGGCCGGGTCAGCCTTGCGCGAGCGGGCGCCGCGCGGGTCGCCGCGCTCGGCGTCGTAGGTGACGATCAGCGTGTCCTTGTCGAACATGGCGCTTTGAAAGCGTGCATACGGGCACATGTGCTTGCACACCTGCTCGCGCATGAAGCCGGCATTGCCGTAGGTGGCGAAGCCGTAGAAAAAGACCCAGAAGTTTTCCCACGAAGTCATGTTCAATTGCACAAATTCCATGCCCAGCAGCTTGATGGGCGTGAAGTAGCCGACAAACGTGAATCCGGTCCACAAGGCCACCGCCAGCCACAGCAGGTGCTTGCCGCTTTTTCGCCACAGCCTGTCGAACGACCAGGGCTGGCTGTCGCGGCGCATCTGCACCGCGCGGTCGCCTTCCATCTTTCGTTCTATCCAGAGAAAAATCTCGGTGTAAACCGTCTGCGGACAGGCGTAGCCGCACCACAGGCGCCCGGCCACCGCCGTGAAAAGAAACAGCGACAGGGCCGAGATGACCAGGATGCCCGTCAAGTAGATGAAGTCCTGCGGATACAGCACCAGCCCGAAGATGTAAAAGCGCCGCGAGGCCAGGTCAAACAGCACCGCTTGGCGCTGCCCCCACTCAATCCACGGCAGACCGTAAAACACCAGCTGGGTCAAAAACACCACGGCCCAGCGCCAATGGGCAAAAAAGCCCGAAACGCTGCGGGGATAGATTTTCTCGTGCGCCGCGTACAGCGAGATCGGTTCGCCGTCCGCAGGCTGCGCAATGATTGGGATGACTTTGCGGGGTGTTGACATGGTGTTTTTCTAGGTGAAAACTTGACTTGAATGGGTTTCATGCAAGCGCATTGAGCGCGGCAGGGTGCGGTGGAGGCGCCAGCGCAGCGACGCACGCCAGGAACTCGTCGCGCGACAGGCCGGCAAACAACGGATGCCAGCGCCGCTGCTCCAGCACGGTGCTGACGGCGCGGGCGCGGCGCGCATGGCCGGCGAACAGCAGCGTCTCATCAAGCAGCGTGAACACGCGCTGCGTCACGCTGTCCCACAAGGCTTCGGGCTGGGCGGGGACGGGCTGGTGCGCACAAGCATCGACCGCCAGCAGGCCGCCGCAAAACAGCCGGTCGCGCCAGGCAAAACTCAGGCATCCGGCGGTGTGACCCGGCGTGGCCAACACGCGAACCAGTTCATGGCCAAAGGGCAGCACGTCGCCATCTCTAGCCATGCGGGTGTTTTCACCGGCAGCGCCCTGCACCAGCGGCGCGCCCAGGCGGGCCAGTTGCGCCGGCTCCCGGAGGTGCAGATGGTCGTGCTGATGCGTGCGCAACACCCAGCGCAGACGCAACTCGCGCTCCGCCAGCAAGGCGGCGAGCACCGGCAAATCACGGCCGCGCGGGTCCACCAGCACGGCCTCGCCGGCGTCCTGGTCGGCCAGCAGGTAGGTCAGCTCGCCGCTGGCCTCGTCATGCAGGATGCGAAAGTACATCTTCAAGCCCCAAACCGCAGCCAGCCCGCCAGCAGCAATGCCGCTGCGCAAGACCAACCCGAAAAACACAGGTGCCAGAGCCGCAACGGCGCGGCCATGTTGTTTGCGTCAACTGTCATGCGCTGGTCCTGCACAAGCCCCCACCACAGCGCGACCAGCACGACGGCCAGTTTTTTGACGAGGGGATTTTTCAGGGAAGTCATGACAATCAATACGCTTGTGCGTTCTATAAC
Organism: Polaromonas sp. DSP2-3-2b2; assembly: GCF_049895905.1. Taxonomy (NCBI): domain Bacteria; kingdom Pseudomonadati; phylum Pseudomonadota; class Betaproteobacteria; order Burkholderiales; family Comamonadaceae; genus Polaromonas; species Polaromonas sp. DSP2-3-2b2. The sequence goes on along the minus strand of NZ_JAFCTH010000013.1, from coordinate 103,402 downwards.
TCAAGAACCGTGCCACGACGTGATCCGAATAAATATCGTTTAAGTTCAATGAGTTACGGTTTTAAATAACGCCAGCCTTCAATACCAGAAAGAAAAAACCGCCATATCTGGCAGAGACTGCCAATTCAGGCATAGACTGCATGCCAGCCACACCAAGGAGCCTGCGTGAAGCCATTGCCCGAATTGATGTCCTACCTGGAGGGCTTGAGCGAGCCCCACATCCTGTTCGACACCCAATACCGCATCCTGGCCGCCAACGCGGCTTACCGGCAGCAGTTCAGCCCGGTTCACTCTGTGGTGGGGCGCACCTGCTACGAGGTGTCGCACCACTTCAACGTGCCGTGTGACCAGGCTGGCGAGTCGTGCCCGCTGGCCCGGTCACGCGTGTCCGGCCAGCGCGAGCGGGTGCTGCACCTGCACCACACGCCCAAGGGCGAAGAGTACGTCAACATCGAGCTCGCCCCGCTGCTGGACACCAACGGCGCGCAGGCTTATTTTGTCGAGAAGATGGAGCGGCTGCGGGTGGCGCAGGGTCAGCCGGCAACCCAGGGACTGATTGGGCGGGCGCCGGCCTTTCAGCACATGCTGGCGCTGGTGGCACGCGTCGCGCCCTCGCAGGCCACTGTTTTGCTGCTGGGGGAATCTGGTACTGGAAAGGAACTGGTTGCCCAGGCGATCCACGAGGCCAGCCCGCGCGCCCATCGTGCGCTGGTGGCGGTGGACTGCTCCAGCTTGCCGGAAAACCTGTTCGAGTCCGAGCTGTTTGGCCACGAGCGCGGCGCTTTCACCGGCGCCAGCACCGCCCGGGGCGGGCTGATCGAGGCGGCCAGCGGCGGCACGCTGTTTCTCGACGAGGTGGGCGATATTCCACTGACCATGCAGGTCAAGCTGCTGCGCCTGCTGGAAACCGGCACCTACCGCCGCGTGGGCAGCACCGAACTGCGCCATGCCGACATCCGCGTGGTCTCGGCCACCCACCGCGACCTGGACCGCATGGTGTCCCAGGAGCTGTTTCGCGAAGACCTGAACTACCGCCTGAGCACGTTTCCGATTCACCTGCCCGCCTTGCGCGAGCGAAGGGACGACATCCTTCTGCTGGCCGCCGCCTTGCTGGAGCGCGTGGCCCCGCAGCGCAAGCTGCGCATCAGAGAGCCCGCACTTCGCTTGCTGCAGGCGCAGGATTACCCGGGCAATGTCAGGGAATTGCGAAACCTGCTGGAACGCACGGCGCTGCTGTGCGATGGCCATACGGTCGAAGCCAGCCATGTTCAGCAGGCCCTGTCGTCGGGAAGGCGCCCGTCGTCCGGGCCGAGTGTCGATCCGCAAGCTTGCGATGCCGGCATCAAAGACGCTGCGCTTGGCCGCCTGACGGGCTTGACCCTGGCGCCAGGCGCTCTCAGAACCATCGAACGCGCTGCGCTGCAGCAATGGGTCAGCGACCACCAGGGTAGCCGGGCTGACTTGGCGGACAAGCTGGGCATCAGCGAGCGCTCGCTTTACCGCAAACTCAAGGCGCTGAAGTAAGTTTTCAGGGGATTCAAGCCTTGACCGGCTTGTTTTTTTGTTCTGCGGCGGCAATTCAGCCGCAGGAAGCTCGGGCAAGTGTCTTTAAAGCACTTCGCTGGCAAAGTCCGCCAGGCGCGAGCGCTCGCCACGCGCAAGGGTGATGTGCCCGCCATGCGGCCAGCCCTTGAAGCGGTCGACGGCAAACGTCATGCCCGACGATCCTTCGGTCAGGTAGGGCGTGTCGATCTGCGCCAGGTTGCCCATGCAGACGATCTTGGTGCCAGGCCCGGCGCGGGTGATGAGGGTCTTCATCTGCTTGGGCGTCAGGTTCTGCGCTTCATCAATGATGACGTACTTGTTCATGAACGTCCGGCCGCGCATGAAGTTCATGCTCTTGACCTTGATGCGCGAACGGATCAGTTCATTGGTTGCAGCGCGCCCCCATTCGCCCGAGCCGCCGTCGGTCTTGCCAAGCACTTCCAGGTTGTCGTCTAACGCGCCCATCCACGGGCCCATTTTTTCCTCTTCGGTGCCGGGAAGGAAGCCGATGTCTTCGCCGACCGACACCGTGGCGCGGGTCATGATGATTTCGGTGTAGCGCCGGTCATCGAGCACCTGCGTCAGCCCGCTGGCCAATGCCATCAGCGTCTTGCCGGTTCCTGCCGTGCCGGCCAGGGTGACAAAGTCCACTTCCGGATCCATCAGCAGGTTCATGGCGAAATTTTGTTCGCGGTTGCGCATGGTGACGCCCCATATCGAATTCTTCAGGTGGGTGAAATCCTTCAGGGTCTTCATGACCGCTGTCTTGCCCTGGATTTCCGTGATCCGGGCATACAGCGACGGTTCGCCGGGCGACTCGAAAAACACGAACTGGTTGATCAGCAGGCTGGGGACGATCGGGCCGGTGATGCGGTAAAAGGTGTGGATGCCTTGCTGCCAGCTTTCGATGGTTTTGCTCTGGCGCGTCCAGAAGTCAGGCGGCAGGGCCAGCGAGCCCGCATACAGCAGGTCGCTGTCTTCAAGCACCTTGTCGTTCTGGTAGTCGTCGGTATTGAGGCCCAGCGCACGCGCCTTGACGCGCATGTTGATGTCCTTGGAGACCAGCACGACTTCACGCGGCGCATATTCCTTGCGCAGCGCTTCGACCACGCCAAGAATCTGGTTGTCGGCCTTCCCTTGCGGCAGGCTCATGGGCAAGGTGTAGTCGAGCACCTTTGTCTGGAAAAACAGGCAGCCGCTGGCTTCAGGGTGCCCGGTGGTGTTCAGCTTCAGGCCCTTGCCGATGTCGGCACCGTTGGCCCCGGCAAGCCCGTCGAGCGTACGGCTGGTCTGGCGCGCATTGCGGGCTACTTCCGTCATGCCTTTCTTGTGGCCGTCGAGTTCTTCCAGCACGATCATCGGCAGGAAAATGTCGTGTTCCTCGAAGCGGAACAGGCACATCGGGTCGTGCATCAGGACATTGGTGTCGAGCACAAAAAGCTTGGGCTGGCCGGACGGCCGGGTCTTTTTTGGCCTGAAAGCCGGCTGGGCGCGCGGTACGCTCTCTTTTTGAGAGCCGACTACCCTCGCATCCATTGCGGGAGAGGCCTTTTTTTCTGCATAAATGATGGGTTGCTCAAGCTCCATGACGGCGCGGCTTTCCAGCAGCCTGATGTCAACAGGCTGGCTGGCCAGTTCAACCGGTTTTGAGGATTTTCGCGGTGCTTTTGCGGAGGGGCGTGCCGGTACGTCAAGCACGTCAGGTGAAAGCAGGGCAGCACGTTTGGTCGGGGCGGGGGGCAGGGGCATGGTGCTTAAAACTCTTTACATGAAGTTTCAGAAATAAAAAAAGCCGCCTCAGGGCCGGGGCGGCTTTTCTTGAACGCGGTCGCTGGGATCAATTGCATGAACTCATTATGCACAACTCAAATGACCTCCATCCCGACAGGCGCGAAGCAGGTTTCAGGCCTCTTTCTTGAGGCCCTTGACTGCCTTCAGGACTTCCTCGACATGGCCGGGAACTTTCAGGCCGCGCCACTCTTCCTTTAGTAAGCCGTCTGCGCCCACCAGGAAGGTGCTGCGCTCGATGCCCTTGACCTTCTTGCCGTACATGATCTTGTTCTTGACCACGCCAAACATGTGGCACATTTTTTCTTCAGTGTCGGCGATCAGCTCAAAAGGGAGTTCGAGCTTGGACTTGAACTCGTCGTGCGATTTCATGTTGTCGCGCGAGACGCCAAAGACGGTGGCGCCGGCCTTGATGAAGTCCTTGTAATGGTCTCGAAACTGCATCGCTTCGGTGGTGCAGCCGGGCGTGTTATCTTTCGGGTAGAAAAACAGCACGACCACTTTGCCCAGATGCGTTTGGTTTGAAACTTTGAGGCCGCCGGTGGCGAGCGCTTCAAATTCGGGAAGAGGTTTGTTGACGACGACTGCCATACTGAGGGTACCCTGACGAAAGTAGTTGTAATTAGCCGCGGCCTTTGCCAATGAAGACAGATGTAGTTCACTGGGTGCGGTGCCAAATGCAACCCTACATTTTACGCTGAAAGGGATATCGTCCGGCTCTCAGGCCGCATCGGGCTCGATCAGCAGTGCTGCAACCACATGACGGCCTTCGCCGGCCAGAATGTTGTAGGTGCGGCAGGCCGCCAGCGTGTCCATGGTTTCAAGGCCAATCCGCTGCGCCATCAGGCCGCGCAAAAAGGCAGGGGGCGGAAACCTCAGGCGTGTGCCGCTGCCAAAAATCACCAGTTCCGGCTTCATGCCCGCCAGCAACGCAAAGTGCTCGGCGGTCAGTTGTTCGAAGCGCTGGCAATCCCACGGCAATTTTTCTCCGCGTGACCCGATCACGACGCTGTAGTCAATTTTTTCAGCGACGCCGTTGTTGCCCAGACCGACCCATCCGGCGCCGTAGGCAAGAATGGACTGGACATCGAGGCGGTCTGGTTGGAGTTTCATACGGTATGGAGGGTTGTGGCGTTTGTTCAGACAGCCGGTTTGGTCACGACCGCCAAGCTACCGAGTTGAGGGTAAAAATCAGCGTTTTATGTGGTCAAATTATAGATTCCACCCAAAACTCAGGTGGCTGCACCGGTTTTTTACCTTTGGCGCGTTCCATTGGCGAAGCGGCCCTGCCCAACCTTTCATCAAAACCGACATGAAACCGATCACCAAGTCTGCCAAACTGGCCAATGTGCTTTACGACATCCGTGGCCCGATCATGGACGCGGCCAAGCAGATGGAGGAAGAAGGCCAAAAGCTCATCAAGCTCAACATTGGCAACCTGGCGGTGTTTGGTTTTGACGCGCCCGAGGAAGTCCAGCAGGACATGATCCGCAATTTGCCCGCATCAGCCGGCTATTCGGACAGCAAGGGCATTTTCGCCGCGCGCAAGGCGGTCATGCACGAGACGCAAAAGCAGGGCATCAAGGGCGTGACGCTGGAAGATATCTACCTGGGCAACGGCGCCAGCGAAATGATCTCGATGGCCACCAACGCCTTGCTCGACAACGGCGACGAACTGCTGCTGCCGTCGCCCGACTACCCGCTGTGGACCGCTTCCGTGAGCCTGGCGGGCGGCACGCCGGTTCACTACATCTGCGACGAGAGCAATGGCTGGATGCCCAGCCTGGACGATATCCGCGCCAAGATCACGCCGCGGACCAAGGGCATTGTCGTCATCAACCCGAACAACCCGACCGGCGCGCTGTACTCCGACGCACTGCTCAAAAGCATTGTCGAGATTGCGCGTGAACACAACCTGGTGATCCTGGCCGACGAGGTGTATGACAAGGTGCTGTACGACGGCGTCAAGCACACCGCGCTGGCCAGCCTGTCCACCGACGTGCTGACGCTGACCTTCAATTCGCTGTCCAAGAGCTACCGCTCCTGCGGCTACCGCGCGGGCTGGCTGGTGGTGTCCGGCCCCAAGAACAGGGCGCAGGACTATATAGAAGGCCTGAACATGCTGGCCAACATGAAGCTGTGCTCCAACGTGCCGGGCCAGTGGGCCATCCAGACGGCGCTGGGCGGCTACCAGAGCATCAATGACCTGACCTGCCCGGGCGGCAGGCTGCGGCGCCAGCGCGACCTGGCGTATGAGCTGATCACCGCCATTCCGGGCGTGAGCTGCGTCAAGCCCAGCGCGGCGCTGTACATGTTTCCCCGGCTTGACCCGGAGGTCTATCCGATCACCGACGACCGGCAGTTTTTCCTGGAACTGCTCAAGGAAACCAAGGTCATGCTGGTGCAGGGCACCGGTTTCAACTGGGCCGCGCCCGACCATTTCCGCATCGTCTTTTTGCCGCATGAGGAAGACCTGCGCGAAGCGATCAGCCGCATTGCCCTGTTCCTTGAAAAATACCGCAACAAGCTGATCTGATTTTCATTTTCCCGCTGCGCCTTTTCAATGGCCAGTTCGCACAACCACGACACGCAGGACATCAGGTGAACCTCAAAACGACGACGAATTTAAGCCCGATCCGGGTAGGCCTTCTGGGTATCGGCACCGTGGGCAGCGGCACCTTCAATGTGCTCAGGCGTAACCAGGAAGAAATTCGCCGCCGCGCCGGCCGGGGCATCGAGATCACCATGGTCGCCGACCTCGACGTGGCGCGCGCGAAAGCTCTGGTGGGCGATGGCGTGCTGGTCGTGGACGACGCGCGCAAGGTTGTTGCCAGCCCGGACATTGACATCGTGATCGAACTCATCGGCGGCTACGGCATTGCCAAGGCGCTGGTGCTTGAAGCCATCGAGTCGGGCAAGCATGTCGTGACCGCGAACAAGGCACTGCTGGCCGTGCATGGTACCGAGATTTTTGCCGCTGCGCACCGCAAGGGCGTGATGGTCGCTTTCGAGGCGGCGGTGGCCGGCGGCATCCCGATCATCAAGGCGCTGCGCGAAGGCTTGAGCGCCAACTCGATCCAGTGGATTGCCGGCATCATCAACGGCACGACCAACTTCATCCTGTCCGAAATGCGCGACAAGGGTCTGGACTTCGGCGTGGTGCTGAAAGAAGCGCAACGCCTGGGCTACGCCGAAGCCGACCCGACCTTCGACATCGAAGGCGTAGACGCCGCGCACAAGGCGACGCTGATGAGCGCGATTGCCTTCGGCATTCCGGTTCAGTTCGACAAGGCCTATGTCGAGGGCATCACGGCTCTGGCAGCGCAGGACATTCGCTATGCCGAGCAACTCGGCTACCGCATCAAGCTGCTGGGCATCACCAAGCGCGTGGCGGGCGGCATCGAGCTGCGCGTGCACCCCAGCCTGATCCCGGCCAAGCGCCTGCTGGCCAATGTCGAAGGCGCGATGAACGCTGTCGTCGTGCATGGCGACGCCGTCGGCACCACGCTGTACTACGGCAAGGGCGCCGGCAGTGAGCCGACCGCGAGTGCGGTGATTGCCGACCTGGTCGACATTACCCGGCTGCACACCGCTGACCCTGAGCACCGTGTGCCGCACCTGGCCTTCCAGCCTGACGAAATGAGCGACCTGGCCATCGTGCCGATGTCGGAAATCGTCACCAGTTACTACCTGCGCCTGAAAGTCGCCGACGAAGCCGGCGTGCTGGCCAATGTCACCGGCATCCTGGCATCGTTCGGCATCAGCATCGACGCGGTATTGCAGCGCGAAGCCGACGAAGTGGGTGGCGAAGGCTCGACCCAGACCGACCTGATCATCCTCACGCATGACTGCGTAGAAGCCAAAATGAACGAAGCCATCGCGCAGATGCAGGCGCTCGCTACCGTGCTGGCGCCCATCACCCGCATCCGCAAGGAGGAACTGGCCTGATGCATTACATCTCCACCCGCGCCTCATCTGGCAACCCGCCCGAGCGCAAGCGCTTTTGCGAAATCCTGCTTGAAGGCCTGGCGCCTGATGGCGGGCTGTATTTGCCCGAATACTATCCGCAGGTCAGCGACGCCATGCTCGCCAAATGGCGTGGCCTGTCCTACGCCGGTTTGGCGTTCGAAGTGCTGTCGCTCTACATCGACGACATTCCCGCCGCCGACCTGAAGGCCATCTGCGACAAGACCTACACCGAGCAAGTGTTTGGCAGCAAGGAAATCGTGCCGCTGCGCCCGCTGGGCGAGGGCCTGTACCTTGAAGCCCTGTCCAACGGCCCGACGTTGGCCTTCAAGGACATGGCGATGCAGCTGCTGGGCAACTTGTTCGAATACGAACTGGCGCGGCGCGGCGAGGAACTCAACATTCTGGGCGCGACCAGCGGCGACACCGGCAGCGCCGCCGAATACGCCATGCGCGGCAAGCACGGCATTCGCGTCTTCATGACCTCACCCAATGGCCGCATGAGCCCGTTCCAGCAGGCGCAGATGTTCAGCCTGCAGGACGAGAACATCCACAATATCGCGATTGACGGCGTGTTCGACGACTGCCAGGACATCGTGAAAGCCGTGTCCAACGACTTGGCGTTCAAGCGCCAGTACAAGATAGGCACGGTCAACTCGATCAACTGGGCGCGGCTGATGGCGCAGGTGGTGTATTACTTCGCCGGCTATTTCCAGGCGACGAAGTCGAACACTGAAAAGGTCAGCTTCGCCGTGCCTTCAGGCAATTTCGGCAATGTCTGCGCCGGCCATGTCGCCCGCAGCATGGGCTTGCCGATTGACCAGCTGGTGGTCGCCACCAACGAAAACGACGTGCTTGACGAGTTCTTCCGCACCGGCATCTACCGGGTTCGCACCAGCGCCGACACTCACGAGACTTCCAGCCCGTCGATGGACATTTCCAAGGCCTCAAACTTCGAGCGCTTCGTGTTTGACCTGCTGGGACGCGATGGCGGCCGGGCGCGTTCGCTGTTTCATGACCAGATTGCCAGCCAGGGCAGCTTCGACCTGGGCGCCGACCCGGCGTTTGCCATGGCGGCCGGGCGTTACGGCTTTGCCAGCGGCAAGAGCACGCATGCCGACCGGCTGGCAACGATTCGCGACACCTGGCAGCGCTTTGGCACCATGATCGACACCCACACCGCCGACGGCGTGAAGGTGGCGCGCGAGCATGTGGCGCCCGGCATTCCGATGATCGTGCTGGAAACCGCCTTGCCGATCAAGTTCGCCGCCACCATCGAAGAGGCGCTGGGCCAGCCGCCGGTGCGGCCTGCGGGCTTCGAGGGTATTGAAGATTTGCCCAAGCGCGTCAGGCTGCTGCCGTCCGATGCCGCAGCCATCAAGCAGTACATTGCCGAAAATGTGCATTAAATCGGGCGTTTTCGTATATAGCATGGGCGCGAGTAGCTATTTATTTAATAGCGGTTCGTGCCGCATGGATGCCGCCGGATGAAGGTCATCGGATTTGCCGGTTTCTCGGGTTCGGGCAAGACCACGCTGGTTGAAAAGCTGATTCCCGCGCTCAGGCTGCGTGGCCTGCGCGTGTCGGTCGTCAAGCATGCGCATCACAAGTTCGACATCGACCATCCCGGCAAGGACACCTTTCGCCATCGTGAGGCCGGCGCCTTCGAGGTCGTCGTGGCCTCGCAAAACCGGCTGGCGCTGATGCGCGAATTCGAGCAGCCCGCCGAACTCACGGTGCACCACCTGATCGCCGAGTTGTATGAAGGCGTGGACTGGGTGCTGGTCGAGGGCTTCAAGCACAGCGACCTGCTCAAGATCGAGGTCTGGCGGGCCTCGTCGGGCAAGCCCACGCGCTACCTTGACGACGACTACGTGGTGGCCATTGCCACCGATTCTCCCGGCCAGTTGCCGGCGGCAACCTTGCGTCCGGTGCTGGATTTGAACGACGCCGATGCCGTGGCCGATTTCCTGGTGAACAATCAGGACCGGTTTGATTATTCGTTTGAACACCGGCTCGACTGAGCAGCTTTTTTCACTGTTTCCACCGTTCTCGGACACCCGCCATGCCTTCAGTTTCAGTTTCCACCCCGGTGCCCGCCCGGCCAGAGCGCCCACCCATGAAGCCGCTCGACCTGGCGCTGGCCGAACTGCTGGCCTTTGCCGCGCCGCTGGCGCCCGCCGAAAGCATCTCGACCTTCGACGCCGATGGCCGCGTGCTGGCGCAGGACCTGCGCTCCAGCCTGGACGTTCCTGCGCACGACAACAGCTCGATGGATGGCTACGCGTTGCGCTGCGCCGACTGGCTGGGCGCCGATACGCTGCTGCCGGTCAGCCAGCGCATTGCGGCCGGCACCAGCGGGCATTCGCTGGCGGCGGCGAGCGCTGCGCGAATCTTTACCGGCGCGCCGATTCCGCCGGGCGCCGATGCGGTGGTGATGCAGGAAGACTGCGACGCGGTGGATGGCAGCATTTGTATCGCCGCGCAGCCACGGCCCGGCCAGTGGATACGGCGCCGTGGCGAAGACGTGGCCGCCGGCGCGGTGGTCTTGGCACGCGGAACGCGCCTGTCGCCAGCGTCTCTCGGGCTGGCCGCCAGCATCGGCTTTGACCGCTTGCAAGTCGCGCCGCGCGTGCGGGTGGCGCTGTTTTCCACCGGCGACGAACTGGTGATGCCCGGCGATGTGGCGCCCGGCGACATGAAACCGGGCGCGATCTACAACTCCAACCGCTTTTTCCTGAAGGCCTTGCTGCAGCGGCTGGGCTGCATCGTGACCGACCTGGGCATCGTTCCCGACCAGTTTGATGCGACCATAGCCGCGCTCCAGGGCGCCAGCCAGCAGCACGATTTGATCCTGACCAGCGGCGGCGTGTCGGTCGGCGAGGAAGACCACATCAAGCCCGCCGTGCAGGCGCTGGGCGAACTCAGCCTGTGGCAAATCGCCATCAAGCCCGGCAAGCCCTTTGCCTACGGAAGGATAGCCGCCGCCCATTTCATCGGACTGCCGGGAAACCCGGTGTCGAGCTTTGTGACCTTTTTGCTGCTGGTTCGGCCCTTCATCCTCAAGCTTCAGGGTGCGACCGCGATTGCTCCTGAATCCATAGCGATTACCGCCCATTTTGACTGGACAAAAGCCGATAAACGCCGTGAATTCCTGCGCGCCAGGCTGAATGCGGCGGGCGGGCTGGACCTGTTCGTCAACCAGAGTTCGGGCGTGCTGACCTCGGCGGTCTGGGGCGACGGGCTGGTCGATCTCCCGGCGGGCCATGTCATTGCCTGTGGCGACACGGTGCGCTTCCTGCCGTTTTCGGCGCTGCTGTCTTGAAGGTTTTTGCGCCATGAACGTCACCATCAAATACTTTGCCTCGATCCGCGAGGCCATCGGGCAGGGCAGCGAATCGCGCCAAACTTCCGCCTTGACGCTGGCCGGTTTGCGCGACGAACTGCTCGCCGCCAGCCCGGCGCATGCTGCCAGCCTGGCGCGCGGCAGGGCGGTTCGCATGGCCGTGAACCAGGTCATGAGCGACGAAGCCGCGCTGCTGGCCGACGGCTGCGAAATCGCCTTCTTTCCGCCGGTGACCGGAGGCTGAACCGCATGACCACGGCGCGCGTCACCATCCAGACCGGCGACTTCAACCTGGCCGACGAGGTGGATGCGCTGCGCAGCGGCGACAAGCGCGTCGGCGCCATTTGCACTTTCACCGGCACGGTGCGCGACCGCAATGACGGCCTGAGCGTCAGCAGCATGGAGCTGGAACACTACCCGGGCATGACCGAAAAAGCCATCGAGGCGATGATCGACGCGGCGATGGCGCGCTTCGACATCTTTGCCGCCCGAGTGGTCCACCGCGTCGGGCTGCTCCAGCCGCTCGACCAGGTGGTGATGGTTGCCGTTACCTCGGCGCACCGGGGCGAGAGTTTTGAGGCTTGCGAATTCCTGATGGACTACCTCAAGACGCAGGCGCCGTTCTGGAAAAAGGAAGAAACGCCAGAGGGTGCGCGCTGGGTCGATGCGCGCGTCAGCGACGATGCCGCGCTGGCCAAGTGGGGCATTCGCGCGCTGAACGCCTGAAGCGCGTCACCCTGGCTTGACCTTGATCAAGCAACGGCCAGCCCGGGCGACATACGGCGCCACCGCTGCTTGTAAAGCCCGGCAAAAGCCCCAAGCTTCTCAAGGTCTGAATTTATTCAAGTTTCACCGGAGATTCCATGCGACAAGACAAACTCACCACCAAGTTCCAGGAAGCCTTGGGCGAAGCCCAGACGCTGGCCTTGACCAACGACAACAATTACATCGAGCCGGCGCACCTGCTGGCCGCTATGCTGCGCCAGGACGACGGTCCGCGCGCGCTGCTGGAGCGGGCTGGCGTCAACATCAAGGGCTTGACGCAGGCCGCCGACGCTGCCGTCAAGAAACTGCCGCAGGTGCAGGGCCAGGACCAGGTTCAGGTCGGCCAGGAACTGGCTCGGCTGCTGCAGGCGACTGAAAAGGAAGCCATCAAGCGCAACGACCAGTTCATCGCTGGCGAGTTGTTCCTGCTGGCGCTGACCGACAGCAAAGCTGACGTGGGCAAGATCGCCCGCGAGAATGGTTTGACCCGCAAGGCGCTCGAAGCGGCGATTGACGCAGTGCGCGGCGGCCAGAATGTCAACAGCGCCGACGCCGAAGGCCAGCGTGAAGCGCTGACCAAGTACACCATCGACCTGACCGAGCGCGCCCGGATCGGCAAGCTTGACCCGGTGATCGGCCGCGACGACGAAATCCGCCGCGCCATCCAGGTGCTGCAGCGCCGCACCAAGAACAACCCCGTGCTGATTGGCGAGCCTGGCGTCGGCAAGACCGCCATCGTTGAAGGCCTGGCCCAGCGCATCGTCGCCGGCGAGGTGCCCGATTCGCTCAAGGGCAAGCGCGTGCTGAGCCTGGACATGGCGGCCTTGCTGGCTGGTGCCAAGTTTCGTGGCGAATTCGAGGAACGGCTGAAAAACGTGCTCAAGGAACTGGCCAAGGACGAAGGCCAGACGATTGTCTTCATCGACGAGCTGCACACCATGGTCGGCGCCGGCAAGGCCGAGGGCGCGATGGACGCGGGCAACATGCTCAAGCCCGCGCTGGCGCGCGGCGAGCTGCATTGTGTCGGCGCGACCACGCTCGACGAATACCGCAAGTACATCGAGAAAGACGCCGCGCTGGAGCGCCGCTTCCAGAAAATCCTGGTTGGCGAGCCGACGGTGGAAGCGACCATCGCCATCCTGCGCGGCCTGCAGGAAAAGTACGAAACCCACCACGGCGTGCAGATCACCGACCCTGCCATCGTCGCGGCGGCCGAACTGAGCCACCGCTACATCACCGACCGCTTCCTGCCCGACAAGGCCATTGACCTGATCGACGAGGCCGCCGCCAAGGTCAAGATCGAGATTGATTCCAAGCCCGAGGTCATGGACCGGCTCGACCGCCGCCTGATCCAGCTGCAGATCGAGCGTGAAGCCGTGCGCCGCGAAAAGGACGAAGCCTCGCAAAAGCGCTTTGGCCTGATCGAGGAGGAGATCGGCAAGCTGCAAAAGGAAATCTCCGACATGGACGAAATCTGGCAGGCCGAGAAAGCCCAGGCGCTTGGCTCCAAGGACGTGATGGAGGAAATCGACAGCATCAACACGCAGATCGAGGAATTCACCCGTAAGGGCGACTTCAACAAGGTGGCCGAGCTGCAATACGGCAAGCTGCCGGAGCTGAAAAAACGCCTGAAGCAGGCGCAGGACACCGAAGAAACCAAGGGTGTGGGCGACAAGCCCCGGCTGCTGCGCACCCAGGTCGGCGCCGAGGAAATCGCCGAGGTCGTCAGCCGCGCCACCGGCATTCCGGTCGCCAAGATGATGCAGGGCGAAAAAGACAAGCTGCTGCAGATGGAAGGCAAGCTGCATGAGCGCGTCGTCGGGCAGGAAGAAGCGATTGGCGCGGTCGCCAACGCGATTCGCCGCTCGCGCTCGGGCCTGAGCGACCCGAACCGCCCCACGGGTTCTTTCTTGTTTCTCGGCCCCACGGGCGTCGGCAAGACCGAGCTGTGCAAGGCGCTGGCCGGCTTTTTGTTCGACAGCGAAGATCACCTGATCCGCGTCGACATGAGCGAGTTCATGGAAAAGCATTCGGTCGCCCGCCTGATCGGCGCGCCGCCGGGTTATGTCGGCTACGAGGAGGGCGGCCACCTGACCGAGGCCGTGCGCCGCAAGCCCTACAGCGTGCTGCTGCTCGACGAGATAGAAAAGGCTCACCCGGACGTGTTCAACGTGCTGCTGCAGGTGCTCGATGATGGCCGGCTGACCGATGGCCAGGGCCGCACGGTCGATTTCAAAAACACCGTGATCGTCATGACCAGCAACATCGGCTCGCCGATCATTCAGTCGATGGTCGGCCAGCCGTACGAAGACATCAAGGACGCCGTGACGGACGAGCTAAAGAACTACTTCCGCCCCGAATTCCTGAACCGGATCGACGAAACGGTGGTGTTCCATGCGCTCGATGCGAAGAATATCGAATCGATTGCCCGCATCCAGCTTAAGGTGCTGCTCGAACGCCTGGCCAAGATGGACCTGGCGCTCGACGTGTCCGAAGCGGCGATTGGCGAACTGGCCAAGGTCGGGTTCGACCCGGTGTTTGGCGCCCGACCACTCAAGCGCGCGATTCAGCAGCGGATTGAAAACCCTCTGTCCAGGCTGCTGCTCGAAGGCCGGTTTCCGCCCAAGAGCACCATCCATGTGGACGTGAACCCGATTCTGGAGCCGGGCGTGTTTCACTTCGGCGAAGCGCAGCTGGCCTGATGCACCGGGCGTGGGCTGCTTTTTTTGATAGCAGCCCACGCTCGTGGCTATTGCGCAAACGGCATTTTTGGCTTGAGAATTAAAATCGCCAGCGCTTCCCTCAGTCCCCGCTGCCGGTCGAAAAGATAAAGCTGCGGCTGAACGCCGCGCCGTTGTTGGTTCCACTGACCATCACGGTGTACGCCGTGTCCGGCAACAGCGGCGCGTCCGGAACGACATAGGCTTGGTGCGGCCCGAAGCAGCCGGTCAGGCACGGTCCGTAGGGGTCGTTGGCCGATGTGACCGGAGCGCGCAGCGTCACGGCTTCGCCAGTGGCGGCTCGCGTCATCGCCGCGCTGGTGATCGTCAGCCGGTTGCTTTCGCGAACCGCAATGTAAACGGTCGAGCCCAGCGGCGCGGTGCGCAGGTCCCGGCCCGGGACCGGGTTCGGCGTTTCATTGGTCAGCTGGCGGTTCACGCCGCTCGTGCCTTCGCAGGGATAGGTCTGCACGTCGCTGCTGCCGAGCAGTTGCGGACCGGCGCTGGCGGTGAAAGCCGCATTGATCTGCACGAAAACGCCTTCCTGCCCCTTGCCGGTGTCTTCTTTGGAACGCACGGCCATGCCGACATCGCGGTAGCCGGTCATCAGCCCGTTCAGGTGATAGGGCGCATTGAGCAGTCCGCGCACGCCCAGCATGCCGATGCCGCGCTTGGACAGCGGCGGTCTGCTGGAGGTGAAAAAGGCAAATTCGTCGGTCACGCCGCCCAGGTCGGTGTAGCCCTGCGCCCTGACGCGAGCGGCCGGGTCGGTGCCGGTGAAGCCTTCCGGGAACTGCCTGGCGTTTTGCAGGTGCGAATTCAGGCTGTTGATGATCTGGTAGTCAGCATGCGCCCGGGCCGCCGCATCCAGCGGCGCGTTGGCGGCCAGCAGCCCAAAACCGCAGCGGCCGCGCTCGGCATTGAGCAGGCTGAAGGCCGCCAGTTCCTCGCTGCCCGGCGCATAGCTTGGCGGCGCATTCGGCGAGATGACGAGCGAAGGGTTTGGCGAAGCGGGCGCTGCCGCCTGGGCGGGCGGCGCCGCTGGCAGGGCGCTGTCGCCATCGCCGCCGCCGCAGGCTGACAGCAGCGCCGCCAGCGCCAGCAGCGCAAGCAGCCGGGTGGCCGGTTTGAAGCCAGCCGGTGTTGAAGTGAAAAGATGAAGATTCATAAAAGCTCCAAGTGACAACGGCGACAGGTGCGGCCAATGACTTAAATTTGCAACGGTAAACGCCAACTCGCCAGCGCGCGGTAAACCTTTGTCGCTTGGGGCTTTGTTTTTAAAAGCCGCAAGCGTTTGTCCGTTGCGCGTGAGCAGCCTTTTTAGTTTAAAAATCCGGCAACACGTCAGCGTGCGGCCGCATGGGCGCGCAGCCAGTCGGCGAATTCGCTTTCGGTGATGTCGCTGGCGGCCAGTCCAAGGACCGTGATCGTTGCATCGGCTTGCGAGGCGTTCAGCCGGTAGCCGTTGAGGTACAAAAACAGGCCGGTCGCCAGGAAGGCCGCGCGCTTGTTGCCATCCACGAACGGATGGTTTTTGGCCAGCCCCACGGCGTAGCTGGCGGCCAGCGCGGCAACATCCGGCGGCACGGCCGGGTCGGCATAGGCCAGTAAATTCAGCGGCCGGCCCAGCGCCGAGTCCAGCAGGCCTTCGTCCCGCAAGCCTTCAAGCCCGCCATGCGTGGCCAGGCTTTCGCCGTGCAGCAGCAGCAGTGCCGGCTTGCTGATCCAGCGCCAGTTCATTTGGCAAGCTGATGAAAGGTGTCCCGAAAATCACGCATGAAGGCGCGGCCCGCCGTGATTTCTTCTTCCAGCGCCGGGTCATACGGCGTGATGGCATAGCCGTCCGGTGTTTCGGTCAGGAACACCGTTTCACCCTTG
Organism: Polaromonas sp. DSP2-3-2b2; assembly: GCF_049895905.1. NCBI lineage: Bacteria > Pseudomonadati > Pseudomonadota > Betaproteobacteria > Burkholderiales > Comamonadaceae > Polaromonas > Polaromonas sp. DSP2-3-2b2. The sequence continues at coordinate 87,394 of NZ_JAFCTH010000013.1, read as the reverse complement.
GCCAGCTTGAGTCGGGAAATCACTTCCTTGGGCAATATCACACCCACCGAGTTGCCGATCTGGGTCAGTTTGAGCACATGCATGACGGTCCTTTTGTTATTACAGGCGTAATATTAAAGACGATTCAGGCAGGCGTCAAACCGTCAATCCGCTTACCCGCGCCAGTCCGTCCCTTCGCGCCGCGCCCGGCCCAGCGCTTCGAGCGTGTCGAGGATGCGCGGCAGGCTCTTTTTCCACGGGCCACGGCCCTTGAAGCAGGCTTCGATAGCGGTTTGCGGCAGGGCGATGGGGGTGCCGGCCAGAATGTGGGCCACGGCGCGGACCTGGTCGGGCAGCGTGCCGGGCCAGGGCTGGGCGGCTTGCGGGCCGGTGGCGGCGGCCGGCACGTCTTCAAGCGGCACATCAAGTGCCAAATCGACCTGTTGCGCAAGAGGGGCGGACGCCAGCAGCTCCTGATTTGTGAGCGATGCGGCCAGCGCCGGGTTCTGGAAGGCGGGCCGCAGCCAGCGAATGCGGCCGGTTTTTTCTTCGGCGGCGCGGCTGGCGTTCAGGCTGACCAGGTGCGTGAGCAGGGCGTCGGTGTCTTCGCCCGGTGTGAGGCCATAAGCCAGCAACACGGCGGCATCGAGTTCGTCGTGCAGTTCCTTCAGCACGCTGACCAAGCCTTGCGTGTGAATGATTTTTTCCTTGGTCGACAGCGGCCGGCCTTCGCGCAGGGCTTCGAGCACGTTGTAGGTGCCGGTCAGCGTCAGGCCGGGGCTGGCGGCCTGCTGGCGCTTGCGGTGCGCGTCGATCTGTTCGGCCAGCACGCCGATACGCTGGCGCAATTCGGGTGTCAGGCCGGTGTCTTCGTCGGGGAAGGGGAAGGTTTCGAAACAGCGGGTTTTCACATAAACCGAGTCGTTTCCTACGCCAAGCCAACTGCCGGTCGCCATCGCCCAAGCCACATGGGGTCTGCTGGACAGTACGCCGAGATGAAACGCATCGCTCATGGCAATGGCGATCAGCTTGTTATCGGGCAGGATGCTGGCGTCCAGAAACTGGAAGACGCGGTGCTTGGCGGTTTCGGCGGTGGCGATGTAGCGGGGCAGGTCGGCGAGTTGTTTGCGCATCACTTTGCGCGGCTCGCCGTGAATCCACCAGTTGTCTCGATAGGTGGCGCGGTTGTTCTGGTCGCGCTCGGGTTTCACCCGTTCCAGCAGCCATTGGTAAACCGCCGGAAATTGGGTTCGCGCCTGTTCTGCGCTCAGGCCGAACAGGTCGATGACCTTCACGCCGCGCGGTGCGTCGGTCAGGTCGCGGCCGTTGCGGTAGTCGCGGATGATGGTTTGCGGCGTCCGCTGGCCCTCACCCCAACCCTCTCCCAGAGGGAGAGGGAGCAAGAGGGCGGTTTCTTCTGGCGTGACCATAAAACCGCCTCCAAAGAGTTGGACACCCCGGTTGCTTAGGTTTTCATTCGATTGAAGTGTTCCGGCCGCCGCCACATTTGCACCGACGCTCAAATCTGCAGAGATCAGCCCGGTGCTCTCAGCCAGCGTCACCGCGACTTCGCCAAACTCGCCGGTCTGCTCGCTCGTCACGCTGAGCAGCCGGGCGGGAACGGCTTCAACCGCCGCCTTTCCCGCGCTGGCGGCGGCCTCGCGGCTGCCAACGGTCATGGCGATGCGCACCGCCGCGCCGTTGGCGCTGTCCACCCACGGATGGTCGGGAATGGCGAAGCTGATCGCCACGCCCTTGCCGAGCGCGGCCTGCACCACGCGGCGGTTGAAGGTTTACCGCAGGCTGTTGGTGGTGATCAGCCCAAAGCGGCGAACCGCGCCGCTGGCCAGCAGGGTGCTGGCGCGGCTCCACCAATACATCACGAAGTCGGCGCTTTCGGGCACTTCGGGCCAGGCGCCGCGCAGCGCCTGCACATAGCCGTCGCCCAGCGCGGCGCGCATGGTGCTGGCGCCAATGAAGGGCGGATTGCCGACGATAAAGTCGGCCGCCGGCCACGCTGCCTGTGCCGGCTGGTGGTATTTCCACTGCGGCACCAGCGCGGCCTCGTCGGGCACCAGCGCGGCCTCGTCGGGCACCAGCGCGCCGGTGACCGGGTGCGGCTTGAAGGTCTGGCCGTCCCAGCGGCTGACTAGCTGGCCGTCGTCGCCGTAAGCCAGTTCGCTGGACTGCCAGGCCAGCACGGCGTCGCGGTGCGCGATGTTGCCGTAGTCGTGCACCACGGGTTCGGCCACGGCGTTGTTGCCGCGCGTGCGGATGTGCCACTGCAAGTAGCCAATCCACAGCACCAGCTCGGCCATGGCGGCGGCGCGCTCGTTCAGCTCGATGCCCAGCAGCTGCCGGGGCGTGACGGTTTCGCCTTCAAAGCCGAGCCGGTCCTGGCTTTCGCCCAGATCGGCCAGCTGGTTGACGACCTCGCCTTCGAGCCGCTTGAGGTGCTCCAGCGTGACGTAGAGAAAGTTTCCGCTGCCGCAGGCCGGGTCGAGCACGCGGGTGTCGCACAGCTGGTGGTGGAACTTGCGGACCTCCAGCCGGGCTTCTTCAAGCTTGCTGTCGGCCGCCTTGCCGCTCAGTTCGGCGGCTTCGTGGGCCAGCACCAGCGCGGCGGCCTGGGCATTGGCCCAGTCGGCGCGCAGCGGCTCGATCACCGTGGGCAGCACCAGCCGCTCAACATAGGCGCGCGGCGTGTAGTGCGCGCCCAGCGCATGGCGCTCGGCGGGGTCGAGCGCGCGCTCCAGCAGCGTGCCGAAGATGGCCGGCTCGACTTCGCGCCAGTTGCTGTTGGCCGCAAGGATCAGGCCGTCGATCTGCTCGGGGTTCAACAGCAGGCTATAGCTGTCATGGCTGGAGTGCTTGAACAATTTGCCGTTGAAGCGCAGCACCGGCGTGGCCAGCGCGGCGCAAAAGCCGCCGGTGTCCATGTCGGCCCAGAGCACGCGCAGCATGTGCTGCAAGGTGGCGGGCTGGGCGCGGTGGGTTTGCAGCAGTTGCAAAAACGCGCCCTTGGGCAGCAGGCCGACGTCTTCGGCAAACATGGAAAACAGCGCCCGCGTGAGGAAGGCGGCGACGTGGTCGGGCTTGTGGCCGCTGCGTTCGAGCGAACGCGCCAGGCCGGCCAGCTGCCCGGCGACCTGCCGCGTCACGCGGGCGCTGGCGCGGCTGGGGTCCAGGCTGTCGGGGTCTTGCCAGATGCGGCGCAGCGTGTCGCGCACGTCACTTTTGCGCAAATCGGCCAGCAGCAGCCGGTGGCTGCGCGGGTCGGGAAACGGCGTGTAGGTGGCGCCGCTGCGGCTGAATTCGGAATACAGCTCGATCACGTTGCCGACATCGACCACCAGCAAAAACGGCGGCCGGCCCTCCAGCGCGGGCAGGGCGCGGGCATAGCCTTCGGCCTGGGCGCGGGCGCGCAGCAGGGCGTCGTCGAAACCCCTGGTGTGGCCGGCGGCGCGGAGCTTCTTGGCTTCAAGCACGAAGTGGCCGCGCCGGTAGCAGTCCACGCGGCCAGGGCTGGTGCTGCCGTCGCCATGGTGGAAGGTGATGGGCCGCTCGAACATGTAGTCCTGTTCTAGCGTGGCGTGCGGGCTGGCCAGGCCGAGCAGCTCGCACAGCTCGCGCACAAAGCTCTGCGCGGTGGACAGTTCGCTGGCGGTGACGCCTTGCCAGCGTTCGATGAAGGTCTGGGCGGCGGTGGTCTGGGTGGCTTCTTGAACTTCGCTGGCTTGTGTGGGGGCGTTTTGCATCGCTGGATAATAGCGGGTGGGTTACGGTTGGTTACTGTGACTGGTTTTGCTCCTTCCCCCGCTGGGGGAAGGCCGGGATGGGGGCGAGCGGAGGCCGCACGCCAGCCGCCGGTCTTTGGCATGCCTGCTTGGGGCAGTCAGACTGCCAGGGGTTTGATGGGGGCCGGATTTGGATTCGGATTCGGGGCGGCTCCCATCCCTGCCTTCCCCCAGAGGGGGAAGGAGTCAGAGCAGTTTGCCCTGAAAAAATGTGTGCCTATGCTGGGCAAAGGTGGGCGCAAGTCAGAAGGCTATCGACCGCCGGCCTCCAGCCGCTGCACGCGCTCGCGCAGGGCGTCCAGCTCGTCGAGCAGTTCCAGCGCCAGCGCGGCGCCGGCCAGGTTCACGCCCAGGTCGCTTTCCAGCCGCAGCGCCACGCGGGCGCGGTGCAGGTGAACGCCGGTGAAGCGCCATTCGCCGGGCGCGGTGCCGGCGGGCGTCAGCAGGCCTTCGTCCACCAGTTCGACAATGCGCTCGGCTTGCGCGGCGCAGGCGCGGCACAGGTCGTCCAGGCTCAGTTCGGTCTGGTCTTCCAGGATCAGCCCGGTGACTTGTACGAGTTGGAAGTCGGTGGTGGTCATGGCTGGCCTTCCAGTTTGGCTCTGGGTTTGAACGTGTTGAACTGCTTGGCCATGCTTTCATAGAACGCTTTGCCACTGTCGCTGTCGGCGGCCGGCACGGCAATTTGCAACACGAAGTAAAAGTCGCCGGGCGTGCTGCCGGGCAGGCCGCGTCCCTTGAGCCGCAGCTTGCGCCCGGCCGCCGAGCCGGGCGGCACCGTGACCTCGACGCGGCCGGTCGGCGTGGGCGCCTCCACGTCGGCGCCCAGCGCGGCTTCCCACGGCGCAACAGGCAGGTCGAGGTAAACATCGCGCTGGTCCACGCGGTAGTGCTGGTGCGGCTTGAATTCCACGTCCAGGTACAGGTCGCCCGCGCCACCGCCGCCCACGCCGGGCGCGCCCTGCCCGGCCAGGCGGATGTGCTGCCCGGCGCGTATGCCCTTGGGAACGCTGAAGCTGATCTGGTGCTCGTGGTGGCTGACCTGGCCCTGGGCGTTGACCTCGGGCACGCGCAGGCTGATGGTGCGGGTGGCGCCGCTGTAGGCGTCTTCCAGGTCGATGAGGATCTTGGCATGGCGGTCTTCGCCGGCGGCGCTGAAGCGGGACCGCTGGCCGGCTGCGCCCGCGCGGGCACCGCCGCTGCTGGCAAACCCCTGGCGGAACAGCGACTCGAAAAAGTCGCTGTAGTCGCCGCCGTCGCCCGCTGGGAAATCGCGCGGCGCGCTGCGGCCGGCATGTTCCGCGCCGGCGTTCCAGCCGGGCGGCGGATGGAATTCCTGGCCTTCCTTCCAGTGCTGGCCCAGCTGGTCATAGGCGGTGCGCTTTTCGGGGTCTTTCAGCACCTCGTAGGCTTCGCCGAGCTGCTTGAAGCGCGCCTCGGCGTCTTTTTCCTTGCTGACGTCGGGATGGTATTTGCGCGACAGCTTGCGGTAGGCGCGCTTGATGTCGTCGGGCGCGGCGTCGCGGGCCAGGCCCATGACGGTGTAGTAATCCTTGAATTCCATGAAGGCCTTCCCTGAACAGATGCGACCCATGACGGGCTAACCTGCACCTTAGCGCAAAACCGCGCCGTTTTAGCTGTTCTGCGTCAAGCCGGCGTGTAGGCCATTGGCTTGCCTGGTTATTTCACCGGAATCGGCGTGGCAGCTGGCACCGGAACGGCGGTCACGCTGTTTTGCGGCGAGCCTTCGATCAGCCGGTCGGAATAGGTCAGGTAGACCAGCGTGTTGCGCTTGGCATCGACCATGCGCACCACGCGCAGCCGCTTGAAGACCAGCGAGATGCGCTCGCTGAACATTTCTTCCTGCTTGTCCAGCGGCTTGCCGCCGGCAAAACTGATGACGCCGGTCTGGCGGCAGGCAATCGACGCATCGGACTTGTCCTCGGCCAGGCCGAACGCGCCTTTGATGCCGCCGGTCTTGGCGCGCGACACGTAACAGGTCACGCCGCTGACCTTGGGGTCGTCGTAGGCATCGACGACGATCTTGTGGTCGGGGCCGATGAACTTGAAGACGGTATCGACGGCGCCGACTTCCTCGGCGCTGGACAGGCCGCAGCCGCTCAGGACCAGGACGGCGGCCAGTGCGGCACGGCGAAAGTGGTGCGAAACGTTCGATGGTGTGGAAGCGGTGGATACATGCATGGGGAAATTCCTTGAGAGGTACGCCAAACAGGTGAGGGCGCTGGTACCAAGCCTCTAATGTACAAAGCCGGCCGCTCTATCATGGGCGGATGATGTCCAGCCCACCGCCGTCCAGCCTGCATTCCCTGTTTGAAGCCCAGCACCGCGCCAGCCGCGCCCAGGCTGAAGTGCCGCTGGCGCTGCGCCGCGAGCGGCTGCTCAAGGTCCGCACGCTGCTGGAGCAGCATGGCGCGGCGCTGGCGCAGGCGGTGCAGGCTGACTTTGGCGTTCGCTCGCCGCAGCTGACCGAGATTGCCGACCTGTTCGTGCTGCGCACGCTGCTGGCCGGGCTGCTCAAGAACCTGGCGCGCTGGATGAAGCCGGTCCGCGTGCGCACGCCGCTGTACCTGCTGCCCGCCCGCGCCTTTTTGCTGCGCCAGCCGCTCGGCGTGGTCGGCGTGATTTCGCCGTGGAACTACCCGGTGCAGCTGTCGCTCGGGCCGGTCATCACCGCGCTGGCGGCGGGCAACCGGGTGATGCTCAAGCCCAGCGAGCTGACGCCGCGCACCTCGGCGCTGCTGGCCGAGCTGATCGCCCGGAGCTTTGCGCTTGAGGAGCTGTGCGTGGTGCAGGGCGAGGGCGACGTGGCGGCGGCCTTTGCCGACCTGCCGTTCGACCACCTGTTTTTCACCGGCTCAACGGCGGTGGGCCGCAAGGTGGCTGCGGCGGCAGCCGCCAACCTGACGCCGACCACGCTGGAACTGGGCGGCAAGTCGCCGTGCATCATCGACGCGTCGTGCGACCTGGAGCAGGCGGCGCTGAAGATTGCCCACGGCAAGCTGCTCAATGCCGGCCAGACCTGCATTGCGCCCGACTATGTGCTGCTGCCCGAGGGCCGCGAGGCGGATTTTGCGCGGGCCTTCGAGCGGGCCGTGGCCACGCTGTTCCCGAGCATTGAAGGCAACCCCGATTACGCCGCCATCATCAGCCCGCGCCAGCATGAACGCCTGCAGGCGCTGCTCGACGATGCGCGCGACGACGGCGCGCGGGTGCAGGTGGTCAACCCCGGCGCCGGCAACGAAGCCGCAGCCAGCGGGTCGCGCCAGATGCCGCCGGCGCTGGTGTTTCACCCGGCGCCCGATTCGCGGCTGCTGAACGAGGAAATTTTTGGCCCGATCCTGCCGGTGCTGCCCTACCAGTCGCTGGATGAGGCGATTGCGTATGTCAATGCCCGGCCCCGGCCGCTGGCGCTGTACTGGTTTGGCACGAACGCCGCTTCACGCCACAAGGTGCTGGCGCGCACCGTGAGCGGCGGCGTGACGGTGAACGACACCTTGATGCACATTGCACATCCCAACCTGCCTTTTGGCGGCGTGGGCAAAAGCGGCTGGGGCGCCTACCACGGCGAAGCCGGCTTTTTGCGGCTGGCGCAGCAAAAGCCGGTGCTGGTGCAGTCGAGGTGGGCACGGGGCGAGTTGTTCTATCCGCCGTATGGCCGGCGCTTCGACCAGGTCATGGGGCTGCTCAAGCGGATCATTTGACGGGCGGGCTTGAGAAATTCGATTAAAACAGGCTTTTGCGCAATACCCACGGGCGCAACTAGCTATGAATTAAAGAGCATGGGTCGCGCAGCACCGGCGACTCCACCCGCACCCGGCTGCATCGCCAGCGCATTTATGATGGCGGTCTCCATGACTCCCGCTTGCCGCGCGCCAGCGTTGCCGCTTTCTGATGCGCCTTGTTTCGCCAAACCTATTGAATTTTTATTCCCGCCGGGCTGACACCTGCGCCGGTTTGCCAGGCGTCGCCCATGGGCTGCGCTGCCTTGTCATCGGCCTGCTGCTCCTGCTGGCCGCGCTGTACGCCCAGGCCCAGCCAGACAGCATCGACGCCACGCTGGACACCGCGCGCGCGCAGATCGACAAGGCGCGAAAAGTGCTCGACAACCCGCCGAAAGACGCGGCCGACCTGCTGCCGCTGCGGGCCGCTGTGCTGGCCGCCGGCACCCAGGCCGACGCGGCGGCCGCGCTGCTGGAGCCGCAGCTGGCAAGCGTGCAGGCGCGGCTGGCCGAACTCGGGCCGGTCACGCCCGCACAAGCCGAGGCGCCCGACGTGGCGACCTTGCGCGCCCAGCTGAACAAGGTGCGCGCCGAACTCGACGCCCAGTTCAAGCAGGCTAAGTTGCTGTCGGTGGAAAGCGAACAGACGGCCGGTGAAATCTCGGCACTGCGGCGCTCCGAATTCCAGGCGCGGCTGGGCGAACGCACCTCGTCGATCCTGAGCAGTCTGTTCTGGACCGAACTGCGCATGGACATTTCTGACGACCTGCTGCGCGCCCGCCGCCTGGCCGACGGCCTGGCTGCCACCGCCCGGGCCAGCGGCACGGCGGTCTGGGCCAGCGTGGGCCTGGCGCTGCTGGTGCTGCTGGGCCTGCACGCCTGGGCGGGCATGGCGCTTTTGAAGCTGACGACCACGCGCGTGCCGCCGGGCCGGCTGCGCCGGTCGCTCCATGCCTGGACGCGGGTGCTGCTGCCCACCGCCACGGCCGGCCTGATGGCCGAGGCGCTTTACCTGGGGCTGGTCTGGGTCGCGCCGCTGCCCGAGGCGCTGGCGCCGATCATGGGCCGGTTGGCCGGCGTGATCTGCTTTGGCGGCTTCGTCGTCGGCCTGGGCCATGCGCTGCTGCTGCCAGCCCGTCCGTCGTGGCGGCTGCTGCCGCTGCCCGATGAGGTGGCGCTGAAACTGCGCTGGCTGCCGCCGGTGCTGGCGCTGCTGATGGTGCTGACCTGGGCGCTCATGCAGCTGACCGCGCAGATCAATGCCAGTTTAGTGACCACAGTGGCGGCCGACTGCATCGTCGCGCTGGCGATGGGCCTCGCCATGGGCCTGGGCCTGTTGCAGAGCGACATGGCGCGCCGCCGCGCCCTGCGCGAGCCCGAGTCGGCCGCGAACTGGCCGCCAAGTCCGCTGTGGCTGACCACGGTGGTCGCCCTGGCCTGGCTGGGCGTGGCCATCAGCCTGCTGGCGCTGCTGCTGGGCTATGTTGCACTGGGCAGCTTCGTGGTGCACCAGATGGCCTGGATTTCTGTCGTGCTGGGCTCGGCCTATCTGCTGGCGGTGCTGATCGACGATGGCTTCAGCGCGCTGCTGGGTCCCAAAACCAGCCCTGCCGGCGCTGTAGACACCGCCACGACGGCGGATGCCGACATGCCGGAATCGCGTTTCCTCAAGGTGCGGGCGCAGGCCGCCGTGCTGCTGTCAGGCGTGGGCCGGCTGCTGGTGGTGGCGCTGGCGCTGATGCTGCTGCTGGCGCCGTTTGGCGAAGGGCCGTCCGAGCTGTTCGAGCGCGCCGACAAACTGCACCAGGGGATTTCGATTGGCCAGTTCCAGATCCTGCCGGCGTCGGTGCTGCAGGCCGCGCTGGTCATCATCCTGTGCCTGGTGGTGGTGCGCATCGTCAGGCGCTGGCTGAAGGAGGATTTCCTGCCGACCACGTCGCTGGACGCCGGCATGCAGGTCTGGACGTCCACGCTGTTTGCCTATGCCGGCAACTTGCTAGCGCTGTCGCTGGGCCTGGCGGCTGTCGGCATCGGGCTGGAGCGCATTGCCTGGGTGGCCAGCGCCTTGTCGGTGGGCATCGGTTTTGGCCTGCAGGCGGTGGTGCAGAACTTTGTCTCGGGCATCATCATGCTGGCTGAAAAGCCGGTCAAGGTTGGCGACTGGGTGTCGCTGGGCGGCATCGAGGGCGACATCCGGCGCATCAACGTGCGGGCGACCGAAATCCAGATGGGCGACCGCTCGACGGTGATCGTTCCGAATTCGGAATTCATCACCAAGACGGTGCGCAACGTCACCCACGCCAATCCGCTCGGGCTGGTCAAGATCCTGCTGCCGGTGCCGCTGGACGCCGACGCCGACCAGGTGCGCAGCCTGATCCTGGAACTGTTCGAAGCGCATGCCGACGTGCTCAAAACGCCCGAGCCCAGCGTGCAGCTCGACGCCATCGACAGCGCTGGCATGGTGTTCAACGCGACTGCCTTCGTCAACTCGCCGCGTGCAGCCTATGGCGTTCGCAGCGCCTTGCTGTTCGACGTGCTCCGGCGGCTGCGCGAGGCCGATATCTCGCTGGTCAAGCCGGCCGGGCTGGTGCTGCGCGAGGCGCAGGACAGGGCGCTGGAGCCGCCCCTGCTGCCAGCGCTGGCCTAGGCCGGGGCGTTTCCTGTTGCGCTGGCGGGGAGGCCGGCGTACATTGGCTTTTTGCGAGCGCACGGCTGCTACGATGGATTAACTTCAGGAGACTTCAATGACCGCATCCCAGACCCCTCCAGCCAACGACTTTGTCCGCTGGGTGGAAGAAAAATCAGACGCCGTCATGGCCGACATCGCTGACAAATTCCCGCCGGCCACCAGCGGACCCGAGGCGATCCATGCCGAAACCTACACCCAGCGCATCGAGGAAGTGCTGCTCGGCCACGAGCCGCCCGATGACGCGCTGCTCGAAGAACTCGCCGAGCTGGAAAACGCGCCGCCACTGAGCGATGAGGAACTGGCCCGCCAGGCGCTGGAAGACGGCGGCGGCGACGCCGACCCGACCACGCCGGAATAAGCAGGGCGCCGCCTTGTTTTGCGACGGCGGCCGGCATCTGGCGCCGCATAGGCCAAGGCCACAATAAAGCGCATGACTTCACAGCTTGCCGGCCACCTCCTTGTCGACTGCCTTCTGGCCCAGGGCGTCACCCATGCATTCGGCGTTCCTGGTGAAAGTTATCTCGCCGTGCTTGACGGCCTGCATGCCCGGCAGGACCAGATCCGCTTCATCACCTGCCGCCAGGAAGGCGGCGCGGCCTTCATGGCCGAGGCGCACGGCAAGCTCACCGGCCGCCCCGGCGTGTGCATGGTCACGCGCGGGCCGGGCGCGACCAATGCGTCGATTGGCGTTCACACGGCGTTCCAGGATTCGACGCCGATGGTGCTGCTGGTCGGCGACGTCGCCAGCGACTGCCGCGATCGCGAAGCCTTCCAGGAAGTGGATTATTCGAGCTTTTTCGGCCCTTCTGCCCGTGGCTTTGCCAAGCGCGTCGAGCGCATCGACGACGCCGACCGCATTCCCGAATACGTCGCGCGCGCCTTCGCCACGGCGATGAACGGCCGGCCTGGCCCGGTCGTGCTGGTGCTGCCCGAGGACATGCTGACGCGGATGACCACCGCCCAGCCTTTGCCGCGTGTCGAGCCGGTCCAGGCCTGGAGCGACCCCGGCGCCCTGCGCACGCTGCGCGAGATGCTGCTGGCGTCAAAACAACCGCTGGTCATCGCTGGTGGCGGCGGCTGGACACCGCAAGCGGCGCAGGCGCTGCAGCGTTTTGCCGAGAACTGGAAGCTGCCGGTCGGCAATGCCTTTCGCTTCCAGGACACCTTCGACAACCACCACCCGCTCTATGCCGGCGATGTCGGCATCGGCCTGAGCCCGAAGCTGGCTGCGCGCGTCAAGGCCAGCGATTTGATCATCGCCATCGGCCCGCGCCTGGGCGAAATGACGACCGGCAACTACACGCTGATCGAAGCACCCCGGCCGAAGCAGAAGCTGGTCCATATCCACGCCAGCGCCGAGGAACTCAACCGCGTGTTCCAGGCCGACCTGGCGATCAACGCCACCATGAACGCCGCCGCGCGCTCGCTGGAAGTGTTGAGCGCGCCGGTGTCGGTGCCGTGGGAAGCATGGACGGTTTCGGCCAATGCCGATTACCTGGCCAACCTTGAGCCGCAAGCGCTGCCGGGCGACATCGACATGCCGGCCATCGTCGGCCTGCTGCAGCAGCATTTGCCGCCGGACGCGGTGCTGACCAACGGCGCGGGCAATTTTGCCAGCTGGATCCACCGCTTTTTCAAGTACCACGGGCTGGCAAAAAGCCATAAGACGCAGCTGGCGCCCACCGTTGGCGCGATGGGCTATGGCGTTCCGGCCGGCATTGCGGCGGCCATCACCACCGGGCGCGTGGCGTTCACGATAGCCGGCGATGGCGACTTTTTGATGAGCGGGCAGGAACTGGCGACGGCCGTGCAGCACGGCGCCAAAAGCATCATCGTGCTGCTGAACAACGGCATGTACGGCACCATCCGCATGCACCAGGAAAAGACCTATCCCGGACACGAGAGCGGCTCGCGCCTGAATAACCCGGACTTTGCCGCGCTGGCCCGCGCTTACGGCTATGCCGGCGTTCGCATCACCCGCACCGGTGAATTCGAGGCCGAACTGCTGGCCGCGCTGGCCCGGCCCGAGGGCACGGTGATCGAGGTCATGCTGGACCCGGATGTCATCACCACGCGCGCCACGCTGTCATCGATCACGCTGGCCGCGATGCAGCAGAAGCTATAAAAATAATAGCCGCTTACGCCCGTGGCTATTGCGCAAACGGCTATTTTTGCTTGAAAATGTGATGGACCAGGTGATTTTTTAATTTGCTTGCCGGCAATGACACTCGCACCATCGGGTGCCGCCGGCAATCACAAGCCTGTCATCAAACCAGACAATACTAGGGGCTATTTTTTTGAACATAAAGACTAGTTTGTTGCCTCCAGCCTCGACCCCTGCATCGGTTCCCGCTGCCTTGCCCATCAGGTTTATTGACCGCGACCACAGCATCCTCGCCTTCAACGAACGGGTGCTGGACTGGGCGCGTCGCACCGACGTGCCGCTGCTGGAACGGCTGCGGTTTTTGTGTATCGTGTCGTCCAACCTGGACGAGTTTTTTGAAGTGCGGGCGGTGTCGCACCTGACGGCCGCGCTGAACAACGAGCTGAAAGGCACTTATTCGGCCCTGTCGTTCAATACGCTCTCGGGCATTGCGCATGACATGGTGGCGCGCCAGTACGCGCTGTACAACGACGAGCTGCTGCCAGCGTTTGCCCGGCACGGCATCCGCATCGTCTCGCATGGCGAGCGAAATACGGTGCAGCGGCGCTGGGTCAAGTCCTACTTTGAACGCGCGGTGCGGCCGCTGCTGGTGCCGGTCGGGCTCGATCCGTCACACCCGTTTCCTCAGGTGGCCAACAAGTCGCTGAACTTCATCGTCCGGCTGGGCGGGCGCGACGCCTTTGGCCGCGAGAACGAAATCGCCATCGTCAAGGTGCCGCGCGTGCTGCCGCGCCTGATTCACATGCCGAGTCGGGGCGCTGAAAAGGGCAACAGGCTGTTTTTGTCGCTGTCCAGCGTGATCCGCGCGCATCTGGCCGATCTGTTTCCCGGCCGCAAGGTCGGCGAGTTTTCGCAGTTTCGCGTGACCCGGCATTCCGACCTGGAAGTCGACGAGGACGACGTGAAAAACCTGCGCACCGCGCTGCGCTTGGGGCTGGAGCAGCGCAACTACGGCCAGGCGGTCCGGCTCGAAGTGTCGGCCGGCTGCTCGGAGTATCTCTCCAGCTTTTTGCTCACGCAGTTCAACCTGCCGGCGCAGGCGCTGTACCGGGTACCGGGTCCGGTCAACCTGGTGCGGCTGACGCAGCTGGTCGACCTGGTGAACGACCCGAAGCTGCTGTTCCCGCCCTACAAAGCCTGCTACCCCAGGCAGCTGGTACCGGGCCAGTCGTTTTTCGAGCGGCTTCGCCAGGGCGACGTGTCGATCCACCAGCCTTTCGAAAGCTTCGACGGCGTGCTGGCCTTTTTGCGCGAGGCGGTCAACGACCCCTCGGTGCTGGCGATCCGGCAGACGATCTACCGCACCGGCCCTGATTCCGAGCTGATGCTGCTGCTGCGCGAAGCGGTGCGGCGCGGCAAGGAGGTCATGGTGGTGGTCGAGCTGAAAGCGCGCTTTGACGAAGAAGCCAACATCAACTGGGCCGAGATGCTCGAATCCATCGGCGCGCAGGTGGTGTATGGCGTGATGGGGCTCAAAACCCATGCCAAGATGCTGCTCGTCACGCGCCGCGAAGGCCGGCGCCTGGTGCGCTATGCCCACCTGTCCACCGGCAACTACAACCCGGGCACGGCGCGGCTGTACACCGACGTCAGCTATCTCACGGCCGACCCGCTGCTGACCGCCGACATCGACCATGTGTTTGTGCACCTGGCAAGTCACAGCCGCCTGCCCAAGCTGCACCACCTGCTGCTGGCGCCGTTCCAGTTGCAGCGCAGGCTGCTGGAAAAAATCGACGCGCTGGCCCTTGCCGCGCAGGCCGGCAAGGACACGCGCATCGTCGTCAAGACCAATGCGCTGACCGACGAAGACCTGATGCGCGCGCTGGTCAAGGCCGGGCAGTGCGGCGTGAAGATTGACCTGATCGTTCGCGGCGCCTGCATGCTGCCGGCGCAGGTGAAAGGCGTGACCGACAACATCCGGGTGCGCTCGGTGATCGGCCGCTTCCTGGAGCATACAAGGGTGTTTTACTTTCGCTGCGGCGATGAGGAAACCTTGTTGCTGTCGAGCGCCGACTGGATGAACCGCAACATGCTGCGCCGGGTCGAATTGGCCTGGCCGGTGAATGACCCGGTGATTCGTCAGCACATCATCGACGAATGCCTGGTGGCCTACCTGCACGACGGCCGCGATGCCTGGGATTTGCAGCCCGATGGCACGTATGTGCTGGTGAATCCGGCAGACCCTGAAAAGCGCCACGGCGCGCAATCGGCGCTGATGGCGCGCTACTCAGCCTTGAAACCCCGCGAAAGGTAGTCAACCATGGACCTGATTTTGTGGCGTCATGCCGAAGCAGAAGAGTTGCCCGAAGGCACAGCCGATGCGCGTAGCGACCTGGAGCGCAAGCTCACCGCGCGCGGCGACAAGCAGGCGGTCCGCATGGCCGAATGGCTGGACCGGCAACTGCCGGGTAGCGCCCGCGTCCTGGTGAGTCCGGCGCGGCGCTGCGAGCAGACTGCGCTGGCGCTGGGGCGCAAGTTCAAGACAAGGCCAGAGCTGGCGCCGGGCGCCATGCCCGCAGAGCTGCTGGAACTGGCGCAGTGGCCGTTGAGCAAGACGCCTGTGCTGGTGATAGGCCACCAGCCCACGCTGGGCAAGACCCTGGCCCAACTGCTGCGTCTGGTCGAAACCGACTGCGCCATCAAGAAGGGCGCGCTGTGGTGGCTGCGCACCCGGGAACGCGACGGGCAAGTGCAGACGGTCGTGGTGACCGTCCAGTCCCCTGAACTGCTTTAAGCGGTTCGGCGCATCGCTGGTCGCTTATTTTTTAAGCGATGGCCGGCCGGTCTTGATGATGGGAACCTGAGTCAGGGCTGTTGTCAAAGCGGCATTAGACAGCGTCGCCAGAAGCTTGATACCGGCGCGCAGCAGCTCACTCTTTTTGACGGGGCTGTTCAGCTTGGCGGCCCGCTGCTTCAGTTCATCAATCACAGCGTATTCCGCTTTGGGAATGGTAAAGCTGTCCCGGATCAGTTTGTCTTTCTTGACTTTAGGCGATGCGGCCTTTTTCTCAGGACTCACCACGACGGCCGCTTTGGCAAGAGGTGCCTTGGCTGCGGCTTTTTGAGGGGCTGCAACTTTGGCTGTCACTTTTTTGACTACCGGTTTTTTTACGGCTGTTTCTTTGGCTGGCGCGACATCGCTGGCGACTTTGCGGGCGGGCTGTCTGGCTCGCTTGACCGGGGCTGCTTTCTGCGGGGCAGGCGCTGCTGCCGCCGCAGGCGCTGCGATAACCGGCGTGGAGGCCGGAACAGGTGTTGCTGCAGCTGCGAATTCTGTTGGTTGTGGCATTGTGGTGCTCATGACTGTACTCCTTGATTAAACGGTATAAATAGTTTAATCGAATTTGCACGACAACTTCAAGTCTGCAGACTTACGCAGGGGAAACAAGCAGCGTCCAGGGCGTTTTCTGCCAGGCCAGTACTTCTTCCTGCAGCAGATAAGCTGATTGGGGAAAGGCTTCAGCCCATCCTGGCCTGCAGCTAAGCAAGAAGCTCCGTCCGGGTTCGTCATCCCACTTGAGTTGCAGGCCCTTGAGATCGGGGTCGCGACGTGCATGGCACAAAATGACCGCCAGTCTCAGGCACAGCAGTTGCTGGACGAACAACCGATCTTCAAAATCAGCCTCCAGCTTGCGCAGCTTACCCCGGTGACCAAGAACCAGCAGGCTTAGGCGATGCATTTCATGCAGGGCAAAGCCGGGTGCGTCGGCATTGTCCAGAATGTAAGCGCCATGCTTGTGGTAGTAGTTGTGTGAAACCCGGCTTCCGATTTCATGGAGTTGCGCCGCCCAGGCCAGTTGATGCTGCAAGCTGTGCGATTCAGTCTTGGGCAGGCTGGTGCCCGCCATCAGGAACAGGTGCTGGGCGACCTTGCTGAGCCTTTCGGACTGGATGCTGTCGATATTGAAGTTATGCGCCAAGCGCTGCACGCTGGCGGTGCGTAAATCCGTCAGATCGTCATCTCTGTTCACCAAGTCATAAAGCACGCCGTGGCGCAGCGCGCCTTGCGCTGCTTCCATTTGTTCAATGTCCAGCAGGTCAAACACCGCACGCAGCACACTGACACCACCGCCAATAACGGCGCGGCGGTCTTCCTTGATGCCCTCAAGCTTCAGCCGCTCAGCGCTTTGCCCCTTGATCAGGCGGTCCAGCAGCCAGTCCAGGCCGTCACGGGTCACGACATTGGGTGGCCAGCCTGCAGCTGTCAGTACTTCACAGACAGCGCCTACCGTTCCCGAAGAACCATAAGCGACATCCCAGGTACTTGAACGGTAGGTCGCGACGGTTTCGTCAAGTACCGCCTTGGCCGCAATTTCCGCCATCTCAAAAGCGCGTGCGGTGAAGTTTCCGTCAGGAAAATACCGCATCGACCAGGTTACGCTGCCCACGCGGTAAGACTCCAGGGTACGGGCCTCCAGACCTTGACCCAGGATCATTTCTGTCGAGCGCCCGCCGATGTCAACCACCAGCCGCCGTTGATCCGATTGCGGCAGCAAGTGAGCCACGCCTTGGTAAATCAGGCGCGCTTCCTCGCGACCAGCAATTACGTCAATCGGAAAACCAAGTGTTTTCTGCCCACGCTTGAGAAATTCCTCACGGTTGTTGGCTTCGCGCAGCGTCTGCGTGGCAACAGCCCGGACTTGCTCTTTTTTGAATCCCGCTAACCGTTCACCAAAGCGGGCCAGGCAGTCCCAGCCGCGTTGCATGGCTGGTTCGGACAGGTTGCGGTCGGCGTCCAGGCCGTTGCCCTGGCGCACGGTTTCCTTAAGGTATTCAATCCGGTGGATGCGGCCATGGTCAAGGCGGCCAATTTCTAGACGAAAGCTGTTGGACCCCAAGTCCACCGCAGCGAGTAATGTTCCATTTTGCATATTTAGGCTTTTTGATCGGAAGCCAGCATAGCATTCGGCCGAAGCCGCTTTCAGACGGGCCACGGGCGCGTGGATCAGGTCTTCAGCCAATCAACCGGCCGTCTAGCGCCAGCATGCTTTGCGTCACATAGCTGCTGCTTCGGCGCTGGGCGTTGAAGGCGATGCGAAAACCACCAATGTTCAGGCTGGCGCGCTGCTGAAAACCGGCCAGTGCGCTTTGGCGCGTCGGCATGCCGTCGATCGCGTTGAGCACCTCGAACGTGTAGCGGGCGGCAATGAAGCCGGCCAGGCTCAGCGGCGTGGGCGCCTCGTCGAACAGTCGGGCCAGCGTTTCACGGTACTGCCGCACCACCGGCAAGGCCGAATTAACCATCGGTACAGGCTGAGTGGCAATCACCGGGGTGTTGCGCGCCGCGCCCATCTGCAGAAGAGTTTGCAGGTTCACATCCGCCAGCGCGACGATGTAGCGTTGGCGTGCCTGCTTTTCCAGCCCCTGGGTGAATTGCGCCAATTCCGGCGTGCCGCCCATGAACAGCAGCACGGCTGGCGTGCCCGGCGTCAGTTTCTGGCCGAGCAGGCGCACATCACCGTTGCCCTGAAAAGACTGCAGCCCAAGCTTCATTCCAGCGGCGATGCGTTCGACTTCAAGGTGGTAGGCCGCATGCTCGCGGGCGCTGGCGTACACGGCGCCCAGCACTTTCACGCCCATGACCGTCAAGGTGTTGAGCGCATGGGTGATCTGTTCCTGACGCGCGGCGAAAATCGGAAAAGTCTTGTCGTCCACGTCAAGGCTGGCGTTTTGCAGCCATGGCGCGGCATGGGCGATGTTCAGGCCGCCCTGGCGCGACAGCATGGCGATCTGGCTGGCGAGCGAATCACCGACACTGCCGGACAGCACCAGGCAAGCCGGGTTTGCCAAGGCTTCATTGAGGGCCGTGCGCACACTGGCCGCCGTGCCGTCGGTCTCCAGCGCCAAGTGCATGACTTGCCGGCCGCGAATGCCGCCGCGCAGATTGATGTCTTGCCAGGCTGCGCGCGAGCCGATCAGGAAATCCTTGGACACATCCTGTTGTGCATCGGAAAAATCCACCAGCTGGGCTACTACCAGACTGTTCGCTGGTGACGCCGCTTTGCCGGGCAGAGCCCAGACAGGCGCAGCGACGCCCGCCGTCAGCCAGCCGGCGCGCTGCAGCCAATGGCGCCGCTTGATCAGGGAAGAGGGCAGTGGCATGGTGATTTTTTCAGTAGGCCGTAACAGACAGTGGATTACTATGAATTAAATAGCAGAGTACGCCCGCTCATCAAGCGCCAAGGCCATCAATGACCATAAAGGCGCATGGCTGAAGGCGCATCTGTGTTCAGCGGCTGGCCGGCGGCAGCAGAACGCTGTCCACGACATGCACGACGCCATTGGTCGCCCCAATATCGGGGGTTGTCACCAGCGCTTCTTCCACCGTCACGAAGTTGCCGGCTTTTGACAGTGCCACGTTGGCGCCATTGAGCGTTTTGCTGTTGCCATTTTTCACATCGGCCGCCATGACCTTGACAGGCAAGACGTGGTAGCTCAGCACCGCCTTGAGCTTGGCCGGGTCGCTGGCCAGCGTTTCGAGGGTCGTGGCTGGCACTTTTGCAAAGGCTTCGTTGGTGGGCGCAAATACGGTGAATGGGCCGCCTGCCTTGAGCGTGTCGGTCAGCCCGGCCTTGGCCACCAGGCTGTTCAGGGTGGATAGCTGTGCTTGCGCTGCCAGGGTGTCAGCGATAGAAGCCGGACGCGAGCCAGTGGCGCAGCCGGCAACAAAAGCAGCAGTGACAGCGGAAGCAAGGGCAATGGCAAAGTAACGCTTGAGCATAGAAAATTCTCCGGGGTGGCTGAACAGGACGGGTGAATAAGACAGCCGCAAGCGTAGGGGGACTGCATGACCGGTTAATGACAGATATTTGACAGTTTCATGACAACGTTTGACGATTGAATCGTTAAAAAGCTGCATCTAGATTGTCACAACCTTGTCACACAAGGCTTCTAAAGTGACGACATCTTTCTTACCAACTGCAAAGGTGTTCTGATGAAATCAACTTTCAAAGCTTCCGTGACCTTGACCATGGGCGCCGCCCTGATGTCGTTCGCCGCATTCTCGGCTGCACAGGGCGTGACTGGCGCAGGCGCAAGTTTTCCAGCACCCCTTTATTCCAAATGGGCCGCCGACTACAACAAAGCAACCGGCGTCAAAATTAACTACCAGTCGGTTGGCTCGGGCGCTGGCTTGCGTCAAATTGAAGCCAAAACGGTCGATTTTGGCGCATCGGATGCTCCCTTGACGGACGAGCAACTGGCCCAAAAGGGATTGATGCAGTTCCCCACCGTGATCGGTGGCGTGGTGCCGGTGGTCAACATCAAGGGCATCGCGCCCGGCCAGCTTAAATTGACGGGTGCGGTTCTGGGTGATATCTACCTGGGCAAGATCACCAACTGGACTGATCCCGCTATTAAGGCCTTGAACCCGACGCTCGCGTTACCGGATGCCGCTATTGCGCCAGTGCGCCGCGCCGATGGCTCGGGTACCAGTTTTATTTTCACCAACTACCTGAGCAAGGTCAACCCTGAATGGAAAACCAAGGTGGGTGAGGGTGCTGCGGTCAACTGGCCGGTCGGTGCCGGCGGCAAGGGTAATGAAGGCGTGGCCGCTTTCGTCGGTCGGCTGCCCAATTCAATCGGTTACCTGGAATATGCGTATGTCAAGCAGAACAAGCTGACGTTCGCGCAAATGAAAAATGTCGATGGCCACTTTGTATCCCCTGACGACACAAGTTTCAAGGCCGCTGCCGCCGGCGCCCAGTGGACCAAGAGCTTCTACCAGATATTGACCGAGCAGCCCGGCAAGGATGCGTGGCCCATCACCGGCGCCACCTTCATCTTGATGCACAAGGCACAGAACAAGCCTGAACAGGCGGCCGTTTCGCTCAAGTTTTTTGAATGGGCTTATAAAAATGGCGACCAGACTGCCAGCGCCTTGGACTACGTGCCGATGCCCGCCAACGTGAAGGGCGTCATCGAAAAATCCTGGGCCGAGATCAAGGACGCGTCGGGCAAGGCCATCGCTTACAAATAAGCTGCCTTAGCCTTAAGACGCGCTTCGCAGCTTCACCATCACAGGGGTTTATTTCGTGTCCTCTACACTTCCGGCAAGCCGGTCCACTCTGGAGTTTCCGGCAACAGCGACCGGACGTGCCATGACCAATCCTCCCCCCGTCAGACCTTTGAAGCGAAGCCCGCTGCCCGACCAGATTTTTGGTTGGGCGGCGCTGGGCGCTGCTCTAATCACGCTGGCCCTGTTGTTTGCCATTTTGGTGTCGCTGGTGATTGGCGCCTGGCCGGCCATCAGCAAGTACGGACTGAGTTTCCTGACCAGCAGCGTCTGGGATCCGGTGCAGAACGAGTACGGCGGGCTGGTGATGATTTACGGCACGCTGGCCACGTCCTTCATTGCGCTACTGATCGCCGTGCCCGTGAGCTTTGGCATCGCGCTGTTTTTGACAGAACTGTCACCGGCCTGGCTCAAACGCCCGCTCGGAACAGCTATCGAACTTCTTGCCGCTGTGCCATCGATTGTGTACGGCATGTGGGGCCTGCTGGTGTTTGGCCCCATCCTGGCAACCTATGTGCAGCAGCCCCTGCAAAACGCTTTCAGCGACGTGCCTTACTTGGGTGCGCTGTTTTCAGGCCCGCCGGTTGGCATCGGCATTTTGTCGGCTGGGATTATTCTGGCGATCATGATCATCCCGTTCATCGCTTCGGTGATGCGCGACGTGTTCGAGGTCACTCCGGTGCTGCTCAAGGAATCGGCCTACGGCCTGGGCGCCACAACTTGGGAAGTGGTGACCGGCGTGGTGCTGCCTTACACCAAGTCCGGCGTCATGGGCGGCATCATGCTTGGGCTGGGCCGGGCGCTGGGTGAAACCATGGCGGTGACGTTTGTCATCGGCAACTTCAACCAGCTCGACTCGCTGAGCCTGTTCCAGGCTGCAAATAGCATTACCTCGGCTCTGGCCAACGAGTTTGCCGAAGCCGGCGAAGGCCTGCACCAGGCATCGCTGATTTATCTGGGGCTGGTGCTGTTCTTCATCACCTTCGTGGTGCTGTCGTTGTCTAAGATCCTTCTGTCTCAGTTGCAAAAGAATGAAGGAGCCAAGACATGAGCGCCGTCATGAAAAACCCGGCGCAGGCCGCGCGCCTGGCGCGGTTCGCCCAGCGCAAGCTGGTCAATCAGGTGGCCCTGGTGCTGTCTCTGGGGGCCATGTGCTTTGGCCTGTTCTGGCTGTTCTGGATATTGTGGGAAACCGTCAGGCTGGGCATTGGCGGCATCTCGCTGGCCGCCTTTACCCAGATGACGCCGGCGCCCAATGAGGAAGGCGGTATTGCCAACGCGATTTACGGCTCGTTCCTGATGGTGATGCTCTCGACCTTGGTCGGCACGCCTATTGGCATCATGGCCGGCATTTACCTGGCCGAGTACAACACCCGGGGCCCTTTGGCGACGGTTACGCGCTTTGTCAACGACATCTTGCTGTCGGCGCCTTCCATCGTCATCGGCCTGTTTGTCTATACGGTCGTGGTGTCGCGTTTTAATTCGTTTTCAGGCTGGGCCGGCGTCATGGCGCTGGCACTGATCGTGATCCCGGTGGTAATCCGCACCACCGAAAACATGCTGCAGCTGATTCCACCGGGCCTGCGCGAGGCCGCCTATGCGCTGGGCGCGCCGAAGTGGAAGGTGATCACAAAAGTCACCTTGCGAGCGGCCCGGGCTGGCGTGGTCACCGGCATCCTGCTGGCCGTGGCGCGCATTGCCGGTGAAACCGCGCCCCTGCTGTTCACCGCGCTGAGCAACCAGTTCTGGACCTCGAACCTGGGCGAGCCGATGGCCAGCTTGCCGGTGACGATCTTCAAGTTCGCGATGAGCCCATACGAAAACTGGCAGAAACTGGCCTGGGCCGGTGTCTTCATCATCACGATGGCGGTGCTGGGCCTGAACATCCTGGCGCGCGTGCTGACGCGCAAAAAAGACTGAGCACCCGGCCTACCCCGGCCCGGCTCTCACCCAAGATCTCCAAGACAAGGCAAATGATGGAAACCCTGACGGCAACCCACGAAAAATCAAAAATTTCGGTAAAGAATCTGAACTTCTACTACGGCAAGTTTCATGCCCTGAAGAACATCAATCTGGAAATTCCAGAGCGCAAGGTCACCGCCTTCATCGGCCCTTCCGGCTGCGGAAAATCGACGCTGCTGCGGGTTCTGAACCGGATGTACTCGCTTTACCCCGACCAGCGCGCGCAGGGAGAAGTGCTAATGGACGGCGCCAACCTGCTGACCTCCAAGGAGGACGTGGCGCTGCTGCGGGCCAAGGTTGGTATGGTGTTCCAGAAGCCGACGCCGTTCCCGATGTCGATTTACGACAACATCGCCTTTGGCGTGAAACTGTTTGAAAGCCTCAATTCGGCCGACTTGGACGAGCGGGTCGAATGGGCCTTGCGCAAGGCCGCGCTGTGGACCGAGGTCAAGGACAAGCTCAACCAGAGCGGCTCCAGCCTGTCAGGCGGCCAGCAGCAGCGGCTGTGCATTGCCCGGGGCATCGCCATCAAGCCCGAAGTGCTGTTGCTCGACGAGCCGTGTTCGGCGCTGGACCCGCTTTCCACTGCCAAGATCGAGGAGCTGATTTCAGAGCTGAAAAATGACTACACCGTGGTCATCGTGACGCACAACATGCAGCAGGCCGCCCGCTGCAGCGACTACACAGCCTATATGTACCTGGGCGACCTGGTCGAGTTCGGCGCAACCGAAGAGATATTCTTCAAGCCAAAGCGCCAGGAAACCGAAGACTACATCACCGGCCGTTTCGGCTGAGCAAGAAGCAAGGAAAACATAGCATGCCTGACAAACATTTATCCTCCCAGTTCGACAGCGAACTCAATAGCGTGTCGTCCCGCGTGATGGAGCTCGGCGGCCTGGTCGAGTCCCAGCTTCGGCTGGCAATTCATGCGCTGTCGCATTACAGCGCCGAGTGCGCCAACCAGGTCATCGAGACCGAGATTCGCGTTAACGGCATGGAGCTCGAAATCGACCGCGAGCTGTCTTCCATCATTGCCCGGCGCCAGCCGACGGCGCGCGACTTACGCCTGCTGATCGCCATTTCAAAAACCACCGCCAACCTGGAGCGGGCCGGGGACGAAGCCGCCAAGATCGCACGCATGGTCAAGTCCATCATGCACAGCGGCGCGTCGCGCACCCTGCCGTCGTCGGATTTGCAGATTGCGGCCGACCTGGCCTCAGGGCTGCTGCGCAAGGCGCTTGATGCCTTTGCCCGGCTGGATACGGCGGCGGCGTTGTCCATCCTCAAGGAAGACGACCAGATCGATGCCGAATTCGACGGCTTCGTGCGCAAGCTCATCACCTACATGATGGAAGACCCACGCACCATCTCGTCCAGCCTGGACCTGCTGTTCATCGCCAAAGCCATCGAACGCGTCGGCGACCATGCCAAGAACATTGCCGAGTTCATCATCTACATCGTCAAGGGTGCCGACGTGCGGCACAGCCCGATGGATCAGGTCGAATCGGCCGTCAAGTCTTGACCGTGAAGCACCTGCCCCGCGTATTGATCGTCGAGGACGAGCCGGCCATTGCCGAACTGATCCAGGTCAACCTCAAGCATGGTGGCTTCACGCCGGTGCTGGCCTACGACAGCGTGGCCGCCCAGCGCGAGCTGGATACCGAACTGCCCGACGTGATACTGCTCGACTGGATGTTGCCCGGCCAGAGCGGCCTGAGCCTGGCGCGCCACTGGCGCAAGCAAGAGCGCACCAAAGGCATTCCCATCCTGATGCTGACTGCGCGCGGCGACGAGCCCGACAAGGTCGCGGGTCTGGACGCCGGCGCCGACGACTACATCACCAAGCCTTTTTCGACGCAGGAACTGCTGGCCCGCATCCGCGCCGTGTTGCGCCGCCGCGCGCCAGAGTCGCAGGGAGACAGCGTCACCGTGGGCGGTTTGGCGCTTGATGCTGCCACGCACCGCGTTGCCTTGCAGGGCCAGGAACTCAAGCTGGGGCCGACCGAATTCAAGCTGCTGCACTACCTGCTGAGGCACCCGGAGCGGGTCCACAGCCGCGCCAGCCTGCTCGACAAGGTTTGGGGCGACCATGTGTTCATCGAGGAACGTACGGTTGATGTGCATGTCAAGCGCCTGCGTGAAGCCCTTGGGCAGGCCGGCGCGATGGTGGAAACCGTCCGGGGCGCGGGCTACCGGCTGACCGGAATCATGGCGAAAACCCCTGCAGCCAGGGCATCCCTGGAGTCATGATCGGCCGCTGGATCGTTTTAGCCGCCTTCGCTCTGGCGGGCGGTTTCCCGGGCTGGTGGCTTGCGTCCCACGAAGGCTTGGCCTGGGGATTGTTGCTAGGCGCCGTCGGCTGGCAGCTCATGGACAGTTTTTACGCCCGGCGACTCCTGAACTGGCTGCGCTCGGAGCAAAGTAACGAATCGCCGGTGCTGATGGCCGGTTCGCAGCCGCGCCTGCCCGGCGTCTGGGGCGAGGCGGCTGACCGTGTGCGCCGCCTGTTGAAAAACCGCCATGAGCAGTCCCGCGAAAGTCAGGCCAGGCTGGATGAACTTCTGGCAGCCTTGCAGACTTCGCCCAACGGCGTGGTGCTACTCGACGAAGAAGGGCGTATCGAATGGTGTAACCAGACGGCTGCCCAGCATTTTGGTTTCGATGCCAAGCGCGACCTCCAGCAGCACATTGCCAACCTGGTGCGCGATCCGGCCTTCAGCGCCTACCTGACGGCCGCCAGTTTCTCGCATGAAGTGGTGATCCCGGGAAATTTCAGCACAGTCGTGCGGCCAATCAGGTTGTCGGTGCATGCGCATCGCTATGGCAAGGAGAAAAAACTGCTGCTGTCGCGCGACATCACCGCGTTGGAGCAGGCCGAGGCCATGCGGCGTGATTTTGTCGCCAATGTGTCGCATGAAATCCGCACGCCGCTGACCGTGGTGGCCGGTTTCATCGAGACACTGCAAAACCTGCCCCTGAAAAAGCCTGATCGCAACCGCTACCTGGCGCTGATGGCCCAGCAGTCGCAGCGCATACAGAGTCTGGTGGACGATCTGCTGACGCTGTCGCGGCTGGAGGGCAGTCCGCTGCCCGGCACGCAGGAATGGACGGCGACTGCTTCGCTGTTCGCGCAGTGCGAGCAGGAAGCCCGGGCACTGTCCGGCCTGATGTCGCCACAGGGCCATCAACTGCTGTTCGATGCCGGCCCGGCCAGCGACATCTCCGGCATTGGGCGCGAACTCATCAGCGCCTTGTCTAACCTGGTGACGAATGCCGTCCGCTACACCCCCGAGTCCGGCCTGATCCGCGTCACCTGGACGCTGCTGCCTGATGGACGCGGCAGGTTTTGCGTCCGGGATTCAGGGCCGGGCATTGCAGCCGAGCACCTGCCCCGGCTGACCGAACGGTTTTACCGGGTGGACCGCAGCCGCTCACGCGAGACCGGCGGCACCGGCCTGGGCCTGGCCATCGTCAAGCATGTCGCGCAGCGGCACGGGGCCGAACTGAAGATTGAAAGCCATGTGGGGCAGGGTTCGTGCTTTTGCATCATTTTTCCTGCGGCCCGGATACGCCGGCAGCTTCAGCCGGCCTGAAGGCTGGCAGCATAGCCCCGCTGGCTGCGCTTCACCGCATGCAGCAGCAGACCCAACAGCGCGCTGGCCACCAGGCTGATCGCTACGGTGCTGGCCGCCCAGAAGCTGCCTGCGGCCTGCGCGGCCGGGTTCCCGGCAAGACCGACGTAGGCCAGCTGGTAGCCGCCATACAGGCCCAGTCCCCAGAGCAGCACACCATACAGCGCCAGCGGAGCGATCGTGATGCGGTAGCAGCGCAGCAAAAAGGCGCACAGCGCCTGTATGGCGTCGGCGACATGGTAGGCCGCCACCCAAGTCAGCAGTCCGGAGGCCATGGCAACGACGCCAGGGCTTGCCGAATACCAGCCGGCCAGCGTCGGTGATGCTATATAAATAATAGCTGCAAAGGCAAGCGCAACAAGCGTAGAAAGCATAAAACCTATAAAAACAACGTGCCTGGCCAAGTCCGGGCGGCCCGCGCCCAGCCAGAAGGACACGCGGGCGCTGCAGGCTACCGCCATCGACAGCGGCATCATGTACAGCACGGCGGCCACGCTGGCTGCGATCTGGTGGCTGGCTGACGCAACGGTTCCCAGCCGGGCGATGAACAGCGCCATCAGGGTGAACGATGTGACTTCCACCAGGTAGGCCAGACCGCCCGGAAGGCCGAGCCGCAGGAAGGCGGCGAGCTGGCGCCAGTCGGGCCGCTCGATGCGCTGCCAGAACTGAAAGGGCCGGTAGATGTCCTGCGTGCGCAGCATCACCATGGCGAGCGCCAGCAGGACGTAGTTGACGACCAGGGTTGCCCAGGCACAGCCGACGACGCCCATGGCGTCAACGCCGGCACCGCCCGCGACCCACCAGACCGACAGGGGAATCTTGATGGCCAGCGCGGCGATCTGCAGCCAGGTGACCAGGCGCGGCTTGCCCAGGGACTGGTTGAAGGTAGCGTAGAGCTTGAACAGCAGCGAAGGCGCAAAGGCAAAGGCCAGCACGCCGAGGTAGCGCTGAACTTCGTCCTGCATTGGCACAGGCACCTGGGCCCAGCGCAGCAGCGGTCCCGGAAACAGCAGGACTGCCATGCCCGCGATGCTGATGAGGCCGCAAAGGTACAGGCTTTGCCGCAATGACTGGCCAACGGCTGCATGCTTGCGCCCGCCCAGCATTTCAGCCCAGATGGGAAGCAGCGCCTGTACAACGCCCATCAAGCCGACATACACGCTGATGTACAGCGCCGAGCCGACCGACAGCGCGGCCAGCGCCGCCTCGCTGTGGCGCCCGGCAATCACCGTGTCGGCAACGCCGAAGGCCATTACCGCCAGCTGGCCAACCAAAATGGTGCCCGCGTGGCGGCTGATGAGCCGCAGTTCGCTCATGGGCGGCGCGGGGCGTCCGCCAGTCCGGGCGCCGCGCCGAGGCTGACCCGCTTGTACACCAGCATGTTTTCCGTCTTGTCGGTCGGTTTGCGCACCGTGGCCTGGAAAGCCCAGTCGGGCAGGTTGACCGCGCTGCCCAGGCGCGCCTGGGCCGTGACATCGACCACCAGGTAAGGGCAGCTTGCCCGCAGCGTTGCCTGGCGCAGCTCAAGCTGGCCGTGGTACTGCAAGGCCGCTGCCTGGGCGCTGTTGACGCCAAAGATTTCAACGCAGCTTTTCTTGTCAACCAGGCTGGCCACTTGGCGCGAAAGCGGCCCCAGGCTGCGAGCATAGTCCAGCAAAGGCATCCAGAGCGTCATCAGCAGCAGCCAGCACAGGGTGGCGCCACCGGCAGGCAGCACCAGCGATTTCCAGACGGCGGCCCGGTTCGCGCCGGTGCGCCAGCGCACCAGCCAGGCCCAGGCCAGCGTGGCGGCCACCGCTGCTGTAAAGGCAATCAGCGAAAAACTGGGCTCGAACCCCGGCGCCAGCTTGGCGACATTGGCTGCCGGTTGCCGGGGAACGCCGGTTTGCATGGCAATCCAGATCACCCAGATGGCAATGGCGCAGGTGGTGAAAAACAGCAGCGTGAACCAGTCGATCAGCGATGCCACGCTGCGCTTGAGCGTGGGAAGGGCAAAGGCGGCCAGCGCTGCCAATGGCGGCAGGCTCAGCAGCAGGCTGCGGTCAGATGCATTGGTGGTGAGTGCCGACACCACGGCCATGCCGGCAAACCACATCGGTAACGCCACATGGCGACTGGAGAGTTGCCGGCGCCAGCGCCACAGCGTCCACAGCGCCAGCGGCCAGGCCGGCCAGGTGAACCACAGCAGCAGGCGCCCCAGGCTTTTCCAGTCGGTCCAGGCCGGCTGGCCGCCGGTGCCGGGCAGCTCGATCCGCCAGCGCCACAAATCCAGCCCTGAGCTCAACAGCGCGACGGCCAGCGTGGTGCTGGCAATCAGCAGCACCCAGTGCCAGGACTGCTTGCGGCTTGCGGCGTTTGAACCCGATGAAAGGTTGCGCGTGTGCGACCATTCCACCAGCGTGCCGCCCACGCCGAGCAGCATCGCCAGCGTCGGCGCGCCGCTCAAGGCCAGGCCGGCCAGACCAACCAGCAGGCCCAGCGCCGGACCTGCAATCCGCGTGGCACGGCGGTAAGGGCTGGATGCCATGGCATAGAACGTCAGCGACGTAAAACCCAGTTGCGCCAGGGCCGGCGTGGTTTCATGCGAGAACTGCGCCAGGCCCAGGCTGGCAATCAGCGCCAGCACGCCGCCATCGGCAATCGCCCGGGCGTAGTCCACCGGGTTGGCCTCGCCGCCAAAGGCAAACGCCACCGGTTGGGCTTGCGGGCTTCGGGCCAGGTAATACACCGCGTACCAGCTGGCCAGCAGTGTCAGCGCCAGCAGCACCATGTAGGGAATGCGCACCGCCATGGCGGGATCGAGAAAGGGCAGCAGCTTGATGGCAAACGCACCCAGCCAGTAGGGCAGCAAGGCATCGAAGCCGGTGACCTGGCCGAGCAGCTGCGGTTGCAGCCAGTTGGCTGCGGAGGAGGTGAGTTCGCGCATCACGCCAAAGGCCGCGATGTCCTCGTTTTTCCATGGGCTGCGCCCGAGGAAGCCCGGCAGGATGTAGGCCGCGCAAAACAGCAGCAGCGCCCGGCGCGGCAGGCGCCGCACGGCAGACTGGGCAATGATGGCAGGGGAGGGTTTGTTCAAAACAGCTTGATGATGGACGATGGCCGAATGGGCCGGATGCGATACGCCGGAAGCAGGAAATTTAGCCGAAAAAAAAAGCAGCCTGAATTTCAGGCTGCTTTTCGTGCTGGCGGGCAGAAGCTTGTGCAGCTTACTCGGCAGCGACCGGTGCAGCCTCGGGAGTTGCTTCCTTGGCGGTGGTCTTGCCAAAGCGGTTGCGAAAGCGCTCAACGCGGCCACCCATGTTGTCCACGGATTTTTGCGTGCCGGTGTAGAACGGATGCGATTCGCTCGACGTATCGAGCTTGTACAGCGGCAGTTCGCGGCCGTCTTCCATCTTCACCATTTCTTTGGTGTTCACGCACGAGCGGGTCACGAACTTGAAGTTGTTGGACAAGTCCATGAAACAAACTTCGCGGTAGTTGGGGTGAATTCCTGCTTTCATGATTTTTCCTTTTTCATCGTTTTGGTAGCCACCCGAAACCGTTCCGGGCACTTTCCATGAAGCCAGCGATTATCGCATTTTTAGCCGCCCCGGCGCATCATGTCGAAGAACTCGTGGTTGTTCTTAGTGGCCTTCATGTTCTTCAGCATGAGCTCCATCGATTCGATTTCGTCCATGTTGTACATGAACTGGCGCAGGATGCGCGATTTCTGCAGGATTTCAGGCGCGAGCAGCAGTTCTTCCTTGCGGGTTCCGCTGCGGTTGAGGTTGATCGCCGGGAACACGCGCTTTTCATACAGCCGGCGGTCCAGGTGGATTTCGCAGTTGCCGGTGCCCTTGAATTCCTCGAAGATCACTTCGTCCATGCGGCTGCCGGTGTCGATCAACGCAGTGCCGATGATGGTCAGGCTGCCGCCTTCCTCGATCTTGCGGGCGGCGCCGAAGAAGCGCTTGGGCCGCTGCAATGCGTTGGCATCGACGCCGCCGCTCAGCACCTTGCCCGATGAGGGCAATACATTGTTATAAGCGCGTGCCAGGCGGGTGATCGAGTCCAGCAAAATTACCACGTCCTTGCCGAGTTCGACCAGGCGCTTGGCGCGCTCGATCACCATTTCGGCCACGTGCACGTGGCGTGCGGCGGGTTCGTCAAAGGTCGATGAAATGACTTCGGCGCGCACGCTGCGCTGCATCTCGGTCACTTCTTCGGGCCGCTCATCGACCAGCAGCACCATCATGACCACTTCGGGGTAGTTGGCAACGATGGCGTGGGCGATATTTTGCATCATCACCGTCTTGCCGGACTTCGGCGGCGCCACCAGCAGGGCGCGCTGGCCCTTGCCGATGGGCGCGATGATGTCGATGATCCGGCTGGTGAGGTTTTCCTCGGCCTTGATGTCGCGCTCTAACTTGAACTGCTCGCGCGGGAACAGCGGCGTCAGGTTCTCGAACATCACCTTGTGCTTGTTGTCTTCCGGCGGGCCGTCGTTGATCTTGTCGAGCTTGTTCAGCGCAAAGTAGCGCTCGCCGTCCTTGGGCGTGCGGACTTCGCCTTCGATCATGTCGCCGGTGTGCAGGTTGAAGCGGCGGATCTGGCTGGGGCTGATGTAGATATCGTCAGTGCTGGCGGTGTAGCTTGAATCGGGCGCGCGCAGAAAGCCGAAACCGTCGGGTAGCACTTCCAGCACGCCATCGGCCACGATGGTTTCACCTGTCTTGGCGCGCTTTTTGATGATGGCGAACATCAATTCCTGCTTGCGCATGCGGCCGACGTTTTCGATCTCAAGGGCTTCGGCCTGCTTGAGGACTTCAGACACGTGCAGCGCCTTGAGTTCGTTTAAGTGCATGGGATGACTCCTCGCGGAGTTGATTTAGAAAAAACGGGGGGAGGTTTGAAAAGAAGCCGCTTCTTGAAAAGAAGGCTAACAAACCGGAAACTCGAACCCGCTGGCAGCAACCGTCGGGTGAATAAGACTAATTATGACAGGAAATTAACGCGTTGACGCTGGGGTTTGCCAGGGGCGTCAGCAGGGAAAGGACGTTGGGGAGGGTAAAAAAAGGAGAGGATAAATAAAAACAGCCGGAACAAGCCGCCAGGGCTTTTTCCGGCTGCGTGAACGATTCAAGCCAGTTGCTGGTCGATGAAGGCGGTTAGTTGCGACTTGCTCAGCGCGCCAACCTTGGTGGCGGCCAGTTCGCCGTCCTTGAAGATCATCAGCGTCGGGATGCCGCGAATGCCGAACTTGGCGGGGATTTCGCGGTTCTCATCCACGTTCATTTTGGCAATCTTAAGCTTGCCTTCGTAACCCGTGGCCACATCGTCAAGGATCGGCGCAATCATCTTGCAGGGGCCGCACCATTCGGCCCAGTAATCGACCAGCACGGGGGTGGTGGACTTGAGCACGTCGGCGTCAAAGGTGGCATCGGTGGTATGTTTGATTAGTTCATTGGCCATGACGGCTCCTTGGGTCTGGTTACGATAAGAAAGTGTGAGAAACGTTGCGTTTATTGTGGCAGAAACAAGGGCCACGGGCGCTGGCGGGCCGCTATTGCGCCGATAGATGGCCGCTCCGGAGCACTGGCTGCTGTTTTGTTGATTGAAAAAAACCTCGTTTTTCCCTCCATGACCATTTCTTCTTCTCTTTTCGCCCGCTGCTGGCAGCAAGCCATGCAGCGGCTGGCCGAGACCATTGCATCGCGCGGTCTTCATCCTTCCGAGGTGGTCGTGCTGCTGCCTTACGCCCAGTTGATCCAGCAGGCGCGCCAGACCTGGGCTGAAAATGCCGGCGGCACTTTTTTCGTGCCGCGTTTTGAAACCACCATGAACTGGGCCAGCGGCCTGGGCGGCACGCTGGGCATGTTCACGCCCTCGGGCGTCGATCTGCGAATGGACGTTTCGGTGGACATGCTGACCGCCGCCGCGCTGCTTGGCCAAGCTGGTCTGACAGCCCAGCAGGATGCGCTGGCTGGCCGGCTTGTCGAGGCCGCCTGGAGCCTCGCCCGCGTGGCCGCCGCCGTGCTGCCCGCTGAACGCCAGGCCTGGAGCGAGTCGGTGGCCGAGGCGCTGGGCGTCGGCCTGGACTCGCCGGTGCTGGCGCTCGAAGCGGCCGTTGGGCGCATCGCGCTGGCCTGGGTCGCGGCCTCGGGCTACGCGTCGGACCGATTGTTCCGGGCCGAGCCGGCGCTGCTGGTGGTGGTCGAGGGTTTCCAGGCCGAGCCGGTGACCGAGGCGCTGAGGCTGCATCTGGGCGCGCGGGCGCTGTCGATTGCGCTGTGCCTTCCCGAGGACGAGCCTGATGCCTCCGGCGCGCCGCTGCCGGCGTTGCATGCCGCGCTTGACGCCGAAGACGAGGCCGGCCGCGCCACCGCCTGCGTGCTGGCGCACCTGGCGCAAGGCCGCAGCCCGGTGGCGCTGATCGCGCAGGACCGCCAGCTGACCCGGCGCGTGGCCGCGATGCTGGCCGAGCGCGGCATTCCCATGCGCGATGAAACCGGCTGGAAGCTGTCCACCTCGCGCGCGGCGGCCAGCCTGATGAGCCTGCTGCACGCCTTGCCCTGGGATGCGTCCACCGACGCCGTGCTTGACTGGCTGAAACATTCGCCGGCCTTTGCCGCCGCCAGCGTCACGAAAGCTGAAGCCGAGCTGCGCAAGTTCGGCATGCGGGCGTGGCGCGACCTGCCGGCGGCGCCGCTGGAGTCGCTGGCCGCCGCCCAGCCGCTGGCGCTGCAGGTAAACCGGCTGCGTGATAGTCTGGTTCGCCCGCGCCTGCTGGCCGCCTGGCTGCGCGACCTGCGCGCCGCCCTCCAATCGGCCGGCCAATGGGAAGGGCTTGCGCGCGACGAGGCCGGCCAGCGGGTGCTGGAGACGCTTCGCCTGCACGAAGGCGCCGACAGCGAGTTTGCCGATGCCCCGGTCATGAAGCTCAGGGAATTCACCAGCTGGGTCAATCAGGCGCTGGAAGCGCAAACGTTTTCTCCCGAGCATCCGACGGACGAACTGGTCGTGATCCTGCCGCTGGCGCAGTTGCTGGGCCGGGCCATGCAGGCCGTCGTGCTGCCCGGCTGCGACGAGATCCGCCTGCCGGTGTCGCCCGACCCGCCAGGCCAGTGGACGCCCAGCCAGCGCGAGCTGCTCGGCCTGCCATCGCGCGAGGCGCTGGCCCGGGTGTCGCGGCGTGCCTGGGCTTATGCCTTGCAGCTGCTGCATGTGGACCTGCTGTGGCGCCGCAGCGAAGCCGGCGAGCACCTGATGCCCAGTGGTTTCGTGCAGGAACTGCTGCTGGGCCGCAACCTTCCATCGGACCTGGCCACCGACCCGCGCAGCCTGCGCGCCGTGGCCGCCTGCCCGACGCCCCGGCCGCAGCCCAGCGGCGAGGCGCTGCCGGTCACGCGGCTGTCGGCCAGCAGCTATGGCGACCTGCGCGCCTGCCCCTACCGTTTTTTTGCGCTGCGCCAGCTCGGCCTGAGTGAATCGGACGAGCTGGAAAGCGAACTCGGCAAGCGCGATTTTGGCAACTGGCTGCACAGCCTGCTCTGCACCTTCCATGAAGCATTGAAAGAGGCTCCTGCGCAGGACCAGCCTACACGGATAGCTATGATTAATGTAGCGGCTGAGCAAGCCACGAAAAAGCTCGGCCTGAGCAGCAGCGAATTCTTGCCGTTCGCCGCCGCCTGGGGGCCGGTGCGCGACGGCTACCTGGCCTGGCTGGCCGCGCACGAGGCCGCCGGCGCCCGCTTCGACAGCGCCGAGCAGTGGCGTGAAATGCCGCTGGGCGAGCTGACGCTGATCGGCCAGATCGACCGCATCGACCGGCAGCCGGGCGGCGAACTGCTGCTGATCGACTACAAGACCGAGCCGCGCGCCACCACCGCCGAACGCGTCAAAAACGGTCTGGAGGACACCCAGCTGGCCTTTTATGCGGCCCTGAGCGCCGACGACACGCTGGCGGCGGCTTATGTCAACCTGGGCGAAAAGGAGCCGACCCGCACCTACGACCAGCCCGACATCGTGGAACTTCGCGATGCGCTGATCGACGGCATCTTGCTGGACATGCAACGCATCGCGCAGGGTGCCGCGCTGCCCGCGCTGGGCGAAGGCAAGGGCTGCGCCTATTGCGCGGCGCGCGGCTTGTGCCGCAAAGACTTCTGGAGTGAGGGTGAAGCCCCCACGCTCCCCACTGCGTGTGGTTCGCTGCCCCCCGAGGGGGCCGCCCCGCCTGCGGCCTGGCGAAGCCAGTTCCACGACGGGAACTTGCACGGACACGGCGCCGACACGCAGCATCCGTTGGCCCCCACGTCCACCGCGCGACAAAACGATGGAGCTGCCCTGTGACCGCCGCTTACGAATGCAACGGCCAGCCGGTTTCCGCCGACGCCTTCTACGCCATCGCCTGCGATCCGCGCCGCAGTGTGGCGGTCGAGGCCTGCGCCGGTGCGGGCAAGACCTGGATGCTGGTCTCGCGCATCGTGCGGGCGCTGCTGGACGGCGCCAATGCACCGGACCATGCCGATGGCAGTCCGCGTGAAGCGGTGCGGCCGCATGAAATCCTCGCCATCACCTTCACCAAGAAGGCGGCCGGCGAAATGCGCGAGCGGCTTGACGAATGGCTCAAAAAGTTCACCCATGCCGACGATGAAACCCTGCGCCAGGAACTCATCATGCGCGGCGTTTCAAGCCAAAAGAGCCTGCAGGCCAATGCCGACATGCGCCGGCAGCTATCAAATTTATACCGTTCCATGCTGGCTGGCGGCCGCTCGGTGCAGATACGCACCTTTCATGGCTGGTTTGCCGCCTTGCTGCGCAGCGCGCCGGTGGCGGTGCTGCACCGCCTTAGCATGCCGGTGAACTACCAGCTGCTGGAAGACGATGCGCCGGCCCGGGCGCTGGTGTGGCGGCGCTTTTATGCGGCGCTGGCCGGCGAGCCGGCGCTGCAGGCCGACTTTGAGGCGCTGGTGCTGGACCACGGCCGCTTCCAGGCCGACAAGGCGCTGAAGGCCGCACTCGACAAGCGGACCGAGTTTGTGCTGGCCGATGAAAAAGGTGTGGTCGATGCGTCGGTTCAGCCCTTCGCGCTGCAGTTTCCGGAGTTCGCCGGACTGGCCGCGCCGCAGGACTGCCTGGCGCCTGCCGGCGCTGGCCACGCCTTGCTGGTCCAGGCCGCCACGGTGCTGGGCCGCGCCAGTGCGCCGTCGTTTTCAGCCAAGGGCGCCGAACTGGAGCAGGCCTTGCACGACCAGGACCTGCCCGGCATTTTTTGCGCGCTGCTGACCGACAAGGGAACGCCGCGCAAGTTCGGCGAAAAAATCATTGGCATCGACACCGTACGCCAGGCGCAGGACTTGGTGCTGCGCGTGCAGGCGGCCTGCCAGCAGCATGAAGCCTGGTTGCACCAGCAGCGCATGGCGCGCCTGAGCCGGCTGCTGATCGCGCAATACACCCAGCTCAAGCGCGAGCATGGCTGGGTGGACATGAACGATGTCGAGCGCGCCGCGCTGGTCCTGCTCAGCGACCCGGTGCTGGCCGGCTGGGTGCAGGAACGGCTGGACGCGCGCATCAAGCACCTGATGATCGACGAGTTCCAGGACACCAATCCGCTGCAGTGGCAGGCGCTCTCAAGCTGGCTCAGCGGCTATGGCGGCGCGGGCGCGGCGCCCAGCGTGTTCCTGGTCGGCGACCCCAAGCAGAGCATCTACCGCTTTCGCCGCGCCGAGCCGCAGGTGTTTCGCGCCGCTCAAGCTTTTGTTGTTGAGGGGCTGGGCGGCGATTTGCTCAGCTGCGACCACACCCGGCGCAATGCGCTGGCGGTCATTGGCACGGTGAACGCCGTCATGGGCCATGCCCGCGAGGTCGATGGCTACGACGGCTTTCGCGACCACAGCACCGACTCAAGCAAGGCCGGCGCCACCGGCTGCCTGCCGGCGATTCCCCGGCTGAAGGCCGATGCCGACGCGCAGGCATCGCCGGAATCAAGCTGGCGCGACAGCTTGACCACGCCGCGTGAGCTGCCCGAGGAAACGCTGCGAACGCTCGAAGCCCGCCAAGCCGCCGCCTGGATTTCGCAACAGATCGCCGGCGGCTTGAAGCCGTCAAGCGTGATGGTGCTGTCGCGCAAGCGGGCCGGCCTGCTGCCGGTGCAGGAAGCCTTGCGCTCGCTGCACATCCCGGCGCAGATCGGCGAGAAAACCGACCTGATCGACTGCTGCGAAGTGCTCGACATGGTGGCGCTGCTCGACGTGCTGGTGTCGCCGCACAACGACCTGTCGCTGGCGCGTGCCCTGCGCTCGCCGCTGTTTGGCCTGGCGGACGCCAGCCTGGTGCAGATCGCGCTGCTGCAACGCGAGCACAAGCTGCCGTGGCACGACCTGCTACAAAAAACAGAGCTGCTGGCGCCCGAGCTGCAAGGGCTGGCGGCCATATTGAACCGATGGAAAGGCTGGCTGGACAGCTTGCCGCCGCACGATGCGCTCCAAAGCATCTACGACGATGGGGATGTGCTGGCGCGTTTTGCGGCTGCGGCGCCCGCCACTCGGCGCCTGGCGGTGCTCGCCAACCTGCGCGCACTGCTCGGCGTGGCGCTGGGGCGCGATGGCGGACGCTATGCCACGCCCTACGGCCTGGTGCGCGCGCTCAAGGCCGGCGGCCTGCTGGCGCCGGCGGCGGCCAACGACGAGGCGGTCCGGCTGCTGACCATCCACGGCGCCAAGGGCCTGGAAGCCGAAGCGGTGCTGTTGCTCGACACCGACACGGTGGAGCGCAATGCCGACAGCATGGGTGTGCTGATCGACTGGCCCGGCGAAGCCACCGAGCCGCGCAAGCTGGTGTTCCTGGTCAGCGAAGGCAAGCCGCCGGCCTGCGCGCAGGAAGCGCTGGCCACCGAGCAGGCGGCCCGCAAGCGCGAGGAACTCAATGCCCTGTATGTCGCCATGACGCGCGCCCGGCATACGTTGGCGATTTCGTCGATCGAGCCGCACCGCACCACCACCGACAGCTGGTGGCAGCGCATGCAGGGCTTGCTGCCGCCGCTGGCCGCGCCGAGCCCCAACGGCGTGCCGGCCAACAGTCCGGATGCGCCCGGCGTGTTTTATCTGGCCGAGTTTGCGGCGCTGCCCGACACCCGGCCGCCCAAACCCGCAGCAGAAACACCGGCGGACGAAGACCCGGCCAATGCCCGCATCGGCAAAGCCATGCACCGCCTGCTCGAATGGGGCGGGCCGTCGTCGGCCGAGCATGCCGGCGCGGTGGCGCGCGAATTCCGGCTCAGTCCGGCGCAGGCAGCCGAGGCGTCCGTGCTGGCGCAACGCATCATCCAGGGCGACGGTGCCTGGGCCTGGCAAGAAGATCTGCTGGCCTGGCAGGGCAACGAAGTGGACCTGGTGTTCCAGGGCCAGGCCTTGCGGCTCGACCGGCTGGTCAGGCGCAAGGACGCAGGCCATGAAGGCCAGTGGTGGGTGCTCGACTACAAGTCGGCCCCCGAACCCGAACTGCAGCCCGAGCTGATCGTGAAGATGCGGATCTACCGAGCCGCCGTGCAGCGAATCTATCCGGGCGCCACGGTGAAAGCGGCCTTCCTGACAGGGCTGGGTACGGTAGTGGAATCGTGAGTCAGATGCGATGCATTCCCGCACGCGGCGTTTTGGCCATCATTGTTTTCTGGACGATGGCCCATGCTTGATTTACAAGCTAAATGACCTCTTTGCGCACTATGGACGGCCACCTACAGCTATTAAAAACAGAGCTGATAGGATGCGCCGGGTAGCTTGCCCCTGATGGCCACCCCTTTTTTGACCTCGAAATGCACCTTCGTGCGGACGGATTTTTCCTGTGAACACCATCGACTCTCTTGCCAGCCCTACCCTGAACCCGGCCCGGCCGCTGCGCGTTGCCGTCATTGGCGGCGGTCCCTCCGGCCTGATGGCGGCCGAAGCGCTGGCCAGCGCCGGCCCTGCGGTTTCGGTGCAGGTGTTTGACGCCATGCCCTCGGTCGGCCGCAAGTTCCTGCTGGCCGGCAAGGGCGGGCTGAACTTGACGCATTCCGAGCCAGCGGAGATTTTCCTCAAGCGCTACGGCGAGCACAGCGGGCCGCTGCAGACGCTGATGGCCGACTTCGGCCCGGCCGAACTGCGCGCCTGGGCCGAAGCACTGGGCGTGGAAACCTTTGTCGGCAGTTCGGGGCTGGTGTTTCCCACGGACATGAAGGCCGCGCCGCTGCTGCGCGCCTGGCTGCACCGCCTGCGCCAATCAGGCGTGGGGTTTTCCATGCGGCACCGCTGGCTGGGCTGGGCCGAGGACGGCGCGCTGAAATTTTCAACGCCCGCCGGCGAGGTGCTGGCCCGGTTTGACGCCGTGGTGCTGGCGCTGGGCGGCGGCAGCTGGAAACGCCTGGGCTCCGACGGCACGTGGGTGCCGCTGTTGCAAGAGCGCGGCGTGGCGGTGGCGCCGCTGCAGCCGTCGAACTGCGGCTTTGATGTGGCGGCCCGGCCCGCGCTGGACGCCGCCGGCCACGGCGAGACCCGGCGCGATTTCTTCCGCGAACTGGTCGGCCAAGCGCCGCAGCCCCAGCCGGGCTGGAGCGAACACTTTGCCAGCCGCTTTGCCGGCCAGCCCTTCAAGTCGGTGGCGATCCGTTTCACCGATTCGCAAGGCCGCGCTTTCAGCCGCAAGGGCGAATTCGTCGCCACGGCGACCGGCGTCGAAGGCAGCCTGATTTATGCAGCGTCCAGCCTGCTGAGGGACGAGATCGCGGCCCAGGGCAGCGCGACCTTGCTGCTCGACCTGCTGCCCGACAAGACGCCCGAACAGGTGCTGGTCGAAGTGCGCCATCCGCGCGGCTCGCGTTCGCTGTCAAGCCATCTGAAAAGCCGCCTGAACCTGGACGGCATCAAGGCCGGCATGCTCTACGAACTGCTGGGCAAGGAAGCGATGGCCGACCCGGTGAAGCTGGCCGCCGGCATCAAGGCGCTGCCGCTGCGGCTGGTGGCGGTCCGGCCCATCGACGAAGCCATCAGCAGCGCCGGCGGCGTCCGGTTCGAGGCTCTGGATGCGAACCTGCGCATCACCGCACCGGCCGACCTCAGGCCGCCGGTGTTTTGCGCCGGGGAAATGCTCGACTGGGAAGCGCCCACCGGCGGCTACCTGCTGACGTCCTGCTTCGCCACCGGCCGCGCGGCCGGGCAGGGCGTGTTGAAGCACTTCGGGCAAGCGCTGCCGACCGTCGCCTGAGCGGCTTGCTAGATGCCCGACGGGAAGGTCTCGGGCGCTTCGCCAGCGCTCCAGACCGGGCCTTTGTCCAGCGGCTCCAGCGCGCTGGTTTCGTCGATGTGGATCATGGCGTCGAACTGGCTGGCCAGGCGGGTGTGGAAATAGTGGCTCTGGCGCTCGGTTTCGGGCCGGTAGATGACGCCGATGGCGCGCTGCAGCCGCAGCGGCTCGGCCAGCTGGCGCAGCGCGGCATGGTCGCGCAGGGCGAGGAAAAAGCGTTTCGTGCCGGTCTGGTGGAACACGTCTTCCCAGCTGCCGTGCAGGCCGTCACGCACCCGCTTGCGCTGCGGCGGCTTGTCCCAATCCGACGCTGCCGTCACCCAGCCATGGTGGGTGCTGAAACCGACGCGCACGGCGTCCGCGCCATAGCGGTCGCGCATCAGCTGGCCGACGTTCCATTCGCCCCGGTCGCTCATCTCGGTGGCGCCGGCGTCGCCCAGGTGCGAGTTGTGCGCCCACACGGCGATGCGCGGCGGCGTGCCGGCGGCGCCCAGGTGCCGGTCCAGCGCCTGCAGCGTCTCGACCATGTGGCTGTCGCGCAGGTTCCAGGACGACACCCTGGCGCGGAACATGGTGCGGTAGTACTCCTCGGCGTTGCGCACCAGGCGGGCGTTTTGCTGGGCATGGAAGGCCTCGTCGTGCTTCAGCCCGGGCGTGTGCGGCAGTTCGGCCGCGCACCGGGTCATATCGCGCAGCTGCTGCACCACCGCATCCTCGCAACTCGGCGCCATGCCAAAGCTGGCAGCGTAGCCATAGGCGTTGCTGTCCCCGCCCGCATGGTCAAAGCAGCTGTAGCGGTCGCGGGCGCGCTGCGCGACCTCGGGATCGACCCGGTCCAGGTAGGCCAGCACTTCCTGTATCGATGAAAACAGGCTGTACAGGTCGATGCCGTAAAACCCGGCCTGGGTGTCAGGACTGCGGCCGGTGTTGAAGTCGCGCAGCCATTCGACAAAGTCGCGCACCTCGGTGTTGCGCCACATCCAGGCCGGAAAGCGTTTGAATCCCGATAGCGCCGATTCCGCATCGGCGTCGCTGCCCAGGCCGCGCACATAGCGGTTCACGCGCCAGGCGTCGGGCCAGTCGGCTTCAACGGCAATCGCGGTGAAGCCTTTCTCGGTGATCAGCCGGCGCGTGATGGCGATGCGCTCGCGGTAGAACTCCTGCGTGCCGTGGGACGCTTCGCCGAGCAGGGCAAAGCGCGCCGGGCCGATCAGTTCGAGCAGCGCGTCGTAGTCGTTTTCATCTCCGTCCAGCGGCTGCAAATGCTGCTGCAGGCTATGGATCAGGGCGTTGGCGGGTTGAGGAGGGCCTGCCTGCGGCTCGGGCGACGGGTTTTGTTGCCAGGCTTTTTCCCGGACCAGGTTGGCCTTCAGCGCCTCTTCATGCGTGCGGCGGGCTTCATCGAGCAAGCTGATGACCTCTTCATCGCTGGTCTGCCCAAAGGTTTTGTACCAGAGCCCGACGGCGCGAAACGGATGCGGCATGGCGACGCAAACCACCTCGTCGGCATCTTCGCGCAGCGCCTGGCAGCTGTCCTGCGCGCCGACCGGCACGGCCACCACCAGCCGGGCAGGGCGCTGCTGCCGGATGGCCAGCACGGCCGCGCGCATGCTGGCGCCGGTGGCCAGGCCATCATCGACCACGATGACCGTGCGGCCTTCCAGGCTGATCGGCGGGCGCTGGCCCCGGTAAAGCTGCTCGCGCCGCACCAGCTCATCCTGCTCGCGGGCCACGACCTCGGCGATTGCTGAGGGCGCGACGTCCAGGCCAGGCAAGGGCGACATGACGCGAACGCCGCCGCTGGCGATCGCGCCCATGGCGTATTCCTCGTGGCCGGGAAGGCCCAGCTTGCGCACCACGAAAATGTCCAGCGGCGCCTGCAGCGCGCGCGCCACTTCAAAGGCCACCGGAACGCCGCCGCGCGGCAGGCCGAGCACGAGCAGGTTGGCCTGGCCGGCGTAGTGGGCCAGCTGGTCCGCCAGCACCCTTCCGGCATGGCGGCGATCATTTAGCGGCAAGGTGATTTCATGCATGGTGAATTCCTTCTTCAGGCTTTGATGGCTGGCGCGTTTCCCGGTTCCCGGTGGGCCAGATGGGTGCCGAACCAGGAAGCCGCCAGTTCGGCCACCGCCTCCAGCGCCCCTTTTTCTTCAAACAGGTGGGTTGCGCCCTCGACGATCGTCATGCGCTTTTCGCAGGTCAGGTGCGCGAGCGAATCCTCGTTGAGTTCGATGACGCCGTGGTCGGCTCCGCCGACGATCAGCAGCGTCGGCGCGGTGACGGCCGCCAGCGCCACCGGACCAGCCAGGTCGGGCCGGCCGCCGCGCGACACCACGGCGGCAATTCTCCGGCCCAGCCGGGCGGCGGCAATGATGGCGGCGGCGCTGCCGGTGCTGGCGCCGAAGTAGCCGACGGGCAGCTGCTGCAGGCCGGGCTGCGCCACGGCCCAGGTGGTCGCGTCCTGCAGGCGGCGGGTGAGCAGCGCGATGTTGAAACGGTGCTCGCGGGTGTGAATGTCGGTCTGCTCTTCCTGCGCGGTGAGCAGGTCGAACAGCAGCGTGGCAATGCCGGCCTGCTGCAGCTTGTGCGCCACCAGCCGGTTGCGCGCGCTGTGCCGGCCGCTGCCGCTGCCATGCACGAACAGCACCACGCCAAAGGCGCCGCTTGGCAGCGTCAGGTCGCCGTAGAGCCAGGTGTCGCCGCAGGGAATGCGGACTTCGAGCGCGGCAGGGACTTGTACGTTCGGGTTCATGGCGAGCTCCAGAAAATGGAAGCGTCAGCCTATAAGAATCCGGCGTGCTGGTCTATCGGATTTTTTCTATTTTTCTGTAGTCAGGCTTGTGCAGCAAGAAATTTTGAGCAAAAACCGGTGTTTGCGCATGTCCTGTATGCGCTTGCTGCTATCAAAATAGAATTCGATAGATCCGCTGCGCCAGACCGCAATCCTGCCTGTCGGGCGGCAGGGCGCACCCGGCGGTGCAATGGCTCATGCTCAGCCCAGCTTTTTGACCAGCACCTGGCTCTTGCGGTCCCAGTTGTACTTGCGCTTGCGAGCGTCGGGCAGCCAGTCCGGGTCTACCTGCACGAAGCCGCGCTTGATGAACCAGTGCATGGTGCGCGTGGTCAGCACGAAGATGCTTTGCAGGCCGGCGGCGCGCGCGCGCTGCTCGATGCGCTTCAAGATTTTCTCGCCGTCGCCCTGGCCCTGGCTTTGCGGCGACACCGTCAGCGCGGCCATCTCGGCGGTCTTGGCTTCGGCGTAGGGGTAGAGCGCCGCGCAGGCAAAAATCACGCCGTCGTGCTCGACGATGGTGTAGTGGTCGGCGTCGCGCTCGATCTCGGTGCGGCTGCGCTTGACCAGCGTGCCGTCCTGTTCGAACGGCTCGATCAGCTGCAAGATGCCGCCCACGTCGTCGGCGGTGGCTTCGCGCAGTTCTTCGAGCTTTTCATCGACCACCATGGTGCCGATGCCGTCGTGCACATAGATTTCCAGCAGCAGCGCGCCGTCGATGGCAAACGGGATGATGTGGCTGCGCTCCACCCCGGCCTTGCAGGCCTTCACGCAGTGCTGCAGGTAAAACGCCGTGTCGCTCGGGCGCTGGCCGGCGGGCACCTGGGCCAGCAGGCTTTCGGCGGCGGCCAGCGGCAATTCGGTGTCGATGGGGTTGTCTTCGCTGACGGGCTCGTCGGGCTTGCTCCGGATGCCCGGAATCTCGGTGACGAAGATCAGCTTGTCGGCCTGCAGCGCAATCGACACGCTGGTGGCGACTTCTTCCATCGTCAGGTTGAAGGCCTCGCCGGTCGGCGAAAAACCGAAGGGCGAGATCAGCACCATCGCGCC
Organism: Polaromonas sp. DSP2-3-2b2; assembly: GCF_049895905.1. Lineage (NCBI taxonomy): Bacteria > Pseudomonadati > Pseudomonadota > Betaproteobacteria > Burkholderiales > Comamonadaceae > Polaromonas > Polaromonas sp. DSP2-3-2b2. The sequence continues at coordinate 44,322 of NZ_JAFCTH010000013.1, read as the reverse complement.
GAAGTCGAGCGTGCGGGAAATGCCGGCCACATCGACCTTGCGCACCAGGCCCGAATGCTGGAAGTCCACGCCATCGACAATGCCGACCGGCCGGGCGGTGATGAAGTTGCCCGAGATCACGCGAATCGTCGAGCCGGCCATGGGCGTGTTCGGCAGGCCTTGGCTGAAGGCGGCCTCTATTTCATAGCGCAGCTGGCCGGCGGCTTCTTGCGCGCAGTCCAGCGCCACTTCGTCGGTGATGCGCATGCCGTGCGAATACTTGGCTTCATGGCCCTTGGCGCGCAGCTGCTCGTTGACCTGTGGCCTGAAGCCATGCACCAGCACCACCTTGATGCCCATGCTCTGGATCATGGCCAGGTCTTGCGCCAGGTGCGGCAACTTGCCGGCGGCAATCGCCTCGCCGCAGATGGCGACCACGAAGGTCTGGTTGCGAAACTTGTGGATGTAGGGCGCCACCGAGCGAAACCAGGGCACAAAGGTGAAATTGAAGACCGTGGACATGGTGCGCTTTCGGGGTTCGGGGCTGGGGCTGGAACTGGGGAAACGTCGGGCCATGCCGGATTCGGTGCTGGCTGCATTTCCCCGCAAACAAAAAATTGCAGTCAGTGTAAGGGAGTACCCCTACGTCGGCGGGCTGCCCGGCGCTCGAAAGCCCGCCAGCCAAGCCTTGAACAGGCAGAGCGCCGATAATCAGCAGTTTTGACTGCTGGGCCTGCCTTGCTTCCTTCCTTGTCTCCTTTGGCCATCACCTTTCCCGAGTCGCTACCGGTTTCCGCCAAGCGCGACGACATCGCTGCGGCGCTCACGGCGCACCAGGTCATCATCGTGTGCGGTGAAACCGGCTCGGGCAAAACCACGCAACTGCCGAAGATCGCCCTGGCTCTGGGGCGCGGCAAGCTCAACTACCCGCCCGGCCAGGGCAAGCTGATCGGCCACACCCAGCCGCGCCGCATTGCCGCGTCCAGCGTGGCCAAACGCATCGCCGAAGAGCTGAAAACGCCGCTGGGCGACGTGGTTGGCTACAAGGTGCGTTTCCAGGACCGGCTGAGCCGCGATGCCTCGGTCAAGCTGATGACCGACGGCATCCTGCTGGCCGAAACGCAGACCGACCCGCTGCTGCGCGCCTATGACACGATCATCATTGACGAGGCGCATGAGCGCAGCCTGAACATCGATTTTCTGCTGGGTTACCTGCGCCAGTTGCTACCGCGCCGGCCCGACCTGAAGGTGGTCATCACCTCGGCGACGATTGACGCGCAGCGCTTTGCCGATTACTTTGCCTCGGCCAAAGGGCCGGCGCCGGTCATCATGGTGTCGGGCCGGATGTTTCCGGTCGAGCAGCGCTACCGTCCGTTCGAGGAATCGCGCGACTACGGTCTGAACGACGCGATGGCCGATGCGGTCGATGAACTCTGGATGAGTCCGCACAGCGCCGGCGACATCCTGATTTTCCTGCCCGGCGAGCGCGAGATCCGCGAAGCCGCCGACCACCTGCGCAAGCACCTGGCGCACCAGCCGCTGACGCGCAATGCCGAGGTCCTGCCGCTGTTTGCCCGCCTGAGCCAGGCCGAGCAGGACCGGATTTTCGACGGCCACAGCGGCCGGCGCATTGTGCTGGCGACCAACGTGGCTGAAACGTCGCTCACCGTGCCGGGCATCCGCTACGTCATTGACGCCGGCACGGCGCGCGTCAAGCGCTACAGCTTCCGGAACAAGGTCGAGCAGTTGATGGTCGAGCCGATCTCGCAGTCGGCCGCCAACCAGCGCGCAGGGCGCTGCGGCCGGGTGGCCGACGGCATCTGCATCCGGCTGTACGACGAGCCCGACTTTGCAGGCCGGCCGCGCTTTACCGACCCCGAGATCTTGCGCAGCTCGCTGGCGTCGGTGATCCTGCGCATGAAGTCGCTGCACCTGGGAACGATTGAAAGCTTTGCCTTCATCGAGCCGCCGCAGGGCCGCGCGATTGCCGACGGCTACCAGCTGCTGGCCGAACTCGGCGCGGTGAACGATGACAACGAACTCACGCCGGTCGGCTGGACGCTGGCCAAGCTGCCGCTGGACCCGCGCGTCGGCCGCATGATCCTGGAAGCCAAGGACCGGCAGGCATTGGATGAAGTCCTGGTGATTGCCAGCGCGCTCAGCGTGCAGGACGTGCGCGACCGTCCCATGGACAAGCAGGCGCAGGCCGACCAGGCGCATACGAAATTCGACGACGAGAAAAGCGAGTTTGTTGGCTACCTGAAGCTGTGGAAATGGCTGGGCGATTCGCGCGGCGGCCATGACGCGACCCATAAACTGACGAACCGCCAGTACGAAACCCTGTTGCGCGAGAACTTCGTCAACATCCGCCGGGTGCGCGAATGGCGCGACATCCATTCGCAGCTGCAGGCGGTGGTGGGTGAGCAGGGCTGGCATTTGAATACCCAGCCCGCCAGCTACGAGCAGCTGCACCTGTCGCTGCTGTGCGGCCTGCTGGGCAACATCGGCCTGAGAAGCGAGGAAGACGACTGGTACCTGGGCGCGCGCGGCATCCGCTTTTACCGCCACCCCGGTGCCAAGCTCAGCAAGAAGCCGGGCCGCTGGATCGTGGTGGCCGAGCTGGTCGAGACCACGCGCCTGTTCGGCCGGGGCATTGCCAACATCGACCCGCAGTGGATCGAGCAGGTCGGCGGCCATCTGTTGAAAAAGCAGCTGCTCGACCCGCACTGGGAGAAAAAAGCCGCGCAGGTCACGGCGCTGGAGCGCGCCACGCTGCACGGGCTGGTGGTGTACAACGGCCGGCGCGTCAACTTCGGCCGGGTCGATCCGGTCACGTCGCGCGAAATCTTCATCCGCGAGGCACTGGTGGCCGGCAACTGGGACACCAAACTGCCCTTTTTGGCCTCCAACGAAAAGATGATCACCCATGTCCAGGACCTGGAGCACAAGGCGCGCCGGCAGGACGTGCTGGTCGATGACGAACTGATCTACGCCTTTTACGACCAGCAGCTGCCGGCCGGCATCTGCACCGGCGCCGGCTTTGAGAGCTGGTTCAAGGCCGAGGTGAGGACGCAGCCGAAGCTGCTGCTGTTGACGCAGGACGAGCTGATGCGCCACGAGGCGGCCGGCATCACCACGCAGGCGTTTCCCAAGACGCTGCGGCTGGGCGGTGTCGATTGCCTGGCGACCTACCTGCATGAACCCGGCGACGCACGCGACGGCGTGACGGTTGAGTTGCCAATCTTCGCGCTGAACCAGGTCAACGAGGAGCGCTGCGAATGGCTGGTGCCCGGCATGCTCAAGGACAAGATCCAGGCCTTGATCAAGACCCTGCACCAGCGCCCGCGCTCGCGACTGGTGCCGCTGCCCGACACCGCCGCGCGCATGGCGCAGGAGCTGATGGCGGCGGAGAAATTCGGCGCGGGCTCGCTGACCGACGCAGTGCTGAAATGGGTGCGTGATGCCACGTCGCTCGACATCAAGCGCGGCGATCTGAAGCTCGACATGCTGGCGCCGCACCTGTTCATGAACTTCCGGGTAGTCGATGAGCACGGCCGCCAGCTGGGCGCGGGCCGCAACCTGGGCGCGCTCAAGGGCGAACTGGGCTCGCAGGCGCGCGGCGCTTTCCAAGCGCTGGCGGGGCTGAAGAACCTGGGCCGGGCGGCGCCGCCTGCGCTTGACACCGTCCCGGCCGGTGCTTCAGACCAAAATAGAGCATCAAATAGGCATTCTGCGCAAGCAGGACGGGCGCAGGCAGCTCCTGAAAAGATAGTGGCGAAGGTTCCGGATCGCTACACCAGCTGGAGCTTTGGCGAACTGCCCGAACTGATGGAAATCGGCAAGGGCAAGCAGACCCTGATCGGCTTTCCGGCGCTGATCGACTTGGGCGATGCTGTGACCATCGAGGTCTTCGACGAGCCCGATGCCGCCGCCGTCAAGCACCGTGCCGGCCTGCGGCGGCTGTTCTCGCTGCAGATCAGGGACGCGCTGAAGTACCTGGAAAAAAACCTGCCCGACCTGCTGAAAATGATCACGTCCTACATGCTGGTGGGCCGCAGCGCCGACAACTCGGGCGGCGGCACGGTGGACGAGCTGCGCCAGCAGATCATTGAGGTCGCGCTAAGCCGGGCCTTTTTGCTCGAACCCCTGCCGACCTGCGAGGCTGATTTCAAAAAGCGTGTGGAGGAGGGACGCGGCCGCCTGACGTTGATTGCCAGCGAAGTGGCGCGGATGGCGGCCGGCATCCTGACGGAGTTCGCCGTGGCGCAGCGAAAGATCAAGGACACCAAGAACGCGCTGGAGGCGGCGCAGGACGCCGCGCAGCAGCTGCAGCGCCTGATGCCCAAGAAATTCCTGACGGCCACGCCCTACGGCCAGTTGCAGCATTTCACCCGCTACCTCAAGGCGATCACGCTGCGGCTGGAGAAGTGGCGCGCCGATCCGGCCCGTGACGCCGCCCGCCTGGCCGAATTGCGGCCGCACGAGCAGCGCTACTGGCGGCTGCTCGTCGAGCGCAAGGGCTTGGTGGATACGCGCATGCAGGAATACCGCTGGCTGCTGGAGGAGTTGCGGGTCAGCTTTTTCGCGCAGGAGCTGCGCACACCACAACCGGTCAGCATCAAGCGGCTGGACAAGCTGTGGGCGCAGGTAAACAGCTGATTTCATTTCCGGATCAAACCGATATGTCGTTGTTTCGCCTTGCCGTGCTACAGCACTGTCTGCAGCTTCGCGCCTAATCTCGGATTGATCTGGAAACGGAATAAACGAAAAAAGGGACCTTGAAAACAAGGTCCCTTTTTTGCGGAGTGGGTCCGGGTTAGATGCGGCCCATCAGCAGCAGCACGATGAGGATGATCACCACCAGGCCGATACCGCCGCTGGGACCGTAACCCCAGTTGCGGCTGTGGCCCCAGCTGGGCAGCGCGCCGACCAGTATCAGGATCAGGACGATCAGCAGGATGAGCGAGAGGGACATGAAAGACTCCTTGTTATGTATGCCTGTATTCTTGCCGCCAGGTTCCCTGTGTCAAGCAGGAAGGCGGCTAAAACAGGCGTCAGGAGTTGCCTACAGTCGGGCCAGGCGGTCCAGCGCCACGTGTAGGGTTTCGTCTTTCTTGGCAAAGCAAAAGCGCACGATACCCTGGTCAAACCCGTCGACGTAAAGCGCCGACATAGGAATCGCCGCCACGCCGATCTCGGTGGTCAGCCAGCGGCAGAAATCGGCCTCGCCCAGGTTGCTGACATCCGAAATATCGACGCACTGGAAATAGCTGCCTTCGCTGGGCAGCAGCTTGAAGCGCGTTTTTTCCAGGCCGCTGCGGAACAGGTCGCGCTTTCGCTGGTAGTAAGCCGGCAGGTCCAGGTAAGGCCGGTCGCTGGCCATGTACGCAGCCAAGCCGTGCTGCACCGGCGTGTTGACGGTGAACACGTTGAATTGGTGTACCTTTCGGAATTCGGCCATCAGGCTGCTTGGTGCGGCCACATAGCCGACCTTCCAGCCCGTGACATGGTAGGTCTTGCCAAAGCTGCTGACGATGAAGGCGCGCGCCGCGAGTCCGGCAAAGCGCGCGGCGCTCTGGTGGATGCGGCCCTGGGCGGCGTCGAACACCATGTGCTCGTAAACCTCGTCGCTGATCAGCAGGACATCGGTGGGGGCGAGGATGCTTTGGAGCGTCAGCATCTCGGCTTCGGTCCAGACCGTCGCGCTCGGGTTGTGCGGCGAATTGACGATGATGGCGCGCGTGCGGGGGCTGAGGGCAGCCCTGATCTTTTCGAAATCCGGCCGAAACGTTCCCGGCGTCAAGGGCACGCGCGCCACCGTGCCGCCAGCGAGCTCGATGTTCGGCACGTAGCTGTCGTAGCACGGCTCCAGCACGATGACCTCGTCGCCCGAATGCACGATGGCCAGGATGATGGTGAGGATGGCCTGTGTGGCGCCGGCGGTGATGGTGATCTCGCTGCCGGGGTCGTAGCTGCGGCCGTACAGCGCGGCCAGCTTAGCCGCGACGGCTTCGCGCAGCACCGGCACGCCGGCCATGGGCGGATACTGGTTCAGGCCGCGCTGCATGGCGCCAGTCACGGCATCGACCAGTTGCGGGTCGCAGTCGAAATCCGGAAAACCCTGGCCGAGATTGACCGCGCCTTTGTCAAGGGCCAGCGCCGACATGACGGTAAAAATCGTGGTGCCGACGCGTGGCAGCCGGCTGACGAGCGCTGGCGTGTGCGCCGCGCCGGCGGGGAACGTCGTGGACGCATCCGTCACCATGTTCAAACCTCGTCGTCATTGAGGCGACCCGCCATGGCCCTGGCCACCAGGTCGCGGTTGAGCTTGTCGCTGAGCAGTTCAGTGAACTTGTAGACAAAATTGCGCAGGTAGGCACTGCGCTTGAAGGCCACGCGGGCAACGTTCACGCCGAACAGATGGCCCGCCGGCAAGGCAATCAGGTCGGTATTGGTGCCGTCTTCCCGAACCGCCATTTCGGCCACGATGCCCACGCCCAAGCCCAGCCGCACATAGGTCTTGATCACGTCGGAGTCAATCGCTTCCAGGGCAATGCGCGGATGCAGGTGCTTGGCGGCAAACGCCTGGTCCACCTTGGTGCGGCCGGTGAACGACGGGTGGTAGGTGATCAGCGGCTCCTGCGCCAGGTCTTCGAGCGTGATGTGCTCTTTTTTGGCCAGCGGATGGTCGATGGGCACCACCAGCATGTGCTGCCATTCGTAGCAGGGCAGCGTCACCAGACCGTCGTACTGGCTCAATGATTCGGTGGCAATCCCGATCTCGGCGACTTCTTCAAGCACCATGCGCGCCACCTGGTCGGGCGAGCCCTGGTGCAGGCTGACATTGACTTTGGGAAAGGCTTCCCGCAGGCGGGCAACCGGCTGCGGCAGCACATAGCGGGCCTGCGTATGGGTGGTCGCAATAGACAGCGTGCCGCTGTCCTGCGCCGAGAACTGCTCGCCGATGCGCCGCAGGTTGCCGACTTCCCGCATGATCAGCTCGATGCTTTTGAGCACATGCTCGCCGGGCTCGGTGACACGCTTGAGGCGCTTGCCGTGACGGGCAAAGATCTCGACGCCGAGTTCTTCTTCCAGCTCAATGATGGCCTTGGAAACGCCGGGTTGCGAGGTGTGCAGCGCTCGCGCGGTTTCGGTCAGGTTCAGGTTGCGGCGGACGGCTTCCTGGACGAAGCGGAATTGGTGCAGGTTCATATGATTTTCATGCTTATTTTTAAATTTATTATGCCTGAAACGTACTAAGGAGAGCCGGCTGGAGCCACCGTTTTCAGCGCTCCTGAAGCGCTTCGCTCGCGCCACAGGCCAGTGCGATGTCGGCCATCAAGGCGGTCATCCGCACATCTTCGCCGGCCGCCGGCAGCAGTTCAATGGCGACATCGGGATGCGCGCTCCTGACCTGTTCGACAAGGAGCGGCAGGTCTTCGCGCGCATGCTTGCCCACGCCCAGGAACAGCGGAAAAACTCTCAGCTGGCGCGCACCTGCGGCGACCAGTTCGTCGGCTGCTTCCGGCAGCGACGGCGCGCAGATTTCCAGGTAGGCGCAGCGCACCAGGGTGCCGGGCTGCCGTGCGCTGATCTGCGCGGCGACTGCTTCGATCGGCAGGCGCCACAGCGGATCGCGCGAACCGTGGGCAAACAAGACAATGCCGCGCAGCGCGGGGAATATGGCAGTCATAAGTCGTTGGAAAAGTGAAAGGAAAGGAAAGGAAAGAAACGGATCGGCCAGGTCATCGCCTGAGCACCAGCCAGCCGAATGCACCCATGGAAATCGCCATGTAGATCAGTCCAGGGGTTGCCGCGGCCAGCCAGGGCTGCCAGTTGCGCAGGTTGCCGATGTAGCCAAATACATTGTTGAGCAGGAAAAAGCTGATGCCGATCATGACGCCGGCAAACACATAGCCGGTGATGCCGCCGGAGCGAAAGTGCAGGTAGGCAAAGGGCAGGGCCAGCATCACCATGACCAGGCAGCTGAGCGGATAGAACACCTTGCGCCAGAACTCGATTTCGTAGCGCTGGGAGGTCTGTCCATTGGCTTCCAGATGGCGGATGTAATTGAACAGGTCGATCGTGGCCATCCGGTCGGGCCGCAGCAGCGCGACAGACACCATTTCGGTGCTGATCTCGGTGGGCCAGCGAAAGCTGGCAACGCCGGCGCGGTTGACCCGGGCCTGTTGCGGGGAGGCGTTGGCATTGCCGGCGCCGTTTGCACCGGCGGACACCGCAAACTCTGTTCGCGTGGCATCGCGCAGCAGCCAGGCGGTATTCGATGAAAACGCGGCTACCGGTGCTTCGGTCGCAGAGACGATCAGGCCTTTGTCGTCGAACTCGTAAATGCGCACGCCATGCATCTCACCGTCAGGCGACAACTCGCTAACGTTCACGATGAAGCTGCTGCTGGCCTGTTTTTCTTTCAGCCAGGCGCCGGTCTGGCCCACGGTGATCTTGCTCTGGTAGCGCGCCTTGAGCAACTGCGCAGCGCGCTCGCTGACGGGCGAGATGTAGTCGCCCACAACGAAGCTCAGCGCGACGAAAAATGCGCCCAGCCACAGCAGCAGCTTGAGTGCCCGCCAGGGGCCCAGGCCGCTGGTGCGCAAGATCGTGTATTCCGAACTTTGAGCCAGGCGCGCCATGACAAAAATACTGCCAATCAGCACCGAGATCGGCAAAAGCTCGTACAGGTGGTTGGGAATCAGCAGGGTGACGTACAGCAATGCATGCTTGACTTGGTAGGTGTTCTCGCCTACCAGGCCGTTGTTTTTTCCCAGGTACTGCAGTTCGTCAACCAGGTCAAAGAAGAAGAACAGGGCGAGAAAACCCAATGCCACCAGCGCAATCGAAGTCAGGGCTTCGCGGTAGATAAGGCGCCGTATGGTCTTCATGCCTGGCCTCCGGCCTGAACCGGGGATGCCGGAGCGCGCGCGCGCTGCCTGCGCCCGAAGCGCCAGTTCATGTGCCGCTTGGCCAGCCATGCCAGCGCAAGCAGCAGGACGCCGCCATGCAGGGCCAGCAAAAGAGGGCCGAAACCGATCAGTCCGACAAAGATCCAGTTCTGGCCGAGATTGACCAGGTTGTTGTAGACCACGAAGGCCAGCACAACAGCAATCATGCTGCTGCCGCGCCCGCCGCGCGGGTTGACGCTGGACAGCGCCAGCGCCACCACCACCAGGTTGATGGCGGAAAGGACCAAGCCCAGCCGCCATGCCAGTTCGCCCAGGTTTCTGCGCGTCGGCTCCTTGATCAGCGCGCGGCTGGACATCAGCTTGGCCTCCGGAGGCGTTGCGCCCAGCAATCCGGAACTGCCGATCTTGACACCGTACTCCTTGAAGTCGCTGATCTTGAGGGCCGACTTGCCAATTTCGTTCTCCAGCCGCTGGCCGTTGGAAAGCATCAGGAACTGCGAATCGCCCCGGGTTTCAATGCGGCCGGACTGCGCGGTGGTGACGGAGTTTTTTCCCTTTTCAGTGGCGGCAATGAAGACATTGTTGCTGGCCTGTTCGCCGGCCAGGTCGCGGTCGATGAAAAACACCCGGTTCCCGCTGGAGGATTCCTGAAAGACGCCGGGTGTGATGCGGTCCAGGTCGCCGCGCTGCTGGTAGCGGCTTTGCATGTCCAGGGTCTGCTGGTTGGTCCACGGCCAGACAAAAATCGCCATCAGGCTGATGACCATCAGCACCGGCCAGGCAAAGTGAAACAGCGGCCGCAAAAAGCCGGCCAGCCCCTGGCCGCTGGTGAACCACACGACCATTTCACTGTCACGGTACATGCGCGAAAGGGTGCTGACCAGGGCAATGAACAGGGCGAGCGTCAGGATGGTCGGCAGGCGCCCCAAGCCTGAATACGCCATGTAAAGCATCACGTCACTGGGACTGATCGAACCTTTGGAGGCCTGGCCCAGGGTGCGTATCAGCACGATGGTCATGATGATGGTGAGAAGCACCACCAGCGTGGCGCCGAAACTGCGCGCCAGTTCCCTGCGTATTGAAGATTGGAATAACATTGACTGGATGGCTGCTTTGCTCGACTGTATTTGTGTAAGCTGGTTTTTCTACCCAACCGTGAATTATGGACTTTGAACTTAAAACCCTGAACCGTGCCCTTGCCTGCAGTGAAAAAGCCGATGCGCTGATGGTGCTGGTCCCTGAAGGCTTTGCGGAGGGGGACGACGCTTTGTCAGTCCTTGCCGCATTGGCTATCAAGTCAGGCGATCTGGAAATCACGCCCGGAAAGCTGCTGAGCGCCTACCGTACGCCCGGGATCGCGGCAACGCGCGTGGTGCTGGTCGGCGCAGGCGATGCCAGCGAGAAAAATATCCGTACGGCCGTCAATGCCGCCATGGGCGCCTTGAAGACCAGCAATGCGCAGCGCGCCGTTCTTTGTCTTGGCCTGCTGGCCAGCGGCCAGCCCGAGTTGGTGCGCGCCGCCGTTGTCGCCTGCGCCGATGCCAGCTATGCCTACACCACGACCAAATCCAAGCCCGCTGCGGCAAAACTGCAGCAGGTGGTGATCGCGGTTGACGGTCTTGTCAATGTTCAGGCGGGTTTTGACAAGGCCATCGGACTGGTCAAGGGCATCGAGCTGGCCAAGGAATGGGCCAACCGGCCGGCCAACCATGCCACGCCTTCCTTGCTGGCAGGCGCTGCCAAGGAGCTTGGAAAGCTGCGCCGCATCAAGACCGAGGTGCTGGGGCACAAGGAGGTCGAAAAGCTCGGCATGGGTGCCTTCCTGGCGGTGGCGCAGGGCTCTGCCGAACCGCTGCGTTTCATCATCCTGCGCTACGAGGGCGGCGCCAAAAACGAAGCGCCGGTGGTGCTGGTCGGCAAGGGAATCACCTTTGACACCGGCGGCATCTCGATCAAGCCGGCCGCCGAAATGGACGAAATGAAGTTCGACATGTGCGGCGCTGCCAGCGTGCTGGGCACGTTCCGGGCGCTGGCCGAACTGCAGCCCGCGCTCAACGTGGTGGGGCTGATCCCGGCCTGTGAGAACATGCCGGGCAGCAAAGCCATCAAGCCCGGCGACGTGGTGACCAGCATGAGCGGGCAAACCATCGAAATCCTCAACACCGACGCGGAAGGGCGGCTGGTGCTGTGCGACGTGTTGACCTATGCGGCGAGCTTTAAGCCCAAGGCCGTGGTGGACATCGCCACGCTGACGGGCGCCTGCGTGGTGGCGCTCGGCGGTGTGCGGAGCGGGCTTTTTTCAAGCAACGAAGCGTTGGCCGAATCTCTGGCCCGGGCCGGCGACTCCTCGCTCGACCTGTGCTGGCGTATGCCGCTGGACGACGACTACGCGGAAGGCCTGAAAACCAATTTTGCCGACGTTGCCAACGTGGCAGGGCGTGCCGGTGGCGCGGTGACGGCCGCCAAGTTCCTGCAGCGCTTTGCTGCCGACTTTGCCTGGGCGCATCTGGACATTGCCGGCACAGGCTGGAAAAGCGGCCATGCCAAAGGCGCCACCGGACGTCCGGTGCCGCTGCTGCTTGACTTTTTGCTGGCCCAGGCGACGTCCTCATCCACGACGCCAGCGGCTCCCAAGGCACGATCCACAAAAGCACGCGCACCTTCCGCCAAAACCCGGGCATGACTGACATTGCCTTTCATTTCAACGTGCCTGACAAACTGGCTTACGGCTGCCGGCTGCTGAGAAAAATCTATTTGAGCGGCGCAAAGGTGGCAGTCACGGCAGAGCCCGCCGTGCTGGCCGAACTCGATACGCTGCTGTGGGCTTTTTCCGCGCATGATTTCGTGCCCCACTGCACGACGGCCGCATTGCCCGCCACGCTGGCGCTCACGCCGGTCGTGCTGGCGGCTTCGCCTGCCGGTTATTCGCAGCAGGGCATCCTGGTGAACCTGGGGCACGACCTTCCTGCAGGGTTCGAGGGGTTTGAGCGTTTGGTTGAAGTGGTTTCGCTGTTCCCCGAAGATGCGCAGGCCGGGCGCAGCCGCTGGAAGCATTACGCTGCGCGCGGCTATACCCTGCAAAGACATGACCTGGCCCATCGGGCCGTCGGCACAGCATGAGCCGTTTGCCAGGGCCGCCCGCGTACGTGCCCACGCTGACCGAAATCGTTCCTTCAGCGGCCTCCAGAGATACAGCGAATGAAAGCGTGATGGCCGAAATGGCCGCTGCAATAGACCTGCAAGAGTTGATGGTTCAGCGGGTTTTGCGGCATATCGACAGGGTGCTTGAAACGCGCTTGCGCGAAGCTACCGAGCAACTGATCCGCGAGCATCTCCAGGCCCTGCTGCCGCAGTTGCTCGATGAAATTGAACGGGTTGTGCGTGAATCGGTAGACCAGGCATTTGAACGTGAAATGTCTGCATCTCAGGGGCAGCCCGACCGCCAGAAACCTGGGTTGTCGTGACCTCTGTCAGCATGAAATTTTTGCAAAAAATTGCGCCATATCAGGGCAAACCCTTTGATCAAACAGAACCTAGGGGCGTTGCTATGGTGCAGGCCTAAAAATTGCGTTATGTTCTGCCCCGTTGAGTTAAAAAAATGTTCTCAACCATCACAGGTAATTTTCTAACCGGAGTTTTTTTATGCAGATGAAATTGAAATTGACAGCGCTGGCAGCCCTTGCGATGGTGGCGGGCTTGGCTTCGGCGCAAGAGGCTGTCGTGAAAATTGGTCATGTGGCACCGATGTCCGGTTCACAGGCCCACTATGGAAAAGACAACGAAAACGGCGCACGCATGGCTGTTGAAGAGTTGAACACCCAGAACATTGTTATTGGCGGTAAAAAAATCAAGTTCGAACTGGTGGCTGAAGACGATGCTGCTGATCCAAAACAGGGCACGGCTGCTGCACAGAAACTGTGCGATTCCAAAGTTTCGGGCGTGGTCGGACACCTGAATTCGGGCACGACGATTCCTGCTTCCAAGGTCTACAACGACTGCGGCATTCCCATGGTGACCGGTGCAGCCACCAATCCCAACCTGACCAAGCCAGGCTACAAGACCACTTACCGCATCATCGCCAACGACAACGCACTCGGCGCGGGTCTGGCTTTTTATGCCGCCGATGCGCTGAAATTGAAAAAAGTCGCCATCATCGATGACCGCACGGCTTACGGCCAGGGCGTTGCCGAAGTGTTCAAGAAGACGGCATTGGCCAAGGGCATGACCGTGGTCGACGAGCAGTTCACCACCGATAAAGCCACCGACTTCATGGCCATCCTGACGGCCGTCAAGTCCAAGGCCCCCGATGCGATTTTCTTCGGCGGAATGGACCCCCAGGGCGGTCCGATGTTGCGCCAGATGGAGCAGCTCGGCATGAGCAACGTCAAGTATTTCGGCGGCGACGGTATCTGCACCGCAGAACTGGCCAAGCTGGCTGCCGGCGCAAAAACTATTGGCAACGTGGTTTGTGCTGAAGGCGGTGCATCGCTGGTCAAAATGCCAGGCGGCGAAGCCTGGAAAAAGCGTTACGACGCCAAGTACCCCAGCCAGTTCCAGGTTTACAGCCCATACACCTATGACGCAACCTATCTTTTGGTCGACGCCATGAAACGCGCCAATTCGACCGATCCCAAGGTGTACACGCCTGAGCTGATCAAGTCGAATTTCAAGGGTGTCACGACCACCATCGGTTTCGAGCCGAACGGCGAGTTGAAGAATCCGGCCATTACTTTGTATGTCTATAAAGACGGCAAGAAATCGGCTCTGAACTAATACCTGTCCTGACCGTCTCCTGGCCCCTGGATGCCAGAAGACGGTCAGGAACTGGCAATAGATCTGCCTAAAACGCCCTGCGCAAACTTCTTGCGCAGGGCGTTTTATTTTGGCGCTGTTCGGAAAGTCTGAGGCCCAAATATTGATGCGCTCTGATCATCTGATTTGGCCACAATGCCCCATGCACGCCACAATTTCACCGATGAGGAAAGCAGCGTATCGAACTGTCCATGCCGCTTTGCAAGCGGTTGTCGTCCCGGCGGGGCGTGTGGGATGTTATTTGATGTCCTGCTGTGGATGACCCGCAGGCCATCGGCATTGCGCGCGGGGGCCTGAAATCATGGAGTGGCTCAATTGACTTTCCGAAAAGCGCTTAGTCAGCATGGCGTGCATTCCGGTCGCATCTACACTGTATGAGTCAAACCTTGCCGGCCGTTTCGAAGGAATTCTCTGATGCCACGCGCAGCACGAACTTGAAGGTCTTGCGCTGCGCCATTGAGTCGACGCCTTTGTTCTTTTGTCTGCGGGCTGCGTCGCGCAGCTCTCGCGCTTGAGCCAGGCTGACGTCTGGGTAGAGTTCAAAAGGCATCAACTTCTGTTTGCCATCGACCATATATTTCCATCTCTAGCCCTTGCCGCTAGCAGGCGTGATCTACAAAAAGGAGCCTCTCGAATCAGCTAATCGGTAGGTCTTCAGGGTTGGTTTGGATTTTTTGACAGTGATGTCAGCGAGCGGCATGGCAGCCTTTTAAAACTGAACTCCGCGACACCACCGCTGAAAAAAGATACCACCTTCGGTACCACCGAAAAGTGACGGATTTTAAAAATGTCGTTGGATGTGCAGACATGAAAAAGCCCCGACTGGCGGGGCTATTCATTCTGTCATTGCACTCAATACTGGCGGAAGAGGCGGGATTCGAACCCGCGGTAGGTATAACCCTACGCACGCTTTCCAGGCGTGTGACTTAAACCGCTCATCCACCCTTCCGCGAAGCTCTAAATTATAGCAGTCGCCCGAAGCGGCTTGGCCGGCCCGTCGCAGGAAATTACCTGTTAATGCACCGTGCCCTGAAAGCGGTGCTTCTCGAGCTGCGCCATGGTCACGAACTGAAGCGCATTCGCATGCGTGGCTTCCAGGATCACGGGCGGTGCAACCCCGACCTCCCTTGCCTCCCGCCAGCGAAGCGCGCATAGGCACCAGCGGTCACCCGGGTTCAAGCCGGAAAAACGGTGCTGAGGCATGGGTGTGATCAAGTCATTGCCCATGGCCTTGGAAAACTCCAGGAATTCTGCCGTCACCCGAACACAAATCAGGTGCGAGCCATGGTCGCTGGCATTGGTGTTGCAGCAGCCGTCGCGAAAATAACCGGTGAGTGGGTCATACGAGCATGACGCGAGCTCGGTGCCGAGAACGTTTTTTGCATTCATGTTTATCTTGCCTTTGTAAAAAAAACCTGACCGGCCAGCGCTCAGGCCTTGCTGGACTGCACCATTTTCATGGCCGAGGTGATCAACGCGGAGACTTCGGTCATGTTGCTGGGAACGATCAGCGTCGTCGTCGCATCGCTGGCGACCTGCGAATACGCCGCAACCGCTTTTTCCGCCACCTTCAGCTGCACCGCCAGTTCGCCGCCGGGCTGGCGGATCGCCATGGCGACGATTTCGATGGCGCGGGCGTTGGCCTCGGCCACGGCCAGGATGGCGGAGGCTTCGCCCTGCGCATTGTTGATGGCGGCCTGCTTTTCGCCTTCGGAGCGGGCAATGAAGGCCTCGCGCTCGCCGGTGGCGATGTTGATTTGTTCCTGCTTTCTGCCTTCGGATGCGGCAATCAGCGCGCGCTTTTCGCGTTCCGCCGTGATTTGCGACTGCATGGCATGCAGGATTTCCTTGGGTGGCGTCAGGTCCTTGATCTCGTAGCGCAGAACCTTCACGCCCCAGTTCAGCGCCGCCTCGTCAATCGCGGCGACCACCTGCGCATTGATGATGTTGCGCTCTTCAAAGGTCTTGTCCAGTTCCAGCTTGCCGATGACCGAGCGCAGCGACGTCTGGGCCAGTTGCGTGACCGCCACGATGTAGTTGGACGAACCGTAGCTGGCCCGCATCGCGTCGGTGACCTGGAAATACAGGATGCCGTCCACCTGCAGTTGCGTGTTGTCGCGGGTGATGCAGACCTGGCTGGGCACGTCCAGCGGGATTTCCTTCAGGCTGTGCTTGTAGGCCACGCGATCGACGAAAGGAATCAGGAAGTTCAGGCCCGGCGTCAGGGTGCCGAGGTATTTTCCCAAACGCTCCACCACCCAGGCGTTTTGCTGCGGCACTACCTTGATGCTCTGCACGATAAAGATGCCCGCCAGTATGAGGATGACGACTGCTATTTCCATGAAATATCCCTTGTTTCAGATTGAAGTGAGGGGCCTTGCGTGGGTGGCCCTGGGTCTGACCCATATGCCTTTTTAAAGCGGTTCAATGACCAGGCGGTTGCCTCGCATTTCCTTGATCCGGAAGTTTCCCGGGCTTGATGTCTCGCTGGGGCTGGCCGCAATGGCGGTCCACTGGGCACCGCGGAAATGTACGCTGGCCGTGCCATCGGCATTCCACCGCGCCACATGCACCATGTCGCCAATATCGAGATGGACGTCCGGGTTGGAGCTAGCCGGCATGGGCGCTGGATGCTGGCTGCGGCGCCAACGCCACGCCGCTACGGCACCGCCGCCAATGGCCGCCGCCAGCAGCATCTGGCCTGTCAGGGCCATGCCCAGCGTCGCCGCCAGCGCGCCAGCCACCAGCCCGGCAGCCAGCATCAGCAGGTAAAACGTGCCTGTCACCAGTTCCGCAGCGATGGCCGCGCCTGCCAGCAGCCACCAGATGCCTGCTTCACCCATGATTTTTCCTTTTGTCAGTGATTTGCCCTATTTTGGGCCAGATAAACGCGGTGCAACCGGTTGGACACAATACATCCTTACACTTCGGAATCTGAAAAAAGTCTTTGCGCCTTGAAAAATGAACAGTTTTCGGAATGAGTGAAAATCGTGCACTGTTCGCGCAAGAGATCGCGCTGCTTGTCTTGCCAGCCAGTTGGCGCATGGCGCTTTCCTTCGTCAAACCGTTCGGGCTCAACCTGTCTATGCCTTCTGAACGTTTATTTTCATGCCCTCCGACAGGTTCTGGGCGCCCTCAACATCTGCATACGCCATGAAATTTCGCTTTCCGATTGTCATCATTGACGAGGACTTCCGTTCTGAAAACACCTCTGGGCTGGGTATTCGCGCGCTCGCCCAAGCCATTGAAACCGAGGGCTTCGAGGTGCTGGGCGTAACCGGCTATGGTGACCTGTCGCAGTTTGCGCAGCAGCAAAGCCGTGCCAGCGCCTTTATTTTGTCGATTGACGACGAAGAGTTCACGCCTGGTCCGGACCTGGACCCTGCCGTGCTCGACCTGCGCAAGTTCATTGCCGAGGTGCGTCGCAAAAACCTGGACGTGCCGATTTACGTCTATGGCGAAACCAAGACCTCGCGGCACATTCCCAACGACATCCTGCGCGAGCTGCACGGCTTCATTCACATGTTCGAAGATACGCCCGAGTTCGTCGCGCGCCACATCATCCGCGAAGCCAAAAGCTATCTCGAAGGCGTGCAGCCGCCGTTTTTCAAGGCCCTGCTGGACTATGCCGAAGACGGCTCGTACTCGTGGCATTGCCCGGGCCATTCGGGCGGCGTGGCTTTCCTGAAAAGCCCGGTCGGTCAGATGTACCACCAGTTCTACGGCGAGAACATGCTGCGCTCGGACGTGTGCAACGCCGTCGAGGAACTCGGCCAGTTGCTCGACCACGACGGTGCGATTGGCGCGAGCGAGCGTAATGCGGCGCGCATCTTCAATGCAGACCACTGCTTTTTCGTGACCAACGGCACCTCGACCAGCAACAAGATGGTCTGGCACCACACCGTGGCGCCGGGCGATGTGGTGGTGGTGGACCGCAACTGCCACAAGTCCGTCCTGCACGCCATCATCATGACCGGCTCGATTCCGGTGTTCCTGAAACCGACGCGCAACCACTTCGGCATCATCGGCCCGATTCCGCAGAGCGAATTTGAGCCCGACGCCATTCGCGCCAAGATCGCGGCCAATCCGCTGCTCAAGGGTGTGGATGCCGAAAAGGTCAAGCCGCGCGTGCTGACGCTGACGCAATCGACCTACGACGGCGTGCTGTACAACACCGAAACCATCAAGGGCATGCTCGACGGCTATATCGACAACCTGCATTTCGATGAAGCCTGGCTGCCGCACGCCGCTTTTCATCCGTTCTACGGCACCTACCACTCGATGGGCAAGAACCGCATCCGGCCGAAAAACGCCGTGGTGTACGCCACGCAGTCGATCCACAAGCTGCTGGCCGGCATCAGCCAGGCCAGCCATGTGCTGGTGCAGGATTCGCAAAACGTCAAGCTCGACCGGCACCTGTTCAACGAGGCCTACCTGATGCACACCTCAACCTCGCCGCAGTACAGCATCATCGCCAGCTGCGACGTGGCTGCCGCCATGATGGAGCCGCCCGGTGGCACCGCGCTGGTGGAGGAAAGCATTGCCGAAGCGCTGGACTTTCGCCGCGCCATGCGCAAGATCGACGAGGAATACGGCGCCGACTGGTGGTTTAAGGTCTGGGGACCGGACAAGCTGGTGGACGAGGGCATTGGCCGCGCCGAGGACTGGATCATCAAGGGCGAGTCGCGCAGCGCCAAGACGGCGAAGAACGGCGCCACCAACTGGCACGGTTTTGGCCAGATGGCCACCGGCTTCAACATGCTCGACCCGATCAAGTCGACCATCGTCACGCCCGGGCTGGACCTGAACGGCAAGTTTTCCAAGACCGGCATTCCGGCCAGCATCGTGACCAAGTTCCTGGCCGAGCACGGTGTGATCGTGGAAAAGACGGGTCTCTACAGCTTTTTCATCCTGTTCACCATTGGCATCACCAAGGGCCGCTGGAACACGCTGCTGACGGCGCTGCAGCAGTTCAAGGACGACTACGACAAGAACCAGCCGATGTGGCGCATCCTGCCCGAGTTCTGCCAGAAGTTTCCGAAGTACGAGCGCATGGGCCTGGCCGATCTGTGTCAGCACATTCATGCGCTGTACGCCAAGTACGACATTGCCCGCCTGACCACCGATGTGTACCTGAGCGATCTGGCGCCAGCCATGAAGCCGAGCGATGCCTTTGCCCACATCGCCCACCGCACCACCGAGCGGGTGGAAATCGACCATCTGGAAGGCCGCATCACCGTCGGCCTGGTCACGCCATACCCGCCGGGCATTCCGCTCTTGATCCCTGGCGAAGTGTTCAACAAGAAAATTGTTGACTACCTGAAGTTCTCCCGCGAGTTCAATGCGCAGTGCCCGGGTTTCGAGACCGACATCCATGGCCTGGTCGAGCAGACGGATGCCAAGGGCAAGACCCGCTACTACGCGGACTGCGTCAAGCTGTAGCATCAGTCGCCAGCTTGTGGGGCTGGCTTGAAGAAAAAAAAGGCCGGCTCCATGGTGGCGCCGGCCTTTTTCATGGGTGCAGACTTTTCAGTCTTCCCGCACCCGCATGAAGCTGGCAAAACGCGGAATGCCGCTGTCGTTCAGCCCCCGGAAGCGATAGGTAACGCGTGCGCCGATGGCGGGCGGATTTTGCCGCTGGACATCGCTAAATCCGGTGCCCAGTTTGAAGCGCTGCGCCGGCTTGCCGTCTGCCGCCGGAATTTCCACGAGCAGCGCGCCCAGACTGCCGGCATGCTTGCCCTGTCCGGGAAGGTGCGCCACGACCTGCGCTTCGCTGTCTTCGTGTGTCTTGAGCTTGAGCAGGTCGTCGCTGCGCAGACCCTTGTACAAGGAGGCGCCGCGGTGCAGCATCAAGCCTTCGCCGCCATTTTTTACCGTTTTGTCAAGCAGGCTTCGCAGTGCCTGCGGGCTGGCCACCTTCGACTGCGGGACTGCCTGCACCCAGAGCTGGTCAATCCGGCTGACCAGGCCGTTTAGTGCCGGAATCCGCTCGGTGAACGTGCCGCCGTGCGCGGGCAGGTCGAACACCATGAAACGCAGCGTGCGCCAGGCGGCATCATTAGGCGTTTGCTGGCGCACGGTGGAAACGGCTCTGGCGAACTGTCCATGCCCTGCCCAGAGTTCGCCATCCATGGGCTCTTTCGGCCAGCCGGCCGTGAACCAGGTCGGGGCGGCCACGCGCTCGCCGCCGCGCGTCCACAAGGCTTGGCCGTCCCAGTAGCCGCGCACGCCGTCGTACTTTTCACTGACCCAGTAATCGGCCAGGATTGTGCCGTCGCGGTACACATTGGCCAGCATCAATGACGGCGCGGGCGAAGGCGGGAGCGACTGGGCAGGCGCCGCCGCTGGCAGCAGCGAAGCGGCGAAGACAGAGCTGGCCAGGGTCAAAAGAAAACGTCGCTGCATCATGAGTTGTCTGATTTATGCTATGTTATCAATAGCTTGAAACGAATGCTGCACATGCGGGAAAGGCATATTTTGTATATAAATCTCAGGAAACCGACTCGCTGTCGCGGCTGGCGCCCGCCGTGGCGTTGAAACCGCAATCGACATAGGTGATCTCGGCGGTCATGCCGGAGGCCAGATCGCTCAGCAGGAACGCGGCCACATTGCCCACATCGTCGATCGTGACGTTGCGGCGCAGCGGCGAGGCAGCCGCCACCATGCCCAGCAGCTTGCCAAAGTCCTTGATGCCGCTGGCGGCCAGGGTCTTGATCGGGCCGGCGCTCAGGCCGTTGACGCGCATGTCCCGGGGGCCGAGCGATTCAGCCAGGTAGCGCACCGACGCTTCCAGGCTGGCCTTGGCCAGGCCCATGGTGTTGTAGTGCGGAATGATGCGGTCCGCGCCCAGGTAGGTCAGCGTCAGCACGGCCGATTTCGGGTTCAGGTAGGGCAGGGCGGCCTTGGTCATGGCTGGAAAGCTGTAGGCGCTGATGTCGTGGGCAATGCGGAAGTTCTCGCGCGACAGGCCGTCGAGGAAGTCGCCCGCAATGGCTTCGCGCGGCGCGTAGCCGATGCTGTGGACAAAGCCGTCAAAGGTCGGCCAGGTCTTGGACAGGTCGGCAAACAGCTGGTCGATCTGCTCGTCGGAGCCGACATCGCAGTCAAAGATCAGGGTGGAGTCGAAGTCGGCCGCAAATTCGGTGATGCGATCCTTGAACCGCTCGCCCACATAGCTGAAA
Source organism: Polaromonas sp. DSP2-3-2b2 (assembly GCF_049895905.1). NCBI lineage: Bacteria > Pseudomonadati > Pseudomonadota > Betaproteobacteria > Burkholderiales > Comamonadaceae > Polaromonas > Polaromonas sp. DSP2-3-2b2. Next base: position 23,429 of record NZ_JAFCTH010000013.1, on the reverse strand, counting down.
GCCAGTTCGGCGCCCTGTGCGTGGCAGGCCTTGGCAATGCCGTAGGCGATGGACCGGGTGGACAACACGCCCGTGATCAACAGTTTTTTGCCGGTGAGAAAACCCATTTTTTGTGCTCCAGTGTGTTCGTGTGAACCGGCAAACCGTCTTGCAGGAACGTGCCAGTAATGTACCTGCGGGCTGCAAGAGCTTGCTGATTTAAGTAGGGCAGAATTGTCGCATGCGGGATTTGATTTTTTTACGGGCCTGGGTCTTGGTCTGCGTGGCAGCCTTTGCCCCGCAAAGCCGGGCCGCCCATGCCTATGCGCAGTTTGGCGACATCAAGTATCCAGCGGGCTTCACGCATTTCGATTATGTGAACCCGGCAGCGTCCAAGGGCGGCGAAATCCGCATGGTGCCGCCGACGCGCCCGACCAACTTCGACAAGTTCAACCCCTTCACCCTGCGCGGCACCGCGCCTTATGGACTGGGCATCTTGCTGATCGAAAGCCTGCTGACGGGCAATTCGGAAGAGCCGACCACGGCCTACGGGCTGCTGGCCGACGACGTGGCGGTTGCGCCCGATCAACTTTCGGCGACATTCCGCCTGAATGACAAGGCGCGCTTTCACAATGGGGCGCCGGTACTGGCCGCCGATGTGCTGCATTCCTGGACCCAGCTCACCAGCAAGCTGGCCGCGCCGCAGTACCGCACGATTTATGCGGAGGTCAAGGGCGTCACGGTGGTGTCGGAGCGGGTCGTTCGCTTTGATTTCCTGACGCCGAACCCCGAACTGCCGCTGGTCGTGGGCGGCATGCCGGTGTTCAGCCGCGACTGGGGCGTGGTCAATGGTCAGCCCAAGCCTTTCGACAAGATCGTTTCCGACATTCCCATCGGCTCGGGGCCGTACAAAATCGCCAGTCCGGCCATGGGCCGCGACATCACCTATGTGCGCGACCCGGCTTACTGGGGCGCCGACTTGCCCAGCCGCAAGGGCCAGTTCAACTTCGACCGCATCAGCTTCAAGATCTACCTCGATGAAACCTCTCGCTTTGAGGGGCTGAAGGCGGGCGAATTCGATTTCCTGCGTGAATTCATCTCGCGCAACTGGGCGCGCCAGTACACCGGCAAGGCCTTCACCTCGGGCAAACTGGTCAAGCGTGCCTTTGAAAACCGCAACCCTGGCGATTTCCAGGGTTATGTGTTCAACCTGCGCAACCCCAAGTTCCAGGATGCGCGGGTGCGGCGCGCCATTGGCCTGGCGATGGATTTCGAATGGATGAACCGGCAACTGTTCTACGGTCTGTACAAGCGCGTCAACGGTTATTTTCCCAACAGCGAATTCCATGCCGAGGGTTTTCCGAAAGCCGATGAGCTGGCCTTGCTCGAACCCTTGCGCGCCCGGCTCAAGCCCGAAATCTTTGGTCCTGTTCCCGTGTCGCCCAGCACCACGCCACCCGGCAGCTTGAGGGAAAACCTGCGCCAGGCGCAGGCGCTGCTGCGCGAAGCCGGCTGGACCTACCGCGACGGCGCGTTGAGGAACAGCAAGGGTGAAGCCTTCACCATCGAGTTTTTGAACGACCAGCCCTCGCTGGTGCGCATCGTCGGGCCGTTCCAGAAGGCGCTGGAAAAGCTCGGCATCACCATGACCTACCGCATCGTCGATTTCTCCCTGGGCAAGCAGAAGATGGATGCGTTTGACTTCGAGATCAGCACGCTGCGCTTGCCGGGCAGTACTGCGCCCGGCGGAGAACTGCTCGAACTGTTTGGCTCGAAGGCCGCCACGACGCCAGGGTCATCCAATGTCTGGGGAATCGCCGATCCGGCGGTCGATGCGCTGCTGCAAAAGGTCGTGACGGCCAGGACGCGTCCCGAACTCGGCGCGGCGATGCGGGCGCTGGACCGGGTGCTGACCCATGGTTTTTATTCAGTGTCGCAGTATTACGGCGATGCTTTCCTGATCGGCTACCGGCCACGTCCCTTTGTGTTGCCCGCCGTCATCCCGCCGTATTACCAGCCTGACACCTGGGCCATGAGCACCTGGTGGGCGTCCGCGTCCAACAAATAAGAAAGACACTGATGGCCAGCTACATCCTCAAGCGCCTGCTGCTGATGATTCCGACCGTGTTCGGCGTGCTGCTGCTGACCTTCGCCATGGTGCAGTTCGTTCCGGGCGGGCCGGTCGAGCAGATGGTCGCGCAACTGCAGGGCCGCGATTCGGGTGGCGAGCGCGCAGCGAGCAGCGGTGCCGGCTACCGGGGGCGGCAGGGCGTGGATGCCGAGCGCATCGAGGAAATCAAGGCGCTGTATGGTTTCGACAAGCCGGTGCTTGAGCGGTTTTTGCAGATGCTCGGCCGCTTTGCCCGCTTTGACCTGGGCAACAGCTTTTACCAGCACAAGGATGTCTGGGAACTGGTCAAGGAAAAGCTGCCGGTGTCGGTCAGCCTGGGGCTGTGGACTTTTTTTCTGAGCTACCTGATTGCCGTGCCACTGGGCGTGGCCAAGGCGGTCAGGGCCGGCAGCCGTTTCGACTTCGTGACCACGCTGGTGGTGCTGGTCGGCTATGCGATTCCGGGGTTCGTGCTGGGCGTGGCGCTGCTGGTGGTGTTTGGCGGGCAGCTGCAGTGGTTTCCCTTGCGCGGGCTGACCTCGGCCAATTGGGAAACACTTGGCTGGGGCGCCCGCATCACCGATTACCTCTGGCACATCACGCTGCCGGTCACCGCCATGGTGCTGGGCAGTTTTGCCGTGACGGCGGTGCTGACCAAGAACTCGTTCCTGGAGGAAATCCGCAAGCAGTACGTGCTGACCGCCCGCGCCAAGGGTTTAGCCGAGCGCCAGGTGCTGTGGAAGCATGTGTTTCGCAATGCGCTGATTCCCATCATCACCGGCTTCCCGGCGGCCTTCATTGGCGCCTTCTTCACCGGCTCGCTGCTGATCGAAACGCTTTTTTCGCTCGACGGGCTGGGGCTGCTCAGCTATGAAAGCGTGATCCGTCGCGATTACCCTGTGGTGCTGGGAACTCTTTATCTGTTTACCCTGATTGGCCTGGTGACCAAGCTGGTCAGCGACCTTTGTTATGTGTGGGTTGATCCGCGCGTGAAGTTTGATTGAGCATGGAAATTAGTTCTGCGTCTGTGTCGCCGCCCTCGGTTTCACCTTCCCGCCGTGCCTGGCAGCGTTTTCGGCGCAATCGGCTGGGTTACTGGAGCCTGGTGCTGTTTTGCCTGCTGGTGGTGTTCAGCCTGTTCGCCGAGGTGCTGTCCAACGACAAGCCGCTGGTGGTGAATTACAAGGGCAAGTTGTACTTTCCGCTCGTCAAGGACTATTCGGAGAAAACCTTCGATGGCGACTTTGACACGCCGGCCGATTACCTCGACCCGTTCATCCGTGACAAGCTGACGCAGGGCGGCAACTGGGCGATCTACCCGCCCAATCCTTATGGACCGCGCACCATCAATTACTTCGCCAGGGAACCCAATCCTTCGGCCCCGTCGCGTGACAACCTCTTCGGCACCGATGACCGGGGGCGTGATTTGCTGGCCCAGCTGATTTACGGCTTTCGCCTGAGCGTGCTGTTTGGCCTGGCGCTGACCGCCATCGGCGTGGTCATGGGCGTGATTGCTGGCGCCATTCAGGGCTACGCGGGCGGCAAGACCGACCTGGTCGGCCAGCGCTTCATGGAAATCTGGGGTTCCATGCCCGAGCTGTACCTCCTGATCATTTTCAGCGCCATCTTTGCGCCCAGCGTGGCGCTGCTGCTGGTGCTGCTCAGCCTGTTTGGTTGGATGGGGCTGTCGGACTATGTGCGCGCTGAGTTTTTGCGCAACCGCCAGATGGACTACGTGCGGGCCGCGAAAGCCCTGGGCGTTAGCAATCTGCAGATCATGTGGCGGCATATCCTGCCCAACAGCCTGACGCCCGTGGTGACCTTTCTGCCATTTCGCATGAGCGCGGCCATCCTGGCGCTGACCTCGCTCGATTTTCTGGGGCTGGGCGTGCCGCCGGGAACGCCCTCGCTGGGCGAACTGCTGAGCCAAGGCAAGGCCAACATCGACGCTTGGTGGATTTCGCTGTCCACGTTCGCGGTGCTGGTGATCACCTTGCTGCTGCTGACCTTTATGGGCGATGCGCTGCGCGATGCGCTGGACCCCAGAAAGATCGACCAATGACCCGCCCGCTGCTGGAAGTCAAAGACCTGCGCGTGTCCTTCGCCGGTAAGGACGTCGTGCGCGGCATCGACTTTTCCATCGCATCCGGCGAAAAGCTGGCGCTGGTCGGCGAGTCAGGCTCGGGCAAGACGGTGACGGCGCTGAGTCTGCTTCGGTTGGTTCAGGATGCGGGGATCAGCGGGCGGGCGCTGTTTGAAGCGCCCGGCGGCCAGGGCGATTTGTTGTCGATGCCTGAACGCGCGCTGCTGAGTATTCGCGGCAGGGACATCGCCATGATTTTTCAGGAGCCAATGACGGCGCTGAACCCGCTGTTCACCGTGGGCGACCAGATTGCCGAAGTTTTACAGCTAAAAGAGGGTGTGACGCAGGCTGCATCTGCGCAAGCAGCTATTGAATTGCTAGCAAGTACGGGGATTCCCGAGCCTGAGCGGCGAGCCAATGCCTTTCCGCATCAGTTGTCGGGTGGCCAGCGCCAGCGCGCCATGATTGCCATGGCGCTGGCGTGCCGTCCCAGGCTGCTGCTGGCCGATGAGCCGACCACGGCGCTCGATGTCACGCTGCGCGGCCAGATCCTGGACTTGCTCGGTGATTTGCAGCGGCGAAACGGCATGGCCGTGCTCTTGATCACCCACGATCTGAACCTGGTGCGACGCTTTGCCGACCGGGTGGCGGTCATGGAAAACGGCCACATCGTCGAGCAGGGCAAGGTGGCCGACGTGTTTTCCCGGCCACAGCATGCCTACACCCGCAAGCTGATCGACAGCAAACCGGTGCGGGATGTCGATGAAGCCCGCCCGCAAGCCAAGCAACTCCCGCCAGTCATGCGGGCCAGCCAGTTGCGCGTCGCCTATCCGGTGGCTATTGCGGGCCTGCGGGGCTGGTTTAAAAGCGGTGAGTTTGTCGCCGTCAAGGATGCAAGCTTTGCCATTGCGGCGGGAAGAACGCTGGGCATCGTGGGCGAGTCGGGCTCGGGCAAGTCCACGCTGGCGCTGGCCAGCCTGGGGTTGCTGAAGTTCTCCGGCCAGCTGCAGGCGGCGGGGCAGTCGTGGAGCCGACAGGCCGCTGGCAACAAGGCCATTCGCAAGGTGGTTCAGGTGGTGTTCCAAGACCCTTTTTCTTCGCTGTCGCCGCGCATGACGGTGGAAGCAATTGTGGAAGAAGGCCTGCTGGTGCATGAGCCTTTGCTGAGCCAGGGTGAAAGACGGGTGCGCGTCGAGCAATCGCTGGCCGATGTGGGCATGGGCGAAGCGCAGTTTCCGGGGCTGTTGCGGCGCTATCCGCATGAATTTTCGGGCGGGCAGCGCCAGCGGCTGGCCATCGCCCGGGTGCTGATCGTCAATCCCAGTCTGCTGGTGCTCGATGAGCCGACGAGTGCGCTCGATGTGACGATTCAAAAGCAGGTGCTCGGGCTGCTGCAGCGGCTGCAGCGGGAGCGCGGCCTGAGCTATCTTTTGATCACGCATGACATCGACGTGATTCGCGCCATGGCCCACGAGGTGATGGTGATGAAAGATGGCGACATCGTCGAATCAGGCCCTGTTCAGTCCGTGCTCGATGCACCGCAGCATCCCTACACGAAAATCCTGGTCGCGCAGGGTTGAGTCATGGCCCGGTCTGAGTGAATTTGCAGGGCCTTGATGGCCAAACCTGCACAAAAATAGTTGCGTTATGGTGTCTCGTGCGCTAGAATACGCGCTTCACACGACCAAATGGGCGGGTTTTTACCGCCCATTTTTTTTGGGCGTTTGTTTTTGCACAGGGCAAATGAGCGGTTGGCGAGAAGTTAAAAGGAACGAAAGACTGAATGGCTTTGCAAGAGACGATTGAGCAAACGGTAACGGGACTGGGCTACGAACTGGTCGAAATCGAGCGAACCAGCGGCGGCTTGCTGCGTGTCACGATCGACATGCCTTACCTTGCCGGAACACCGGTTGACGCCGTGCAGTTCATCAATGCTGAAGACTGCGAGAAGGTGACGCGTCAGCTTCAGTTCGTGCTTGAAGTCGAAGGTGCCGAGTATTCGCGCCTGGAAGTCAGTTCCCCCGGCATTGACCGGCCCCTGCGCAATGAAAAAGATTTTGAGCGTTTTGCGGGCGAGTTGATTGACATCACCCTCAAGGCGCCGATTGGCGTGGCTGCCAGTGCGGGTTCGACGGTTTCTGCCAGCCGCAAGAAATTTCGCGGAACGCTGGAACGGGCCGAGCCTGTTGGCGGTCAGCCCGCATGGCAAATCGTCTGGAGCGATGAGCCTGCTGTCAAGCCTGGTCAAAAGGTTAGCAAGAAACGAATTCCCGCGCCCCTTCAGGCGCTGGGGTTCACGCTGGATGAAATCCAACAGGCGCGTTTGGCGCCCGTGGTCGATTTCAAGGGTCGCAGACCCAAGTCTGTTGCCGACACATCCATAGAAACATAATTTAGAAAGGCAGGCTTGTGAAATGAATCGCGAACTGTTGATGCTGGTTGACGCCATCTCGCGTGAAAAGAACGTTGAGCGCGACGTTGTATTCGGCGCTGTCGAGCTTGCGCTCGCCTCGGCGACCAAGAAGGTTTATGCGGACGGCGTGGACATCCGTGTCGCGGTGGACCGAGACAGCGGCAAATACGAGACCTTCCGCCGCTGGCTGGTCGTCGCCGACGAAGCCGGCCTGCAAAACCCGGAAGCCGAAGAGCTGGTGACCGATGCCCGGGACGAAATTGCCGACATCGAAGAGGGTGACTACATCGAAAAACCGGTCGAAAGCCTGCCGATTGGCCGCATTGGCGCGCAGGCGGCCAAGCAGGTCATTTTGCAGAAAATCCGCGACGCCGAGCGTGAAATGCTGCTCAACGACTTCATGTCGCGCGGAGACAAGATTTTTGTCGGCACTGTCAAGCGCATGGACAAGGGTGACCTGATCGTCGAGTCCGGCCGCGTCGAAGGCCGTTTGCGCCGCAGCGACATGATTCCGAAGGAAAACCTGCGCACCGGCGACCGCGTCCGCGCCATGATCATGGAAGTTGACACCACGCTGCGTGGCGCGCCCATCATCTTGTCGCGCACCTCGCCTGAATACATGATCGAGCTGTTCCGCCAGGAAGTCCCCGAGATTGAGCAGGGCTTGCTGGAAATCAAGACCTGCGCCCGCGACCCCGGCTCGCGCGCCAAGATTGCCGTGCTGTCGCATGACAAGCGCGTCGATCCGATCGGCACCTGCGTTGGCGTTCGCGGCACCCGTGTCAACGGCGTGACCAATGAGCTGGCCGGCGAGCGCGTCGATATCGTGCTGTGGAGCGAAGACCCGGCCCAGTTTGTGATCGGCGCGCTGGCGCCTGCCAATGTGTCGTCGATCGTGGTTGATGAAGAGCGCCATGCCATGGACGTGGTGGTGGACGAGGAAAACCTCGCCATCGCCATTGGCCGTGGCGGCCAGAACGTGCGCCTGGCGTCCGAGCTGACCGGCTGGAAGATCAACATCATGGATGCCAACGAGTCGGCCCAGAAGCAGGCCAGCGAAACCGACAGCAGCCGCAAGCTGTTCATGGCCAAGCTCGACGTGGACGAGGAAATCGCCGACATCCTGATTTCCGAAGGCTTCACCAGCCTGGAAGAGGTGGCTTATGTGCCGCTGCAGGAAATGCTGGAAATCGAGTCCTTCGACGAAGACACCGTCAATGAACTGCGCACACGCGCCAAAGACGCTCTCCTGACCATGGAAATCGCCCTGGAAGAAAATGCTGGTGGTGTTTCGCAGAACCTGCGCGACGTTGCCGGATTGACGCCCGAGCTGATTGAAAAGTTGCTTGACGCGGGTGTTGCCACCCGTGACGACCTGGCCGATCTGGCCGTGGATGAGCTTACCGATATAACCGGCCAGTCTGCGGACGAGGCCAAAGCCCTGATCATGACTGCACGCGCCCATTGGTTTACCGATGACGCTGGCGACGCTGCTGCACCCGCAGCAGCCCAAGAGCATTGAATCATGGAGGCCAGTCAGGAAAACCAAATATGTCCAGTACCACTACCGTCGCTGAATTCGCAGCTGAATTGAATAAATCTCCCGCCACCCTGATCGAGCAATTGACCAGCGCAGGCGTTGCCAAGTCGCAGGCCAGCGATCCCTTGTCGGAATCCGACAAGCAAAAGCTGCTCGGCTACCTTCATGCCAGCCATGGCACCGTCGCGGCCGATCGAAAAAAGATCACCTTGATGAAGAAGTCCACTTCCGAAATCAAGCAGGCTGATTCCAGCGGCAAAGCCCGCACCATTCCCGTCCAGACCATCAAGAAGCGCACCTTCATCAGGCGTGAGGATGAAATGGGTCTGCCGGCTGAAGAAACCCAGCCGAATGCGGCTGCGGTTGCTCCGCAGATTCAGGCCGCCGCAGATGCCGAACTGGTCCGCCGCGAAGACGAGGCGAACCGCAATGCCGAGTTGCTGCGCCGCCAGGAAGAAGAACTGACGGAAAAGCGTCGTTTGCGCGACGAGCAGGCTGCGCAGGAAGCGGCACGCGAGCAGGTGCGCGAAGCTGCTGCCCAAAAAGCTGAAGCTGAAGCCCATGCCCAGGCGCAAGCACAAGTGGCGGCCCAAGCCGCCGCCGCTGCTGCCGAAGCAGCGAAAAAGCCCAAGCCCACCATTGGCAAAATCTTCAAACCGGCGCCCATTGTTGCTCCGGTGGCTGCAACTGTTACCGTGGAAGCACAAAAGATCGTGGACACTGCCGCAGCAGAAAAAATCAGCAAGGCCGCCGAGGCCGCAAGCGCCAAGGCCGCAGAAGCTGCAAGCCTGCAGGCCGCGGCAAAAGCCAAGGCAACCGCTGAATTCCAGGCGGATGCGGCCAAGGCTGTTGACCTGCAGGAACGCCGCCGCAAGGCCGAGGCAGAAGCCGCCGGCATTCGCGCCATGCTGTCCGCGCCCAAGCGTGTCCTGGTTCCCCACGTCGACCCCAAGGTCGCGATGAAGGGAACGCTGCACAAGCCGGTTGTTGCTCCGGGTGCCGTCAAGCCTGCTGCGCCGGGCGCTGCTGGCGCTCCCGCTGCCCCAGGGGCCGCCGGCAAGAAGGAAGTCAAGTCCGAGAACCTGTCTTCGACCTGGAAAGACGACGCGGCCAAGAAAAAGGGCATCCCGAGCCGTGGCGCTCCGGTGGTGCCGGGCCGAGGCAATTTCCGCGCGGGCCCGCGTGGCCGCCGCAGCGGCGGACGCGACGTGCGGCCGGAGTCGAATTTTGTTGCGCCGACCGAGTTCAAGGTGATCGAGGTCCATGTGCCCGAAACCATCACCGTGGGCGAACTGGCGCACAAGATGAGCGTGAAGTCGTCCGAGGTCATCAAGCATTTGATGAAGCTCGGCCAGATGGTCACCATCAACCAGCCGCTGGACCAGGACACCGCCATGATCGTGGTGGAAGAAATGGGCCACAAGGCACTGACCGCCGCGCTGGACGATCCGGAAGCGTTCACCGACGACGATGTGCAAGGCCAGCAGGCCGAAGCGCTGCCACGCGCACCGGTGGTCACCGTCATGGGTCACGTTGACCATGGCAAGACCTCGCTGCTCGACTACATCCGCCGGGCCAAGGTGGCGTCCGGTGAAGCCGGCGGCATCACCCAGCACATCGGCGCCTACCATGTGCAAACCCCGCGCGGCATGGTGTCCTTCCTCGACACCCCGGGCCACGAGGCGTTCACCGCCATGCGTGCCCGTGGCGCGCAGGCCACCGACATCGTGATCTTGGTGGTCGCGGCTGACGACGGCGTGATGCCGCAGACCAAGGAAGCCATCAAGCACGCCCGTGCCGCCGGCGTTCCGATCGTCGTGGCGATCAACAAGATCGACAAGCCCGGCATCAACCTGGAGCGCGTCAAGGGAGAACTGGTCACCGAAGGCGTGGTGCCCGAAGAGTTCGGCGGTGATTCACCGTTCGTGCCGGTCTCGGCCCACACCGGTGCCGGCATCGACGAACTGCTCGAACAGGTGCTGCTGCAGGCTGAAGTGCTTGAACTCAAGGCATCGGTCGATTCCCTGGCCAAGGGCCTGGTGATCGAGGCGCGCTTGGACAAGGGCCGCGGCCCGGTCGCTACCGTGCTGGTTCAGTCCGGCACGCTGAAGGCCGGCGACGTGGTGCTGGCGGGCTCGACCTATGGCCGCGTGCGCGCCATGCTCGACGAAAACGGCAAGCCGATCAAGACTGCCGGTCCGTCGATTCCGGTCGAAATCCAGGGCCTGACGGAAGTGCCGCAGGCCGGTGATGACTTCATGGTCATGACCGACGAGCGCCGTGTCCGTGAAATCGCCACCTACCGCGCCGGCAAGTTTCGCAACACCAAGCTGGCCAAGCAGCAGGCGTCCAAGCTGGAGAACATGTTTGCCGACATCAACGCAGGCGAAGTCAAGCTGCTGCCGATCATCATCAAGGCCGACGTGCAGGGTTCGCAGGAAGCGCTCGCGCAGTCGCTGCTCAAGCTCTCGACCGACGAGGTCAAGGTGCAATTGGTGTATTCCGGTGTCGGCGGTATTTCCGAATCCGACGTCAACCTGGCGATTGCTTCCAAGGCCGTGCTGATCGGCTTCAACACCCGGGCCGACGCCCAGGCGCGCAAGCAGGCCGAGAACAACGGCATTGACATTCGCTACTACAACATCATTTACGACGCTGTGGACGAACTCAAGGCCGCCATGTCCGGCATGCTGACGCCCGACAAGAAGGAAGAAATCATCGGCAATGCCGAGATTCGCAACATCTTCAAGGTCAGTAAGATCGGCTCGATTGCCGGCTGTATGGTCACCGCCGGTGTGGTTCGCCGCTCCGCCAAGGTGCGCCTGCTGCGCCAGAACGTGGTCATCTTCACCGGTGAACTCGACTCGCTCAAGCGTTTCAAGGACGATGCCAAGGAAGTCAAGGAAGGCTTCGAGTGCGGCTTGAACCTGAAGAACTACAACGACATCGAAGTCGGTGACATCCTGGAGTTCTTCGAAATCAAGGAAGTGGCCCGGACCTTGTAAGCACATGGCCGTTCGCCACCCCCAGGGTCGGCGAACGGCCGGTTCAAACCAGGACTGCAACTTCAGACCCCAATTTCATGCGTAAAAAATCATCCACCCCCAACCGCAGCTTTCGCGTGGCCGACCAGATCCAGCGCGATCTGACGGAACTGATCGCGCGCGAGTTGAAAGACCCGCGCGTCGGCATGGTGACGGTCCAGTCGGTCGAAGTCACGCCCGACTATGCCCATGCCAAGATTTACTTCAGCGTGCTGGTTGGCGACCCGAAAGAGTGCGAAATTGCCCTCAACCAAGCCGCCGGCTTCCTGCGCAATGGCCTGTTCAAGCGTCTGATGACGCACACCGTGCCTACGCTGCATTTCCATTTCGACCAGACCACCGAACGTGCGGCTGACCTGAACGCCTTGATTGCCAAGGCGGTTTCTTCCCGCGCCCAGGACGACTGAGTTCGCGCCGTTTCCCCTTGACAGGTTCGGGGACAACGGTGCCAACCAGCGTTCGGGCAGGCCCGGCGCAGAGCCTGTCGGAGCCTTATGACGCAACCTTCTTCTCCCCGCCAGAAAATCCAGCGACGTCCCGTTCACGGCGTGCTGTTGCTCGACAAGCCGCTGGGCCTGTCGAGCAACCAGGCGCTGCAAAAGGCTAAATGGCTGCTGCGCGCGGAAAAGGCGGGCCATACGGGCACGCTCGATCCGCTGGCCACGGGTGTGCTGCCGCTGTGCTTTGGCGCGGCCACCAAGTTCAGCCAGTTGCAGTTAGACGCAGACAAGACTTACGAGGCGGTGCTGCTGCTGGGCCAGAAGACCAGCACGGCCGATGCCGAAGGCGAAGTGATTCAAACCCGGCCGGTGCCCGAGATCACGCCCGAACTGCTTGAAGCCATGACCCGGCGCTTCACTGGCCCGCTGGCGCAGGTGCCGCCGATGTATTCAGCGCTGAAGAAAGACGGCAAGGCGCTGTATGAATATGCGCGCAAGGGCATCGAGGTCGAGCGGGAAGCGCGCCACATCACGGTTTTTAAGCTAAATATGGCTCTTGCGCATGATCCACGGGCGCCAGCAGCTATTAAAATAATAGTGAGCTGCAGCAAGGGAACGTATATTCGCACGCTCGGCGAAGACATCGGCGAGGCGCTGGGTTGCGGTGCGCACCTGGGCTCGCTGCGCCGGATCGAGACCGGCGGCTTTGTGGGTGCGCAATGCGTGACACTGGCCGCGCTCGAAGCGATGACCGAAGCCGGGCGCGACGCTTGTTTGCTGGCGCCGCAGTCGCTGGTGGCGGCTTACCCGTCTGTCACACTGGATGCCGATAATGCAGGACGATTTTTGAGCGGCCTGCGCCGCCGGGGCCAGTGGGGCGCCGATGCGCCGCTGGTGCAGGTTTATGGCAGTGAGCCTGCCGCATTTCTGGGTTCTGCCCATATCTGCGCGGACGAGTTGATTCCCCAGCGCCTGCTGAGCCCGGTTGAAGTCCAGGACATCCTGGAATCGGCCTGGCACACAACACAAGCTATTGAAGTTTTATCGCCAGTTTCCACGGCCGCAGCCTCCGAACCCACGGAAGCCGGTTTTTTTCAACATTAATCCAACTACCGTTTCAAGTTCCCAGAAAGTCCACCATGAGTCATAAACAGATCCGTAACATCGCCATCATTGCCCACGTTGACCATGGTAAGACCACCATGGTTGACCAGTTGCTGCGCCAGTCCGGCACCTTCGCCGACCACGAAAAGGTCGTCGACACCGTGATGGACAACAACGCCATCGAAAAAGAGCGTGGCATCACCATCCTGGCCAAGAACTGCGCCGTGACCTGGGAAGGCACGCACATCAACATCGTCGATACCCCGGGCCACGCCGACTTCGGCGGCGAAGTCGAGCGCGCGCTGTCCATGGTTGACGGCGTCGTGCTGCTGATCGATGCGCAGGAAGGCCCGATGCCCCAGACCCGCTTCGTCACCAAGAAGGCGCTGGCCCTGGGCCTCAAGCCCATCGTGGTCGTGAACAAGGTGGACAAGCCAGGCGCCAATCCCGACAAGGTGATCAACGCCACGTTCGATCTGTTCGACAAGCTTGGCGCGACCGATGAACAGCTCGATTTCCCGGTGGTTTATGCCTCGGGCATCAACGGCTGGTCGTCGATGGAAGAAGGCGCGCAAGGCGAGCAGTGGGGCCCCGACATGTCGGCCCTGTTCAATACCGTGCTCAAGCATGTGCCTGCCCAGAAGGGCGACCCAGACGCGCCGCTGCAGCTGCAGATTTCCGCGCTCGACTTTTCGACTTTTGTCGGCCGTATCGGCGTGGGCCGCATCAGCCAGGGAACGATCCGGCCGATGATGGACGTGGTCGTGATGGAAGGCCCGGACGGCAAGGCGGTCAAGGGCCGCATCAACCAGGTGCTGACCTTCCAGGGCCTGGAGCGCGTGCAAGCCACGGAAGCCGGCCCCGGCGAAATCGTGCTGATCAACGGCCTGACCGACATCGGCATTGGCGTGACCATCACCGACCCGGCCACTCCGATGCCGCTGCCCATGCTCAAGGTCGATGAGCCGACGCTGACGATGAACTTCTGCGTCAACACCAGCCCGCTGGCCGGCCGCGAAGGCAAGTACGTCACCAGCCGCCAGATCTGGGACCGCCTGCAAAAGGAACTGCAGCACAACGTGGCGCTGCGCGTCAATGAAACCAGCGAGGAAGGCATTTTCGAAGTGATGGGCCGGGGCGAGTTGCACCTGACCATCCTCTTGGAAAACATGCGTCGCGAAGGTTTCGAGATGGCGGTTTCCAAGCCGCGCGTGCTGCTCAAGGACGTCGATGGTGTCAAGCACGAGCCGATCGAGCTAGTGACCGCCGACATCGAAGAGCAGCACCAGGGTGGAGTGATGCAGGCGCTGGGCGAGCGCAAGGGCGAACTGGTCAACATGGAGCCGGACGGCCGTGGCCGCGTGCGCCTCGAATACCGCATTCCGGCGCGTGGCCTGATCGGTTTCACCAATGAATTCCTGAACCTGACGCGCGGCTCCGGCCTGATCGCCAACATTTTTGACTGCTACGAGCCGCACAAGGGCGACATCGGCGGACGCAAGAACGGCGTGCTGATTTCCATGGATGCCGGTGAAATCTTCACCTACGCCTTGGGCAAGCTCGACGACCGCGGCCGCATGTTCGTTAAGGCGAACGATCCGGTGTACGAAGGCATGATCGTCGGCATCCACAGCCGCGACAACGATCTGGTGGTCAACGCCACGCGCACCAAGCAGCTGACCAACTTCCGCGTGTCCGGCAAGGAAGACGCGATCAAGATCACGCCGCCGATTGAATGCACGTTGGAATACGGCGTCGAGTTCATCGAGGACGACGAGCTGGTCGAGATCACGCCCAAGTCGATTCGCCTGCGCAAGCGCTACCTGACCGAAAGCGATCGCAAGCGCTTCGGCCGCTGAACAAGCCCCCACGCTCCCCACTTCGTGTGGTTCGCTGCCCCCCGAGGGGGCACTGAAGTAAATGCCCCCACGCTTGTCGCTTCGCGTACTGCGCTGCCCCCCAAGGGGGTGCTGCGCCTGCGGCCTGGCAAAGCCAGTTCCGCGGCCCCTGCTGGTAAAGGAGGGGAAGTTGCAGTGCAACCTCCTTAGAGGCGGGGCTTATCTAGAAACCGGCCGTTGCGCGCTAAATGTGCCAGCGGCCTTTTTTTAACTGGCGACAGGGGTTTTGATGAAGTTAACGCATTCCCGCGCGGTGGCCTTGATGGTGTTGGTGACGCTGCTGTGGTCCACCGCCGGCGTGGTGACGCGGCAGCTGGAGGCGGCGCGCAGTTTCGAGGTGACCTTCTGGCGCAGCTTTTTCACGCTAGCGTCGCTGCTGGTGATCCTGCCTTTTTTCCAGGGGCGGGCGGTTTTCTCGAAAATCCGCCATGGCGGCAAGGCGCTGTGGTTGTCGGGCGTTTGCTGGAGCGTGATGTTCACCGCCTTCATGGTGGCGCTGACGCTGATCACCGTGGCCAATGTGCTGGTGACGCTGGCGCTCGGCCCGTTCATCACGGCATTGATGGCGCGTGTTTTCATCGGCCACAAGATTTTGGCGCGGACCTGGGTGGCGATTGCGCTGGCCAGCGTTGGCATTGCCTGGATGTATGGCGGCCAGATGGACCTGGGCAGCCAGTTGGCCGGTACGCTGGTGGCGTTGATGGTGCCGGTGGCGGGCGCCATCAACTGGACAGTGGTGCAGCATGGCGGCGCCCATGGCCAGAAGATCGACCTGGTGCCTGCGGTGCTGGTTGGGGCGGCGCTGTCGTCGCTGGCAACTTTGCCGCTGGCGTTTCCCTTTTCGGCGACGCCGCACGACATCGGCCTGCTGGCGTTGCTCGGCCTGTTCCAGTTGGCTATTCCGTGCGTGCTGGCGGTGTTGTGCGCCGGCGTACTCAAGGCGCCTGAGGTGGCGCTGCTGGCCTTGCTGGAAGTGATTTTCGGTATCCTGCTGGCCTGGACAGGCGCTGGCGAGGTGCCTGGGTCCAGTGTGTTGACCGGCGGCTCGCTGGTCATCGGCGCGTTGGTGGTGAATGAATTGATTGGATGGAGACAAAGAACATGACGACGGAAATGATGAAAATCGATGCGACCGGTGACGTGTTGGCCGAGCGCCGTGGCAATGCCGGGCTGATCACGCTGAACCGGCCCAAGGCGCTCAATGCGCTGTCGCTGCCCATGGTGCGCGATCTGCTCAAGATACTGCGTTCCTGGCAGGATGATCCGGACGTGCGCGTGGTGGCCATTCGCGGCACCAACAAGATGGGCCGCCCCGGAACGCCTGAAAGCCTGTTTGGCGGTTTTTGCGCGGGCGGGGACATACGCTTCTTTCATCAGGCAGCGCTGGCCGGCGATGCTGCACTGGACGAATTTTTCACCGGGGAATACACACTCAACCACCTGATCCAGACCTATCCCAAGCCCTACATTGCCTTCATGGACGGCGTGGTGATGGGCGGCGGCATGGGCCTGAGCCAGGGTGCGCGGGTGCGCATCGTCACCGAGCACACCAAAATGGCCATGCCCGAAACCAACATCGGCCTGTTCCCCGACGTGGGCGGCGGTTATTTTCTGAGCCGCTGCCCCGGCCATGTCGGCGAATACCTGGCGCTGACCGGCGAGACGATTGGCGCCGATGAGGCGATTGGCTATGGGTTGGCGGACCTCAAGCTGGACGCCGCCGCCCTGCCAGCGCTCTGGGCGGAACTGGGCGCTACGCCGTGGGCTTCTGCGGTCGAAGCTGAGCAGTGGATTGCTTCAAAATTCATAGCTGATAGCGCCCGACCAGCATGCGCTACAGGCCAGATTGATGCATTTTTCTCATTGCTGCGGGTCAAGCACATCGTCGATGCGCTGGAAAAAGCCAAGGACGACCGCTGGGCTGCACGGATGGCGGCGGTGCTGCGCAAGCGCTCACCGCTGATGCTGCATGTCACGCTGGAGCAGATTCGCCGCGCCCGAGGCATGACCCTGGCCGATGACCTGCGCATGGAGCGCGACATGGTGCACCAGTGCTTTCACCTGCGGCCAGGTGCGGAAAGTGAAACCGTCGAGGGCATTCGCGCGCTGGCGGTGGACAAGGACTACAAGCCTCAATGGAAGCCAGCGCGCATCGAGGACGTGAAGCCCGGCATGGCGGATGCTTTTTTCGCCAGTCCGTGGAGTGCGCAAACGCACCCTTTGCGAGACCTGTAGGCGAGCTGGCGGTTGCTGGCTTGGCTTTGTCAGTCCTTCTGCGCTGCTGGTAAATCAGCTGCGTCAGGTAATTCTGGAGCGAATGTTATTTACATAAAAGTTGTGTGTCAACATAAAGAGTCAGGCACGCAATGCGCGTGTGCCGTGCAGCCACAGCTGCCCGGCCTCGCGCCATACCTTTATCGGTTCCTCGACTTCATGGCCCGGTCCACCTCGCGCTTGCCTTCGCGGTCCTTGATGGTGTCGCGCTTGTCATGCTCGGCCTTGCCCTTGGCCAGGCCGATCTCGCATTTCACCTTGCCGGCCTTCCAGTGCATGTTCAGCGGCACCAGTGTGAATCCCTTCTGCTCGGTCTTGCCAATCAGCCGACGAATCTCTTCCTTGTGCATCAGGAGCTTCTTGGTGCGTACCGAGTCGGGCCGGATGTGGGTCGAGGCGGTGCCCAGCGGGTTGATCTGGCAGCCTATGATGAACAGCTCGCCACCCCTGATCACCACGTAGCCGTCGGTCAGCTGCACCTTGCCTTCGCGCACCGACTTGACTTCCCAGCCTTCTAGCACCATGCCGGCTTCAAACCGCTCTTCGATGTGGTAGTTGAATGCGGCTTTCTTGTTATCGGCGATGCGCACGGCCGCTGCCGCGGCTTTGGGTGAGAGACTGGCAGCGGGTTTTCCTGCCGGCTTGCCGGAAGAAGATGCTGCTGCTGGTTTTTTGATGGTGGATGCTTCTTTGGTGGCCATGATCAAGATAGTGGAGCGAAGGGGCGAAGCAGCTCTTGTGGCTCATACAATTGCCCCCAGCCTTAGATTGTATGAAAACCGTTCACAAGTCCGTTCTTATCTGGTACAGCCCCGCTGAAATGTTTGCGCTGGTGACTGACGTTGTCAGCTATCCGCAATTTTTGCCGTGGTGCGACCGCGCTTCGGTGGAAGAAGAAACTGCTCATGGCATGGTGGCCAAGGTCGGCATTTCCATTGCTGGCATCCGCCAAAGCTTCACCACGCGCAACCGGCACGAGTTGGATCAGAGGGTCAGCCTCAAGCTGGTCAACGGTCCTTTTTCCCGGTTGGAAGGCGACTGGAACTTTCTGCCGCTGGGCGACGGCAGCCAGCGCGCTTGCAGGGTCGAGTTCACCCTGTGCTACGACTTTGACAACGGAACACTGGCGGCACTGGTCGGACCGGTGTTTGACAAGATCGCAGGCAGCCTGATGGATGCCTTCGTCAAGCGGGCTTCGCACGTCTATGGCGACGCCTGAACCATCCCGGGACGGATCGCGCCTGAACATCACGCTGGTCTATTCACCTGCCCCGCGCGAGGTCAGGAAGTGGACGTTTGAGCTTGAGCCCGGCGCAACGGTTGCCCAAGCGCTTGCGGGTTGCGGCATTTTCGATGAATTTCCGGATCTTGCGGAAAACAGGCCGCTGGCAGGTATCTGGGGACGAAGAATCCGGCTGGATCATCTGCTGGCAGACAAGGACCGGATCGAAATCTACCGTCCCTTGCGCGTCGATCCGAAAACCGCCAGGCGCGAGCGGTTTGACCGACAGGGTGCCAAAAGCGCAGGGCTGTTCACTCGAAAGCGGCCTGGCGCAAAAGCTGGTTATTGAATTGGCAAGCAGCCAAGCGCCTTAGTGGGCGCAGTCGCTTTCGGTAATCGCCTGGAGGCGTTTGGTTTCCATGGACCGGGCGGCGTCATCCATGAATTCGCGTTCTCCCTTGGCATTGGTGAGTGCAATGCGAACTCCGGACTTCAGCGTTGCCTGCCCTTTTTTTGCCCGTTCGCAGTTGTCGGCTCTGGCGCTGGCAAGCTTTTCAGCCTCTGCCTGCTTTTTGCTTTCCTCTAGCGCATCGGCCTGCTTCTTCCGGGCTTCGAGTTCTGCATCCCTGCCCGAAAGCCTGGGCATGCTGGCTTTTGCGGCAGGCGCTGATGCCGCCGGGGCTGGCGTAATGGCTGCCACGGCTTGCAGAGGACTGGGCGCCTTGATCCCCGGCTCCTTCAGGATGCTTTTCTGCGGAATATCGGAGGGTGGCGGCCGGTCGCTGAATACCTTGCGGCCGTCCTTGTCCAGCCATTGCCATTGGGCAAGGGCTGGAATCGTCAATACGCTGCCGGCCATTGCCAGAACCACGGTTCGTGTCAGAAATTTGAAGTCCATGGTGAAAGTGTATCCCTGTGTTTCGAAGGTCTGTGCGTTTTGCTTGCAAAGCTGAACCTTGAAGACTCGCAAACGTGGCGGGCCAGGGTAAGTATGGGGCACACCGGGGGCAAAGGTACAATCGTATTTTTGGAGCTTTCTCTATGCGCCTACTCGGCAAAGCGCTCACCTTCGACGACGTATTGTTGGTGCCAGCGTTCTCCCAGGTCCTGCCCAAGGACGCCATTCTTTCCACCCAGTTTTCCCGAAACATCCGCCTCAATCTACCGCTCGTTTCAGCGGCGATGGATACGGTCACCGAAGCGCGCCTGGCCATTGCCATTGCGCAGGAGGGCGGCATCGGCATCGTTCATAAAAACCTCACGCCCCAACAGCAGGCGGCCGAAGTGTCCAAGGTCAAGCGCTACGAAAGCGGCGTGCTGCGCGACCCGGTCGTGATCACCCCGACGCACACCGTGCGGCAGGTGATGGCGCTGAGCGAACAACTGGGTATTTCCGGCTTTCCGGTGATTGACGGCGGGAAGGTCGTTGGCATCGTGACCGGACGCGACATGCGCTTCGAATCGCGCATGGACGTGCCGGTCAGCACCATCATGACGCCGCGTGATCGCCTGATCACCATGCCCGACACGGCCACGCTGGCCGACGCTAAGGCACTGCTGAACAAGCACCGCCTGGAGCGCGTGCTCCTGATCAACGACGAGTTCGAGCTCAAGGGCCTGATCACGGTCAAGGACATCACCAAGCAGACTACCTTTCCGAATGCCGCGCGCGACTTGCACGGAAAACTGCGGGTCGGCGCTGCCGTTGGCGTGGGTGAGGGAACCGAAGAACGCGTCGAGGCGCTGGTCCGCGCCGGAGTCGATGCCATCGTCGTGGACACCGCGCATGGCCATAGCAAAGGCGTGATCGACCGGGTGCGCTGGGTCAAGCAGAACTATCCGCACATCGACGTGATCGGTGGCAACATCGCCACCGGCGCGGCCGCGCTGGCATTGGTCGAGGCTGGCGCCGATGCGGTCAAGGTCGGCATCGGTCCGGGCAGCATCTGCACCACCCGCATCGTCGCGGGCGTCGGCGTGCCGCAGATCATGGCCATCGACAGCGTGGCAACCGCCCTGCGAGGCACCGGTGTTCCCCTGATTGCCGACGGCGGCATTCGCTACAGCGGCGACATTGCCAAAGCCATCGCGGCCGGCGCCGGCACGGTGATGATGGGCGGCATGTTTGCTGGCACCGAAGAGGCACCCGGCGAAGTCATTTTGTTCCAGGGAAGAAGCTACAAGAGCTACCGCGGCATGGGGAGCATTGGCGCCATGCAGCAGGGCAGCGCCGACCGCTACTTTCAGGAGTCGAGCACAGGCAACCCGAACGCCGACAAGCTGGTGCCTGAGGGCATTGAAGGCCGCGTGCCTTACAAAGGCTCGATGGTCGCCATCATTTACCAGATGGCCGGCGGATTGCGCGCCAGCATGGGCTACTGCGGTTGCGCAACGATCGAGGACATGCACAACAACTCGGAGTTTGTCGAGATTACCTCCGCAGGCATCCGCGAAAGCCATGTGCATGATGTGCAGATCACCAAGGAAGCGCCGAACTACCGCGCTGAGTAAAGCTTGTTCTATGCTTTCTGGGCG
The DNA here is from genome assembly GCF_049895905.1 of Polaromonas sp. DSP2-3-2b2. Taxonomy (NCBI): domain Bacteria; kingdom Pseudomonadati; phylum Pseudomonadota; class Betaproteobacteria; order Burkholderiales; family Comamonadaceae; genus Polaromonas; species Polaromonas sp. DSP2-3-2b2. The sequence continues at coordinate 2,787 of NZ_JAFCTH010000013.1, read as the reverse complement.
TCTGGTGGCAGACGCCCTTTTTCTTTTTTTTGACTGAACTTTTCGCCCGAGGCGTCCTTCATGCAACACCAAAAAATCCTCATTCTCGACTTCGGCTCACAGGTCACCCAGCTGATCGCGCGCCGGGTCCGCGAAGCCCATGTTTTCTGCGAAGTTCATTCCTGCGACGTGAGCGATGATTGGGTTCGCGAGTACGCCAGCGACGGTACCCTGAAGGGAATCATCTTGTCGGGCAGCCACGCCAGTATTTACGAAGAAGCCACTGACAAGGCACCGCAGTCGGTGTTTGAGCTGGGCATTCCGGTGCTGGGCATCTGCTACGGCATGCAGGCCATGGCGCATCAGCTGGGCGGCAAGGTCGAGGGCGGCCACAAGCGCGAATTCGGCCATGCCGATGTGCGAGCACGCGGCCACACGGCATTGCTGGAAGGCATCACCGACTTCACTACGCCCGAAGGGCAGGGCATGCTCACGGTGTGGATGAGCCATGGCGACAAGGTCACAGAGATGCCGCCAGGTTTCAAGCTCATGGCGAGTACCGAGAGCTGCCCGATTGCCGGCATCGCGGACGAAGAACGGCATTTCTACGGTCTGCAATTTCATCCCGAAGTCACGCACACCCGGCAGGGCGCAGCCATCCTCAACCGCTTTGTGCTGGACATTTGCTCAACGCGTCCTGACTGGGTCATGGGCGACTACATCGCCGAGGCAGTTGAGAGAATTCGCCAACAGGTCGGCGATGAGGAAGTCATTCTGGGTTTGTCGGGCGGCGTTGATTCCTCGGTGGCTGCCGCGCTGATTCACCGCGCCATCGGCGACCAGCTCACCTGCGTGTTTGTCGACCACGGCCTGCTGCGCCTGAACGAGGGCGACATGGTGATGGAAATGTTCGTCGGCAAGCTGCACGCCAAAGTGATTCGCGTTGATGCGGCAGACCAGTTTCTGGGCCACTTGGCCGGCGTGAGCGACCCGGAAGCCAAGCGCAAGATCATCGGACGTGAGTTTGTCGAGGTGTTCAAGGCCGAGGCCGCGCGGCTCAAGGCGGGGCTGGACGGCACTTACAAGGGCGCGAAATGGCTGGCTCAGGGAACAATTTATCCGGATGTGATCGAGTCGGGCGGCGGCAAGAGCAAGAAAGCTGTCTCGATCAAGAGCCATCACAACGTCGGCGGACTGCCCGAGCAGTTGGGCCTGAAACTACTCGAACCGCTGCGCGAACTGTTCAAGGACGAGGTGCGCGAGTTGGGCGTGGCGCTGGGCCTGCCGCATGACATGGTGTATCGCCATCCGTTTCCCGGACCGGGGCTAGGTGTGCGAATCCTGGGCGAAGTCAAGAAGGAATATGCCGATCTGCTGCGCCGGGCTGACGCCATCTTCATCGAAGAGTTGCGCAACTTCAAGGATGCGGAAACTGGCAAGACTTGGTACGACCTGACCAGCCAGGCGTTCACCGTTTTCCTGCCGGTGAAAAGCGTCGGTGTGATGGGCGATGGCCGGACGTATGAGTATGTGGTGGCGCTGCGCGCCGTGCAAACCAGCGACTTCATGACCGCCGACTGGGCCGAGCTGCCGTATGCTCTGCTCAAAAAGGTCTCTGGCCGCATCATCAACGAAGTGCGCGGCATCAACCGCGTCACTTACGACGTCAGCAGCAAGCCGCCTGCAACCATCGAGTGGGAGTGAGGGGTACTGCAGCGTTCTGCAGCATGGCAGGGCGTAGCAGGGATGGAGAGGTAAATTATTGTTTTGGGCCAGCTCTCTGATCGAATCTGGGAGATCAATAACCGGTAGGCCGGCGGATGTAAATCCGCGAAGCTAGCCACATATGCCGAATGTCAGGCCCAGGACGCCGAACGCGTTTTGTCAGGGGACGAGGAGGACGCGGCGGAAATTGGTTAGGCGAGGTCCGCGTTGGGCTGATTCGGTTACAGAATGTCCCCCGGCTTCACATCCGAGGGAGATGTCGCCGCAGCCGGCGAAGAGGTCGAGCACGTGTGGTTTGCCTGCCGCCTGCAGTCGTCCGAGCTCGCAGAGGATGATGTCGTTGTTCATTGGTGATGTACTTGCTTGGAGCCTTAGCGGCAGTGCGAGCTGCCCTTGGTTTTCTTTCAGGAAGCGCTGCACCGCCATGCAGGTGCTCCAGGCCGAGGAGTCGCCTGCAACCCTATTGCGCAAATGGATTGCGCTTCTGCCATCACGTAATCCGGGGAAGCGCGAACTCCATGCACTTCGAGCAATTTCGGCAGAACTGGCGCAGTTGAAAGCTGATGTAGGTGTAGCGCTCGTCTATGGAACTAAATTTAGCGAGGAGATCGCAGACATTTTCGCGCTCCAAGGGGTAAATACGACTCTGCTTCTTCCATTCGGCGTACTGACACGAAAGACATTGGGGAAGAGAGTTGCTGTGCGGAAATCGGGCGCACTCACAATCGCATCAACTGCTGCTGCGAGTGAAAGTTGGAGTCGGCAGCTTTTTGCTCAAAGCATGGATGCTCTCAGACTCAATGCGAATACGGTCTTACGTTCCGGTGGCTGTCAAGGAAGTTGTCGCCTGAAGTGAAGTGAGTCAGGCTGCTTTTTGCGTGTTTCGAAGCTCCTTTATTTGTGGGATTTCTGGGTTGAGGTGAACGACATCGACATGCGCCCACTGGCGAGCTTGCCCTGACCAGCGTTGAGGATTTTTCTGGCGTGCCCGTTCATAAACGAGCGCGCGCTCCTCAAGCAGGGCCCGGTCCAGCCCGGCATGGCGCTGCGCCGGCGTCACGAAGCCGATGGCGCTGTGGCGAT
>NZ_JAFCTH010000012.1:0-114342 GCF_049895905.1 Polaromonas sp. DSP2-3-2b2 | reverse complement strand
TCTGCATCTGAAAGAGACGGAGTACCGCTTCAATCACCGCCATCAAAGCCTTTATCATGCCCTGCTGGCCTTGCTCAAAAGCAACCCGCTTTAATCGCCTCTGCTTCCTAAGCCCCTATTTAAATAGCATACACGTGCAGGCCGGGTTCCGGAAACCGGCCTGCCGCGATGCTAGCGAACCAGCAGCAACGGCACCTTGCTGTGCGACAGCACCTGCGTCGCGACCGAGCCCATGACCAGGTTGCCGATCGTGCCATGGCCGTGCGAGCCCATCACGAGCAGGTCGAACTTGCCCTCGTCGGCGAAGTTGGCAATGGTTTCACCCACATGCCCGACCTTCCATTCCTTCGTGGTCACCAGCTTGTGGTGCGTCAGGAATTCAGCGATCGGCGCCATGACCTTTTCGGTTTCGTCGGCGTAGTAGCTGTCGACGATGTCCTTGCCCACGGCCGCCCGCGCCCGGGGCGGCAAGGGGGGCTGCACCGTGAGGATGGTGTATTCATTGCGCGGGCCGAACAACTCGTCGTGCGTGGTCAAGTAGGCCAGCATTTTCTTGGTGTAGCTGCTGCCGTCAACGGCCAGAAGAATCTTCATGGGGTGTGCTCCTTGGTCAAAACCGTAGTTTAGCCACCGGCAGGCCGCCGGCGCGTCAATTCAACACCCGGATTCAGGCTATGGATGAACCGCAATGCGCAGCGACGGCCGGAAGCCTTCCTGCTCGCCCTTGCGCGCATAACCCAGAGGATTGGCCACCACGCGGCAGCCCTGCCTGACGTAGTCGTTCGGGCAGTGCAGGTGGCCGTGCAGCCAGACCTTTGCCAGCGGTAGCAGTTCGTCCAGCGAATTGCAGAACCCGGCCGACCCCGGCGTCAGCCCATAGCGCGGATCGGCGCTGAGCAGGCTGGGCGCAAAGTGCGTCACCACCACCGTGGGACCGTCGAACGGCACCGCCAGCGCCTGACGCAGCCAGGCCTGGCTGCGCAGGCCCTCCTCGCGCAGGGCTTCGGCGAGCACGGGCTGGCCCTGGCGCAGGGCATGGTTCTTCTTGAGGTAGAAATTGGCCGCGCGAAAGGCTTTTTCGCGCATCTTGAGCTGCTCGCCCAGCGTGATGCGGCCTGGCGCCGCCGGGTCTTTGCTGTTGGCGCTGGTCGTCAGCGCATCAAAATCGGTCCACAAGGTGCAGCCGATGAAGCGCACGCCCTGCAGCCGCACGCATTCGCGTTCCAGCCAGACGATTCCCAGGCGCTGGCAGGCTTCGCGCAGCCGGGCGTCGGCTTCGTCGAACTCCAGTCCATCGTATTCATGGTTGCCCGGCACGAACAGCACCGGCGTCGGCCAGAGTGCGCCGCCCTGCGCGACCGGCAAGGGCGAAAACCGCGCCAGTCCAAAGTCGTCAATCGCCAGGCTGGTCAGCAGCGAGCCCTGCTGATAGGAGCCGATGTCGCCCGCCAGCACCAGCACGTCGGCGCCAGGCAGCGGCCGGGGCTTGAAGTAGGGGTTGGACTCAAGATGCAGGTCGGAAAGAAGCTGGATGTTCACCGGTTGATTGTGCGGGAAGGCGCGCAATTTCTCCCGCGCCGGCGCTTTCTCATGGCAAAAAGGCCGTTTTGAATGCGGCCATGCCGTATCGGCATGGCTTTGTGACCTGCCTGGGCTTGTAAACCTAGGGAAAACCCTTAATCTACCTCTATCACCATTTTTAACACTGATCGCAGTTTCCTATGTTTCGCATTCTTTCCAAAATCGCCTCCTTCATCTCTTCCCGCAACGCCCAGGCGCCCTCCAGCGAGGTGGCGCACCAGCTGATGGAGCGCGCCGACGCCGGCGCCGGACGCGACCCGCACCAGGCGCAAGAGCTGCGCAGCGCAGCGCGCGCCTTCCTGAGCGTCATTCGCTGAGCGCCAGCTGCTCGCACGAAAGCGCTGTCGGCTTTTTCAGGCCGTGAAGGTCTCTTCAGCCGCCTGCCTTGGTGTCAGCGGGTCCATCGCCTGCCGTGAAACCGACCGTGACTGTGCCGCCGCCGCACACGCGCCACCACATCTGATCGAAACCGACCGGCGCACGCCCGCAGCGCCCGGACGAAAAAAAGCCACCTGAAAGCAGGTGGCTTTTTTTCGTCTGGCCCCCTGGAAGGAAGCCAGTGCCAGGGTGCGAAGCGGTATCAGGCCGCCAGGCGGCGCTCGATCTCGGCCTTGGTGTCGCCCAGTTCCTTGGGCAGGTGGTAGGCCAGCTGCTTGAACAGCTCGGCATGCAGTTCCAGCTCTTGGAGCCAGGCCGCCTTGTCGATGCTGGTGACGGTGTTGAACTGCTCGGCGCTAAAGTCCAGGCCGGTCCAGTTCAGGTCCTCGTAGCTCGGGCTGATGCCGGTCACATGGTCTTCGCCCTGGCCCTTGCCTTCGATGCGGTCGATCATCCAGGCCAGCACGCGCATGTTCTCGCCATAGCCGGGCCAGACGAACTTGCCGTCGGCGCCCTTGCGGAACCAGTTGGTGGTGTAGATTTTCGGCAACGTGGCGCCGGAAGCGGCCAGCTTTTTGCCCAGGTCAAGCCAGTGCTGGAAGTAGTCGCTCATGTTGTAGCCCATGAACGGCAGCATGGCGAACGGGTCGCGGCGCACCACGCCGGCCTGGCCGGTGGCGGCGGCCGTGGTCTCCGAGCCCATGGTCGCGGCCATGTACACGCCTTCGACCCAGTTGCGCGCTTCGGTCACCAGCGGCACGGTGGTCGAGCGGCGGCCGCCGAAGATGAAGGCGTCGATCGCCACGCCTTTCGGGTCGTCCCACTGGCTGTCGAGCGCCGGGTTGTTGGTCGCGGCGACGGTGAAGCGCGAATTCGGGTGTGCCGCCTTGGCGCCGGTTTCCCTGGCGATTTGCGGTGTCCAGTCTTTGCCCTGCCAGTCGATCAGGTGGTCGGGCAAGGCCTTGCCGGGCGCATCCTGCTCCATGCCTTCCCACCACACGTCGCCGTCGTCGGTCAGCGCGACGTTGGTGAAAATCGTGTTGCCGCGAACGCTGAGCATGCAGTTCGGGTTGGTCAGCATGTTGGTGCCAGGGGCTACGCCAAAATAGCCGGCTTCGGGGTTGATGGCATAGAGCTTGCCATCAGCGGCGGGCTTGATCCAGGCAATGTCGTCGCCGATCGTGGTGACCTTCCAGCCGTCAAAGCCGGCGGGCGGCACCAGCATCGAGAAGTTGGTCTTGCCGCAGGCGCTTGGGAAGGCCGCTGCCACGTGGTATTTCTTGCCGGCCGGGTTGGTCACGCCCAGGATCAGCATGTGCTCGGCCAGCCAGCCTTCGTCGCGGCCCATGTTGGAGGCGATGCGCAGCGCAAAACATTTCTTGCCCAGCAGCGCGTTGCCGCCGTAGCCCGAGCCGTAGGACCAGATTTCGCGCGTTTCGGGGTAATGCACGATGTACTTGGTCTTGTTGCATGGCCAGGCCACGTCCTGCTGACCTTGGGCCAGCGGCGCGCCGACGGTGTGCACGCAGGGAACGAAGTTGCCCTCGGCGCCGAGCACGTCGAACACGGCCTTGCCCATGCGCGTCATGATCTTCATGTTGACGGCCACGTACGGGCTGTCGGACAGCTCGATGCCGATGTGCGCGATGGGCGAGCCCAGCGGACCCATGCTGAACGGCACCACATACATGGTGCGGCCCTTCATGCAGCCGTCGAACAGCGGCTGCAGCGTCGCGCGCATTTCGGAGGGTTCCATCCAGTTGTTGGTCGGGCCGGCGTTTTCCTTCAGCGCCGAGCAGATGTAGGTGCGGTCTTCGACGCGGGCCACGTCACTCGGGTCAGAGCAGGCCAGGAAGCTGTTCGGGCGCTTGGCTTCATTGAGCTTCTTGAACGTGCCGGCGTCCACCAGTTGCTGGCACAGGCGCTGGTATTCGGCGTCGCTGCCGTCGCACCAGTACACGCTGTCGGGCTTGCACAAAAGCGCCATGTCGGCGACCCAGGCAATCAGTTTTGCGTTCTTGACGTAAGCGGGTGTATTGATTTCAAGCCCTTGCATGCTGGGTTGGTTCATCGAAAAAACTCCAAAGTAAAAAAGCGGGATTTCGAAAAACGTCAGGCAACGGCGCAGTTGACAACTGCGGTGGCGTGCGGACGTTTGTCGGGATGCTGCTTGGTGCTGCTTCGCCACAGATTGGCCTGAAAGCCATTTTAGGAACATCGGCTTCGGTTACCACCGAGTTACATGCAAAAGTTATGCAAAACAAACATGAAGTTATGCTTGATTAACCTCGAAAGGTTGCCCTTCATCACAACGGCAGGAGCGGACCGGTCAACAGAAATACTATTTTTTAATAGCTGCAAGCGTAGGCTGCTAGAGCGCAAACGGCTGATTTGGCTTTATTTTTGGATTCAGCCCGGCAGTTCAACGGTGTTTGACAGCGCCACGCCCGGCGGTGCTTCGTAATCAGCCACCACCCAGGCCCGGCCGGAATGGCGCGCGGCCTCGGCCAGCAGATCCAGCAGGTAGTCGATGGACGGCCGGTCCAGCGCCATGAAAGGCTGGTCGAGCAGGGTAAGCGGCGCGCTCGCTGCCAGCACGGCGGCGAGCAGCACCTTGCGCCGGGTGCCGCTGGACAGCATGAAAAGCGCCTTGTCCAGATGCGGCGCCAGGCTCAGCCCGGCGATGTGCGCCTGCAGCGATTGCGGATTCCAGCCGGCGTGGTGCGCCGGCATGTCGGCAAAGACATCGCGGGCGGTTTGAAGGTCGCGTGCGCCGTCGCGCGGGTCCAGCCAGGCGACCTGGCGCCGGTAGGCGGACGGGTGTTGCGCCAGGCTGGCGCCGTGGAGTTGAAGCTGGCCCTGCACCGCGCTCGCGGGCAGTGCGCCGGCCAGCAAACGCAGCAGCGTGGTTTTTCCGCTGCCTTCGCCGCCGCCCAGCCAGGTCACCCCGGGCGGCAGCACCAAAGACAGGCGGTCAAACAGCGGCGGCGCGGGCAGCGGGGAATGGCTGAAGACCAGGTTCTGGGCCTTCAAAATAGTCACTTGCGGATGCATCATGTGAGTCCTTTAAACGTCTGCCGGGCGTTTGCCGCTCCTGCGGTCCAACCTGTTTTAGGCTTGGCTTTTCCAGGCCTGCGCACCTTGCCAATGAAAAAAAGTCCGCACGAGGCGGACTTTTTTCAGCAAGCATGGCAGCGGCAAAGCCGAATCAAGCCATGGACACGGCAATGAAGGCCAGCAGGAAAATCAGCACGCCGCCGACCAGCGGCAGCACCAGCGGAATCAGCGGGACGATGGCGTCAACCGCATCCTGTTCTTCGGCCGGTGTCGGGCTGCTGTGGGCTGCGTTGGTGGTGTGTTCGGCTGAAGGGTTCATGGAAAGCTCCTGGAATGCTTGGAAAACTTGTTGCAAGTCTACCTTCTTGGCAAGCCCGGACACTTCTTGCGGCCTTCAGCCATTGCGCTAACCTTGAGGCATGCAGATGTCCGGATTCCCCACCATGAATTTTCCCACCCGCCTTTTCCCGCTCGCGGCCATTGCGGTGCTGGGGCTGGCCGGCTGCGCCAGCAATGGCGCAGGCAGCGCATCGGCCAGACCCGTGCTTTACCCCAACGCCGCGCTCAACCGCGTCGGCGATGCGCAGGGCCAGATGGAAGTGAACGCCTGCCTGTCGCGCGCGCAGGCTTCCGGCCTGAGCCCGTCGCAAAACACCAATGAAGTGGGGCGCCGCGCCGGCGAAGGCGCCGCCACTGCCGGCGTGGCGTCGGTTGTCGGTGCCTTGATCACCGGCCGGGGCAGCGAAGGCGTGTTGCGCGCCGGCGCGGCCGGCGCGGCCATCGGCGGCTCGGCCGGCGCCGTGTCGGGCGCTTTCCACAACGACCGGCCCAATGGCGTCTACCGCAGCTTCGTGCAGCGCTGCCTGAGCGAAAAAGGCTTTGACGTCATCGGCTGGAACTGAGCGGCGCGCCATGCCGCAGGTTCTTTCGGTTCAGCTGGGTTTGGCGCGCCGCATCAGGATTGGCGAGCGCAGCATCCTGAGCGCCTACTACAAGCAGCCGGTGCCAGGTGCCGTGCCGGTGCTGCCGCTGGGCCTGCTGGGGGACGAGCAGGCCGATTTGTCGATTCACGGCGGGCTGGAAAAAGCCGTCTATGCCTATCCGTCTGAGCATTACGCCTTCTGGCAGGATGCCCGGCGGCAAGCCGGCCTCGGCGGCATCGACGACAGCCTGCCCCATGGCAGCCTGGGCGAAAACCTGACGCTTGAAGGCCTGTTTGAGACCGGCGTCTGGGCCGGCGACGTGCTGAAGTTTCCCGGCTGCGAACTGCGCGTGACGCTGCCGCGCGAGCCTTGCTACAAATTCAATGCGGCGATGGGTTTTGGTCGCGCCTCCCGGCTGATGGCGCAGACCGGCTTTTGCGGCTTTTACCTGGCGGTGCAAACGCCTGGAACGCTGCGTGCCGGCGATGCGTTTGAAGTTATTGCGGGCCGGCGCGGCGTTGGCATTCCGGCGCTGTTTGCGGCCAAGCTGTCCAAGCATCTGCGTTGAGAGTTTTTTGCTATTTAATCAATAGCTGCTTGCGCTCGTTGGATATGCGCAAAATGGCTGTTTGGCATTAAAAAGTTGCCGGCTGGCTAAAACGAATGCACTCTGGCCAAGCGCCTCAGTGCTGCTCTTCCGCCTCAAACCCCGCCGCGCGCAAGGCCTGCAGCACCTGCTCGATATGCGGCCGGCCGCGTGTCTGCACCACCAGCTCGATCTCGACATTCAGCGCCGCCAGCATGGTGAAGGCGCGCTGGTGGTGCACTTCCTCGATGTTGGCGCCGGCGTCGGCGACCGTGGCGGTGATCCTGGCCAGCGAGCCGGGCACATCGCGCGCGCTGACCCGGAGGCGCGCCAGCCGTCCGGCGCGCACCATGCCGCGCTCGATGATGGCGGCCAGCAGCAGCGGATCGATGTTGCCGCCGCACAGCACCAGCCCGACCTTCAGGCCGGCAAAGCGCGCCGGGTACTTGAGCAGCGCCGCCAGCCCGGCCGCGCCGGCGCCCTCGACCAGGGTTTTCTCGATCTCCAGCAGCATCACCATGGCCTGCTCGATGTCGCCTTCATCGACCAGCAGCAGGTCATCGACGCGCCGGGCGATGATGGCCTGCGTGATCACGCCTGGCGTGCCCACCGCAATGCCGTCGGCGATCGTGCTGGTGCCTTGGCGGTGCTGCGTGCCCTTGATGGCGTTGACCATGCCCGGAAAGCGCGAGGTCTGCACGCCGATGATTTCAATGCCCGGCTTGAGCGCCCTGGCCGCCGTCGCCATGCCGGCGATCAGGCCGCCGCCGCCCACGGCCACCACCAGCACTTCCAGGTCGGGAACGGCATGCAGCATTTCCAGCCCCACCGTGCCCTGTCCGGCCATGACGGCTTCATCGTCGTAGGGATGGACAAACACCAGGCCTTCGCGCTCGGCCAGTTGCAAGGCATGGGCGCGCGATTCGTCGAGCGTGTCGCCGTGCAGCACCACCTCGGCGCCAAAGCCCCGGGTGCGCTCGATCTTCACGCCCGGGGTGAAGCGCGGCATCACGATGACGGCGCGGATGCCAAGGCGCTGCGCATGGTAGGCGACGCCCTGCGCATGGTTGCCCGCACTCATGGCGATCACGCCGCGCTGGCGCTCTGGCTCGGTGAGCTGCGCCAGCTTGTTGCACGCGCCGCGCTCCTTGAAGGAAGCGGTGTACTGCAGGTTTTCAAATTTCAGGTAAATTTGCGCCCCGGTCAGCTGCGACAGCGTGCGCGATTCGACGCACGGCGTGTTCAGCAAGTGGCCATGCAGGCGCTGGGCGGCTTGTTCGACATCGGTCAGGCTGAGCATGGATTTCCTTGTTGAACACGGCGTGAAGCAGGTAGCCGGCATTTTCCGCGCCTTTGAAGCGCATCTTGGGGGGATCGCCGGGCGGCACTCTTGAAGTAGTGTCTTCCATGGGGCTTCAGCATGCGTTATGGTGCAGTTTCTTCGAATCAATAAAAATTTAGCGTGGGGGAGTTGGCGATACCGTTGCAAACTGGAGTTGGTCCATGAACAAGCGTTCCCTTGTCGAGCATCCGCAGCAGTGGCTGCTTTCTCCCGGCCTGAAAGAAGCGCCGGTGCTGGACCTGATGTGCTCGCATTTCGTCCTGACCCTGGCAGCACGCCAGGGCGCCAAGTTCAATGTGCGGCGCGACCTGACCAGTTTGCTCTCGCTGTCCGGCCGGCACCTGGTCTGGCCCTTGCCGGCGCTGCAGCGCCTGCGCGAATTTCTGAACCGCCGCTGCAAGGGCAACGAGTTCTGGCAGGACCATGAAACCCTGAGCGATGCCGAGTTCATGGCGCGCCATGGCGTCTGGCGCGGCCCGTACGAGGAAGGCACGCTGTTCTTCTACCTTGACGAGCATGCCAAGGACCAGCCCAAGGACTTGCTGTCGGTGCTGAGCGCCACCGGCGACTGGCTGACGCTGGCGCTGAAAAAGCAGTCCACGCTGGTCGAGAAAAACATCGAGTCGCTGGCCAGCCTGCTGCAGCTCAACCGCGCCGAGCGCGCGCTGCTGCTCTACGGCACGCTGGCGCGCTACCAGCGCGACCTGCGCTCGCTGCTGGTCGAGTTCAAGGTCAACAACGCGCCTGAAGCCTATGCGGCGATTGCCGACGTCGCTGGCGTCAAGGCGCTCGAGGTGGCCGAGGCGCTGCGGCCCGGATCGCGGCTGGAGCGCATCGGCATGGTCGAGAACCTGATCTCCGAGCACAACATCACCGACCTGGCCGACCTGATGAAGGTCAGCGAAAAGCTGCCGCCGGTTTTGATGCGCAAATACCGCGACCACAGCGAACTGATGGCCGTCTTTACCCGGCCCGCGACCCGCAGCCTGCTGGGGCTGGACGATTTTGCGTTCGTGCAGGAAGACGCGCAGGTGCTGGTGTCGCTGCTGCGCCACGCGGTGGCCGCCAGGGAGCAGGGCGTCAATGTGCTGCTCTACGGCCCGCCCGGCACCGGCAAGACCGAGCTGGCCAAGGTGGTGGCGCAGGCCGCAGGGCTTGATTTGTTCGAGGTCGAATACGCCGACCGCGACGGCAATTCCCTGAGCGGGCGCGACCGCTACCGCTCGCTGCAGATCGCCCAGGTGTTCCTCAAGGGCAGCATGCATTCGGCGCTGCTGTTCGACGAGGTGGAGGACGTGTTTCCGCCGATTTCCAGCGAAGCCGCGCAGCTGATGGCGCGTTCCGAACAGCTGACCGCACCCAACAGTCATTCGGTCAGCGGCAAGGCCTGGGTCAACCAGATTCTCGAATCCAATCCCGTGCCCACGCTGTGGGTGACCAACCGCATCGAGCAGATTGACCCGGCCTTTCGCCGCCGCTTTGCCTATCACCTGGAGCTGCGCTCGCCGCCGCCCGGCGCGCGCGAAGGCATTGTGCGCAAGACGCTCGAAGGCGTGCAGGTCAGCGATGCCTTCATTGCCAAGCTCACCGCCCGCAAGGGCCTGACGCCGGCGCAGATCCGCACGGCGGTGCGCTTTGCGCGCCTGGCCAGCGCGCCCGAGAAAACCATCGACGCGCAGGTCGATGGCGCCGGGCTGCAGGCGATCCTGGCCGGCGGCCGCCCCTCATTGATGGAGTCGCTGATCGAGCGGCAGCTGAAAAACGCCGACGTGGCGCTGGGCAACAAGGCCCAAGCCTCCGGCCGCCACAACGTGACCACCTATGACCTGGCGATGCTCAATGTCGAGTCGCGGTTCGAGATTGCGCGCATTGTGCAGGCGCTCAAAAGCCGGGGCCACGGCAGCCTGTGTTTCTATGGCCCGCCCGGCACCGGAAAGACCGCGCTGGCCGAGCACATTGCCAGCGTGCTGGAGCAGCCGCTGCTGATCAAGCAGGCCAGCGACCTGATGAGTAAATACGTCGGCGAAACCGAGCAGCAGATGGCCGCGATGTTTCGCGAGGCCGAGCTTGAGAAGGCCGTGCTGCTGCTCGACGAAGCCGACAGCTTTCTGCAGGACCGGCGCGGCGCCCAGCGAACCTATGAAGTGACGGAAGTCAACGAGATGCTGCAAGGCATGGAGCGCTTCGCCGGCATTTTCATCTGCACCACCAACCTGCTGGAAAGCCTGGACCAGGCGGCGCTGCGGCGCTTTACCTTCAAGATCAAATTCATGCCGCTGACCGCCGGGCAGCGCGAGGTCATGTTCACCACCGAAGCCCTGGCCGGCGACGACCGTTTGCTCAGCGGCGAGCTGGCGCAGCGGCTGGCCCAGCTCACGCAGCTGTGCCCCGGCGATTTTGCGGCGGTCAAGCGGCAGGGGGTGATCCTGGATGCCGAACTGTCGGCCGAGGAATTCCTGGCCCAGCTCGAAGCCGAGCACCGCATCAAGCCCGAGGTGCGGGAAGGGCGGGGCATGGGGTTCATGCGCTAGGACCTGTCCAGGCGAAGGCGCAGGTCCGCCATCGCCAGCGGGTCATGCGGACGTCGCCGGCCAGGGGCTTTGATGGTGAACAGGACTTCACGCTGTTCGCGCGTCAGCGGCATGAACCTGATCAACGCCCCATGCAATGCCTATGTTGAACTTCCGCAAGGGCAGGCGTTTTCGTAACGTGAGTGAGTAGGGGTAACTACTTGGTGGTGCTTACTCCGCGTGCTAACAGGTGTCTGCTTTTTTGGGCATGAAAAAATTTCCCCGAAGATGTCGACATTAAAGGTCACGATAGTTTGGTTTAGTGGATTCTCATGGTTGTCGATAAAAGCAGAGCCGTCATCTTTTTGAATTAAGTCTTACACAGATACAAACGTTTTTTAGTTAATTCCGGGGCAAACACTGTTTTACTCAGCCGCTAGAATTCGATTCTCCGAGTGAATCGTCGTTTTCAGGATCCAAAAAGATCCAAGATTGAAGAGCCAGGAACGCTGAATAGATGTCCCGAAATATTCCCATTGACACCCTTCGAGGCATTGCCTGCATTTTGCTGGTGGCGTTTCACGTCGTCGGCGGACAAGACACCGGGCTCCGGCTGGACACCTCCCATTTCCTGAGCGAGGTCAACAATGTGCTGATATATCTCAGGATGCCGCTGTTTTCCTTCCTGTCCGGTTTTGTCTACGGATGGCGTCCTTACCGTGGCGAGCCCGGCAAGTTCGTGAAGGCAAAGGTCCGCCGCTTGCTGATTCCAATGCTGCTGGTGGGCACGTTCCATGCGGTGCTGCAATCACTGACGCCTGGCGTCAACGGCGCCCATTACGACTGGAGCATGCTGCACATCCTGCCCGTGGCGCATTTCTGGTTTCTCGAATCACTGTTCATCGTCTTCATGGTCACCGCCGTGCTGGAGCGTCTCGGTCTTTTGTCCACCCCGGGCCGGCTGCTGGCGTTCTGGCTGGCGGCGGTCATTCTCTTCATGTCCACATCGCCGACCGAAATACTGGGCATCAATGGTGCGGTCTACCTGTTTCCCTTCTTCCTGCTGGGCCTGGCCTGCAACCGTTTTGGCGAGCAGCTGCAGCAGATCCCTGTCGGCTGGATGGCTGCCGGGCTGCTGGGTTTCGTGCTTTACCTTGTCTTAGCGGACCAGGGTTTTCCTGTGTGGAACAGCCTGACGGCGGTGCTCCTGGGCGCGGGCAGTTGCATTGTCTTGTTGCGCAGCCGCATCCAGGTTCGCTGGCTGGCCTGGATTGGCTATTTTTCCTTTGCCATCTATTTGTTCCACAGCATGTTCAGCGCCGCATCGCGCATTGCGCTGGTGCGCCTGGGCGTGGAATCGGTCTCCGCGTTGTTCGTGAGCGGCTTGCTGGTGGGCATCCTGGGGCCGATCCTGGCCTACGTTATCTTGCGCAGGCTGCCACTGGGCCATTGGCCGCTTGGCGAACCCTTCAAGGCCAAGCCCCAGGCCCTGCCGGTTCAACCCGTCTCGGCGCAGACCCGCAGCACCTCGGCCCCATAGGCTGCCAGCTTCTTCACGCCCATGCCGCTGATACCGCTTAGCGCGTGCAGGTCTTGCGGCGCCTGTTCGGCAATCGCGCGCAGCGTGGCGTCGTGAAAGATCACGAACGGCGGCAGGTTGTGCTCGCGCGCCACGTCGGTGCGCCAGGCTTTCAGGCGGCCAAGGCGTTCGATCGCGCCGGCGTTCAGGCTGGCTTCGGCCATGCCCTTGACCGATGTCTTGACCGGTGCCTTGCTGCCGCGCCGGCTGCGCTCGGGTTTGCTGCTGGCCGCCTGCTGGCGCAGCAGCACGCTGACTTCGCCCTTGAGCACCGCTTTGGCATCAAGCATCAGCTGCAGCGTGTTGAAGGCCTCGGTGTTGACGCGCACCAGGTTGGTTGCGATCAGCTGGCGCAGCACGCCGCGCCACTGCGCCTCCGCTAGGTCGGCGCCGATGCCGAAGGTGCTGAGCTGGTCGTGGCCGTACTGCACGACTTTGTCGGTCGGCTTGCCGCGCAAAATGTCCATGATGTGCCCGGCGCCAAAGCTGATGCCGCTGGCCTGCTGCACGCGGTAGATGCAGCTGAGCATCTTGCGCGCCGCCTCGGTCGCGTCCCACACGGCCGGCGGCGTCAGGCAGTTGTCGCAGTTGCCGCAAAAGTATGAGGCCCCCACGCTCCCCGCTTCGCGTGGTTCGCTGCCCCCCGAGGGGGTTGGCCTTGCTAGGGGCGGCCCGTCGCTGCGGCCGTCGTTCAGCTCCTCACCAAAATAGCTCAACAAGCTCGCGCGCCGGCAGCGCGTGCCCTCGGCCAGCGTGAGCAGCGCGTCCAGCTTGCCGCGCATCACCGCCTTGAATTCCTCGCTGGCGACTTCGCTGGTGTCGATCATGCGGCGCTGGTTCACCACGTCCTGCAGGCCGTAGACCATCCAGGCGTCGGCCGGTAGCCCGTCACGGCCGCCTCGTCCTGTCTCCTGGTAGTAGCCTTCGATGTTCTTGGGCATGTCCAGGTGCGCGACGAAGCGCACATCGGGCTTGTCGATGCCCATGCCGAAGGCAATCGTCGCCACCATCACCATGCCGTCTTCGCGCAAAAAACGGTCCTGGCGCTGCTGGCGCAGCTTGGCGTCAAGCCCGGCGTGGTAGGCCATGGCCTTGATGCCGGCGCTCTCCAGCATGCCGGCGATTTCTTCGACGCGCTTCCTGGACTGGCAATAGACGATGCCCGCTTCGCCGTGGTGCTCGGTCTCGATGAAGCGCAGCAGCTGGCGCGTCGGATCGGTTTTCTCGACGATGGTGTAGCGGATGTTGGGCCGGTCAAAGCTGCTGACAAACGCGCGCGCGTCTTCCAGCTTGAGCCGCTCGATCATGTCCTGGCGCGTCAGGTGGTCGGCTGTCGCCGTCAGCGCCATGCGCGGCACGTCGGGGAAGGTCTCGTGCAGCAGGCTCAAGCTGCGGTATTCGGGCCGGAAATCGTGGCCCCACTGGCTGACGCAATGCGCCTCGTCAATCGCGAACAGGCTGAGCAGCCCGCGCTCGTGCAGGGAGGCCAGCAGGCCCTTCATGCGCGGCGTGTTGATGCGCTCGGGCGCGGCATACAGCAGCGTCAGCTTGTTGGCCAGCAACTGCTTTTCCAGCGCGCTGCTTTCCTCGTAAGTCTGGGTGGAATTAAGAAAGGCCGCCGACACGCCGGCTTCCGTCAGCGCGCCGACCTGGTCGTGCATCAGCGCGATCAGCGGCGAGATCACGATGGTCACGCCGTGGCCGGCGTTTTGCCGCACGATGGCCGGAATCTGGTAGCACAGCGACTTGCCGCCGCCTGTCGGCATCAGCACCAGCGCATCGCCGCCAGCCACCACATGCTCGACGATGGCCTGCTGCGGGCCGCGAAAGTCGCTGTAGCCAAAAACCTGGCCAAGCACATCCAGCGGCGTGGGCTGGTCTGATGAAAGAGGCAATGAGGACAAGGGCGGGCCAGACTGGTGAGCGTTGAAAAGAAGCTTATACGCTATGAAAATAATAGCTGATTACGATTGTGGAATAAGCGCTGGAGCCATATTTTGCTTAAAATTAACAGCTGGCCCCAGGCGATAACGCCGTCATTCGAACGAATGAGTCGAAGGCAAGCTGCCCGCTATTGTCGGGGAAAGTGGCAGGCCTTGAAGCCCGACCTAAAATGCACGCCATGAAGCCGATCACCTACACCCGCGCCCAGCAACTCCCCGCCTTGTTGGCAGAGCGCATCCTGATTCTCGACGGCGCGATGGGCACCATGATCCAGCGCTTCAAGCTCAATGAAGCGCAGTACCGGGGCGAGCGTTTCAAGGACTTTCACCGGGACGTGAAGGGCAACAACGAACTGCTGAGTCTCACGCGGCCCGACGTGATCCGTGACATCCACGAAGGCTACCTGGCCGCCGGCGCCGACCTGATCGAGACCAACACCTTTGGCGCCACCACCGTGGCGCAGGCCGACTACGACATGGCCGACCTGGCGGTGGAAATGAACTACGAATCGGCGCGGCTTGCCCGGGCCGCCTGCGACAAGTTTTCCACGCTAGACAAACCGCGTTTTGTCGTCGGCGCCCTCGGCCCCACGCCCAAGACCGCCAGCATCAGCCCCGACGTGAACGATGCCGGCGCGCGCAACACCAGTTTCGAGGAATTGCGAAAAGCCTATTACGAGCAGACCGAGGCGCTGGTCAAGGGCGGCAGCGACGTGCTGATGGTCGAGACGATCTTTGACACGCTCAATGCCAAGGCGGCGCTGTTTGCCATCGACGAGTATTTCGAGGATTCCGGCGAGCGGTTGCCCTTGATCATCAGCGGCACCGTGACCGATGCGTCGGGCCGCATCCTCAGCGGCCAGACCGTGACCGCCTTCTGGCACAGCGTGCGCCATGCCGAGCCGCTGGCCGTGGGGCTGAACTGCGCGCTGGGCGCGGCGCTGATGCGGCCCTACATCCAGGAACTGGCCAAGGCCGCGCCCGATACCTTCATCAGCTGCTATCCGAACGCCGGCCTGCCCAATCCGATGAGCGACACCGGCTTTGACGAAACGCCCGACGTCACCTCGCGCCTGCTGCACGAGTTTGCCGCCGAGGGGCTGGTCAACATCGTCGGCGGCTGCTGCGGCACCACGCCCGAGCACATCCAGGCGATCGCCCGGTCGGTGGCGCTGGTGGGCGGGCGCAAACTGCAGCGCGGTGTTTTCTACGCCGAAGCGGCCTGAGTACTGGCTGAGCTGGCGGTCGCCGTTCTGGCGGATGCCTGTTCAGGCGTCGGGCCGCGAAGCGATTTCCTGCTCCATCGCCTGGGTCAGCTGAATGTACATTTTGAGCTTGTCGGTCACCTCGCGCAGGCGCGCGCCGATGCGCAGCGACACGGCCAGAAGCAGTTTGGCGGCAACCGCCGGGTTCTCTTGCATCAGGCGATTCAGGGCCTCGCGCGTCAGGATGGCGCAGCGCAACTGCGTGGCGGCAATGCAGCTGGCATAACGGGGCAGGCCGTCGAACATGCCCAGCTCGCCAATCAGGCTGCCGGGGCCGAGCAGGGTGATGACGATGGGCTCGACGCGGCTGACCACCATGGTTTCCACGGTCACTTCGCCATTGAGCAGCAGCATCAGGAAACCGGTGTCCCGGGCATCGCCTTCGCGGATGAAGACCGTGCCCTTGGCGACGATCTGCGGCTGCATGTAGTCCACCACCAAGCGCGCCTCTTGCATCGTCAGCTGCATCAGGGCCGTGGGCGCCATCAGCATCTCGGCTGCCAGGTCGGCCGCTTCCGAGCCTTTGGTGGCGCCATGTCTTTGGCTGACCGGGGGAAAGTTTTTTTTTCTGAAGAAGGTGCTAAGCATGGATCAACCCGGTGGAATTTGTCGCTGGCAGCCCGCCTGCCGGCATTGGTGCTTAAAATCGAGCTTAACTCAAGGAGCGTTGCAGCGAAACACCGTTTCGTCAGGCTTGGGTGAACAGGGCGCCAAGCGTTCTTTTTAGCAACGACGCTCACCTTTGTTCCAAGGTGAGCCATGTCCGCAATTGAATTTCCCCACCCCGTCCCGCCCATGAAGCTTTCCGGCCTGGAGCCGGTCACCATCGGCACGGATTCGCTCTTTGTCAACATCGGCGAGCGCACCAACGTCACCGGCTCCAAGGCCTTTGCCCGCATGATTTTGAACGGCGACTTTGAAGCGGCGCTGGCCGTCGCCCGCCAGCAGGTCGAAAACGGCGCGCAGATCATCGACATCAACATGGACGAGGCTATGCTCGACAGCCAGGCGGCCATGGTGCGTTTCCTGAACCTGATTGCCGGCGAGCCCGACATTGCGCGCGTGCCGATCATGATCGACAGCTCCAAGTGGAGCGTGATCGAGGCCGGCCTGCGCTGCATCCAGGGCAAAGGCATCGTCAACTCGATTTCGATGAAGGAGGGCGTGGACGTCTTCAAGCACCAGGCCAAGCTGCTCAAGCGCTACGGCGCCGCTGCCGTCGTCATGGCGTTTGACGAAAAGGGCCAGGCCGACACCTACCAGCGCAAGACCGAGATCTGCGAGCGCGCCTACCGCGTGCTGGTCGACGAGATCGGTTTTCCGCCCGAAGACATCATCTTCGACCCGAACATCTTCGCCATTGCCACCGGCATCGACGAGCACAACAACTATGCGGTCGATTTCATCAACGCCACGCGCTGGATCAAGCAGAACCTGCCGGGCGCCAAGGTATCGGGCGGCGTGTCCAACGTGTCGTTCAGCTTTCGCGGCAACGACCCGGTGCGCGAAGCGATTCACACGGTGTTTTTGTACCACGCGATCCAGGCCGGCATGGACATGGGCATCGTCAA
Source organism: Polaromonas sp. DSP2-3-2b2 (assembly GCF_049895905.1). Classification (NCBI taxonomy): domain Bacteria; kingdom Pseudomonadati; phylum Pseudomonadota; class Betaproteobacteria; order Burkholderiales; family Comamonadaceae; genus Polaromonas; species Polaromonas sp. DSP2-3-2b2. The sequence goes on along the minus strand of NZ_JAFCTH010000012.1, from coordinate 97,607 downwards.
CGCCGGCATGGTCGGCGTGTACGACGACCTAGAACCGGTGCTGCGCGAGCGCGTCGAGGACGTGGTGCTGAACCGCCCGCCGATGTACAAGTCGGGCGAGGCGCACCTCACGCCCGGCGAGCGCCTGATCGAAGTCGCCGAGACGGCGCAAAGCGGCGCCCGGGACGACAGCAAGAAGTACGAATGGCGCGCGCTGCCGGTGCGCCAGCGCCTGTCGCACGCGCTGGTCCACGGCATGAACGAGTTCATCACCGAGGACACCGAGGAAGTCTGGCAGGCTATCCAGCTAGAGGGCGGCCGGCCGCTGCACGTCATCGAAGGTCCGCTGATGGACGGCATGAACGTGGTGGGTGACCTGTTCGGCCAGGGCAAGATGTTCCTGCCGCAGGTGGTGAAAAGCGCGCGTGTGATGAAGCAGGCCGTGGCGCATCTGCTGCCCTACATCGAGGCCGAAAAGCTGCTGTTAGAGGCCGCTGGCGGCGACGTCAAGACCAAGGGCAAGATCATCATCGCCACCGTCAAGGGCGACGTGCACGACATCGGCAAGAACATCGTCACCGTGGTCCTGCAGTGCAACAACTTCGAGGTCGTCAACATGGGCGTGATGGTGCCCTGCCACGAGATCCTGGCGCTGGCGAAAGCCGAGGGCGCGCACATCGTCGGCCTGTCGGGCCTGATCACGCCGAGTCTGGAAGAAATGCAGTACGTCGCTGGCGAGATGCAAAAAGACGCGCATTTTCGCCTCAACAAGATTCCGCTGATGATCGGCGGCGCGACCTGCAGCCGGGTGCACACGGCCGTCAAGATTGCGCCGCACTACGAAGGCCCGGTGGTCTATGTGCCCGACGCCTCACGCAGCGTCAGCGTGGCGCAAAGCCTGCTGTCCGAGCAGGCGGCCAAGTACATCGACGAGTTGAACGCCGACTACGACAAGGTGCGCACCCAGCACGCCAACAAGAAGCAGACGCCGATGTGGCCACTGGCCAAATCGCGCGCCAACGCCACGGCTATCGACTGGAAGAGCTATACACCGCCCGTTCCGAAGTTCATCGGCCGGCGCGTGTTCAAGAACTTCGACCTGGCCGAGCTGGCGCCCTTCATCGACTGGGGACCGTTCTTCCAGACCTGGGATCTGGCCGGGCCGTTCCCGGCCATCCTGACCGACGAGGTGGTCGGCGTCGAGGCGACGCGCGTTTATGAAGACGCGCAAAAGATGCTCAAGCGTTTGACAGAAGGCCGCTGGCTCACGGCCAGCGGCGTGATGGGTTTGTACCCGGCCAACAGCGTCGGCGACGACATCGAGCTTTATACCGACGAAAGCCGCAGCGACGTCGCCATGACCTGGCACGGCTTGCGCCAGCAGACCGAGAAAACCGCCGCCGATGGCGTGATGCGCCCGAGCCGCTGCCTGGCCGACTTTGTTGCGCCTAAGGTGCTGACTCCTGAATTGATAGCTGCTCGCGCAGATGCAGCAAGCGCAAAAAGCCGAAAAGACTCGAAAATTGCCGACTACATCGGGGTTTTCGCCGTCACCGCCGGCCTGGGCGCCGAGAAAAAGGAAAGGCAGTTCGTGGCCGAGCATGACGACTACTCGTCGATCATGTTCAAGTCGCTCGCCGACCGGCTGGCCGAGGCCTTCGCCGAAGCCCTGCACCAGCGCGTGCGCCGCGACTTGTGGGGCTACGCGCCAGCCGAAGCGCTGGACAAAAACGCGATGCTCGCCGAGCAATACCAGGGCATCCGTCCCGCGCCCGGCTACCCGGCCTGCCCGGACCACAGCGTCAAGAAGGACATGTTCGAATTGCTGAAAGCCGAAGACATCGGCATGGCGCTGACGGAAAGCCTGGCGATGACGCCGGCGGCCAGCGTCAGCGGCTTTTACCTCAGTCATCCGCAAAGCACCTATTTCAGCGTCGGCAAGATCGGCGACGACCAGCTGCAGGACCTCGCCAAGCGGCGCGGCGCCCGGGCAGAAGACCTGGCACGGCTGCTGGCGCCCAACCTCTGACGACGCCCGGCGCGTTTGTTCAGTGCGCGGCGTTGAGCGCGCGCCGGTACTGCACCGCCTCGGCCACATGCGTGACCTGCACGGTTTTGGCGCCTGCCAGGTCGGCAACGGTGCGCGCCACCTTCAGGCAGCGGTGAATGCCCCGGCCCGACCAGCCCAGCCGCGTCGCCGCCACATGGAGGAACTTGGCCGCTGCCGGGTCCATCTGGCACTGCGCATCGATGGCCTGGCCGTCGAGCGCCTGGTTGGCGCTGCCCTGGCGGTCCATCGCGCGCGACCTGGCCTGGGCCACCCGGCTGCGCACCGCCTCGGTGGACTCGCCCGGCGGCGCGTTCACCAGCTCATCGGCCGCCAGGCTGCCGACCTCCACATGCAGGTCGATGCGGTCGAGCAGCGGTCCGCTGAGCTTGCCCTGGTAGCGCGACACGACTTCAGGTGAGCAGCGGCAGGCGCGCAGGCTGGAGCCCAGGTAGCCGCACGGGCAGGGGTTCATGGCGGCAATCAGCTGAAAGCGCGCCGGAAACTCGGCGCGGCTGGCGGCCCGTGAGATGGTGATGGTGCCCGACTCCAGCGGCTCGCGCAGGGCTTCGAGCGCGGCGCGCGGGAATTCAGGCAGCTCGTCGAGAAACAGCACGCCGCGATGCGCCAGCGAAATTTCACCCGGCCTGGGCGGCGAGCCGCCGCCCACCAGCGCCACCGCGCTGGCCGTGTGGTGCGGCGCGCAGGTCGGCCGCACCGCCCAATGGTCCAGCGTGAAGCGCCCGCCCAGCGAGGCGACGGCGGCGGTTTCCAGCGCTTCGTCGGTGGTCATGGCGGGCAGCAGGCCGGCAAAGCGCTGCGCCAGCATCGACTTGCCCGAGCCCGGAGCGCCGACCATCAAAATACTGTGCCCGCCGGCCGCCGCGATCTCCAGTGCGCGGCGCGCGGCGGCCTGGCCCTTGACATCGGCCAGGTCGGCGTAGGCGGGTTGCCGCGAAGGCGCGCTGGACGCCACGCGGGTCCAGCCATCCGCGATTTCGGGAACGGCATCACCCGGCAAAAACTGCCGGACCACGTCGAGCAGATGCAGCGCGCGGTAGACCTCGGCCTGCGGCACCAGCGCCGCCTCCTGCGCGCTGCCTTCGGGCAGCACCAGCCGGGGCAGTTTTTGCGGCGTGCCGCGCGCCGGCCGGGCAATGGCCAGGCTCATGGCCAGGGAGCCGCGCACCGGCCGCAGGTCGCCGCCCAGCGACAGTTCGCCGGCAAACTCATAGCCCGCCAGCTTGCGCGCATCGATCTGGCCGCTGGCCGCCAGGATGCCGAGCGCAATCGGCAGGTCGAAGCGGCCCGAGTCCTTGGGCAGGTCGGCGGGCGCCAGGTTGACCGTGATGCGCTTGTTGCCCGGAAACTCCAGTCCGGCATTCTGGATGGCCGAGCGCACGCGTTCCCGCGCTTCCTTGACCTCGGTATCGGCCAGCCCGACCAGCGTGAAGCTCGGCAAACCATTGGCCAGGTGCACTTCAACGCACACCGGACGCGCTTCAAGCCCCAGCAAGGCACGGCTGTGCACTAAAGACAGACTCATTCGGTGACTTTCCTATAAATGCATCAAAGTCGTGCACAAAGAGTGCGTCAAAATGGTGCGTAACAACTTGTAAAGCTCTAGCGTAACCCGGTGGCCGATGAAACCAGCCGGGCGCTCGCAGGCGACGCAAAAATAGCTGGCACGGTCCCTGCTAAAGAAGTTCCGCCAACTTTAAAAAATTTTCGGGGATTCCATGAAATCAATCGTCGTCACCCTCGTTGATAGCGGCCGCTTTCGCATCAAGAACACGCTGGACGTGATGCCTACAACAACCCTGTAATGCGCCGGCAGCGCCACCCGATTGCTGCCTTGTCATTCATCCTGGAGGAAAACTGAAATGAAACTCGTTACTGCCATCATCAAACCGTTCAAGCTGGACGAGGTGCGCGAAGCCCTCTCGGGCATGGGCGTGCAGGGCATCACCGTGACCGAAGTCAAGGGCTTCGGCCGGCAAAAAGGCCATACCGAGCTGTACCGGGGCGCTGAATACGTCGTCGATTTCCTGCCCAAGGTCAAGATTGAAGCGGCTGTGTCCGACGACCTGGTGGACCGGGTGATCGAAGCCATCGAGACGTCGGCGCGCACCGGCAAGATCGGCGACGGCAAGGTTTTCGTCTACGACCTGGAGCAGGTCGTGCGCATCCGCACCGGCGAGACCGGCAAGGAAGCCCTCTGACATTCACCCTCCTGAAAATAAAAAAGAGAAACATCGCCATGAAAAAACTGATTGCCTCCCTGCTGCTGGGATTAAGCTTGCTCGGCACGGGCGTGACCGCCCTGGCGCAGACCCCGGCCGAAGCGCCTGCCGCGACGGCCTCTGCCGCAGCGCCTGCCGATGTCGCCGCGCCTGCGCCCGCCGCTGCCGTTGCAGCTCCGGCTGCTGAAGCTGCCGATGCCGCCGCCGCGCCGGCCCCCGTTCCCAACAAGGGCGACACTGCCTGGATGATGGTCTCGACCATCCTGGTGATCCTGATGGTCGTTCCCGGCCTGGCGCTGTTTTACGGCGGCCTGGTGCGCAGCAAGAACATGCTGTCGGTGCTGATGCAGGTCATGGTGACGTTCTCGCTGATCGTCGTGCTGTGGTTCATCTACGGCTACAGCCTGGCCTTCACCGAGGGCAGCGCCTTCATCGGCGGCTTTGACAGGCTGTTCATGAAAAGCATCTGGGACAACGCCGCCGGCACCTTCGCCAATGCGGCGACCTTCAGCAAGGGCGTCGTGATTCCCGAGATCGTGTTCGCCGCCTTCCAGGCGACCTTTGCCGGCATCACCTGCTGCCTGATCGTCGGCGCCTTTGCCGAGCGCATCAAGTTCTCCGCCGTGCTGCTCTTCATGGTCATCTGGTTCACCTTCAGCTATGCGCCGATGGCCCACATGGTCTGGTTCTGGATGGGCCCTGACGCCTACACCAGCGCCGAAGTGGTTGACGCCATGACCGGCAAGGCCGGCTACATCTGGCAGTCGGGCGCGCTGGACTTTGCCGGCGGCACTGTGGTGCACATCAATGCCGCCGTGGCCGGTCTGGTCGGCGCCTTCATGGTCGGCAAGCGCATTGGCTACGGCAAGGAAGCCATGGCGCCGCACAGCCTGACGCTGACGATGGTGGGCGCTTCGCTGCTGTGGGTCGGCTGGTTCGGCTTCAACGCCGGCTCGGCGCTGGAAGCCAACGGCTTTGCCGCCCTGGCCTTCATCAACACGCTCGGCGCTGCCGCTGCTGCCGTGCTGGCCTGGTGTGTCGGTGAAGCGCTGATGAAGGGCAAGGCCTCGATGCTGGGCGCCGCGTCCGGCTGCGTGGCCGGTCTGGTCGCCATCACCCCCGCCGCCGGCAATGTCGGCATCGGCGGCGGCCTGGTGATCGGTTTTGCCGCCGGTTTTGCCTGCCTCTGGGGCGTGCATGGCCTGAAAAAACTGCTCGGCGCCGACGACTCGCTCGACGTGTTCGGCGTGCATGGCGTGGGCGGCATCGTCGGCGCCTTGCTGACCGGCGTGTTCAACTCGCCGGCCCTGGGCGGTCCTGGCTTTGTCGCTGACTGGGTGACCGTGGCCATGGTGGCGCCCGCCGACTATTCCATCGTGTCGCAGGTCTGGATCCAGGCCAAGGCCGTCCTGATCACCATCGTGTGGTCGGGCGTCGTGTCCTTCATCGCCTTCAAGGTGGTTGACCTGACCATCGGCCTGCGCGTCAGCGAAGAAGACGAGCGCGAAGGCCTGGACATCACGGCGCATGGCGAAACCGCCTACAACCGTTAAGCACGGTGCTGTGAACTGACAAAAATCTCCTTGGGAAGTTCGGCCCGCTGGTCTCAAGCCAGCGGGCCTTTTTTTGTCGTTACAGTCGCAGGCGTGGCGGACCCCTTCACCCAACCGCACGGCCTCAAGGAGAAATGCATGCCCTGGAAAACCGCCATTTCACAGCCCAGCGAACTGGGCGAATCGCCGTTCTGGCACCCTGACGAGCAGCGCCTGTACTGGGTGGACATTGCTGCCCGGCAGGTCTGCCGCTCAACGGTTCCGGCCGGCACCGTCGAGCGCTGGACGCTGCCGTCCGAGCCTGGCTGCATCGCGCCGGCGCGCACCGGGGGCACAAACACCGGGTTGGTCATCGCCCTGCGGGGCGGCATCTACCGCGCCCGGCAATGGGGCGGCGCGCTGGCGCTGCTTGCGCCCGCGCTGCACGACGCGGCCACCACGCGCTTCAACGACGGCAAGGCCGATCCGCTGGGCCGCTTCTGGGCCGGCACCATTTACGAGCCGCGCGACGCCGCCCGCGCGCAGCTTTTTTGCCTCGATGGCCGTGATGGCCGCGCGCCCGTGCTCGAACCCAAGGCCGGCAACGCCACCACGGCCAACGGCCTGGCCTGGTCGCCCGATGCGGCCACGCTGTACTGGACCGACACGCCGCGCCATGCCATCCGCGCCTGGGACTGGGACGCCGCCAGCAACACCCTGAGCCATGAGCGGGTGTTCCGGCAATGGCCTGGCAAGCCCGCCGGCTGGCAGCCCGGCATGCCGGGCTACGGCGGCCGGCCCGATGGTGCAGCGGTCGATGTGCAGGGCAATTATTTCGTCGCCATGTATGAAGGCGGGCGGCTGCTCAAGCTGGCACCTAGCGGCGAGGTGCTGGCCGAGTTCGCCGTGCCCGCGCAATGCCCGACCATGCCGTGCTTTGGTGGCGCCGACCTCAAGACGCTCTACCTCACGACTGCGCGCCAGAACCGCCCGGCCGGCGAACTGCGGGACTGGCCGGCTTCGGGCTGCGTGCTGTCAATGCCGGTCGAGGTGCCGGGGTTGCCGGTGAATTTCTTTCTGGAGTGAAAAAGAAGCGGTGAGAGCGTTCGCCCCTGGCATGGCGCGGGTACAAAATAACGCTACGTTTACATGCCTTAACGAATGAATTTTTTTGCGCCGCGCGCCCAAATCCAAGCGCCGCGTATCCAGCAGCCCTCCGTTCAAAAAGGCACTTCCAAGGAGAGCAGAAACCCGCTTTTTTGGCATCAAATAGCCTTTCAGCGCAAGCCAGGCGCGCGAAGGCAGCTATCAAAAAAAGCAGATTCAAATGCCCGATCCGGGAAATGTCACGGCGCGGTTCTGGCCAACAGGCTGCCCTGACTTTGGCATCGGCTCGTCATTTTGCTGTCACATCCAGAAAATACCGTCAACGCTGGCCAATCCCGGCGATGTTTGGCTGCGAATTTTTCCATCACATCGCCAGCCAGGAGATTCCATGCGTACCTCGATACTCAGCCTTTTGCTTGCCAGCACCGTCACCTTGCTACCCACTCTAGCGGCAGCTTCCGACGACGATCATTGGCAACGACGCGGCGGCGACGGGCGAGACGCCAGCGCGCAGCTGGGGCCTCGCCCGTTTTTTCTCGTCAACGACATGAGCGACAGCCCGCTCAAGCAGCAGCTGCAGGCCTGCACCCGGCGAACGCAGTTCAGCCGCACCGATTTTTCGATCGGACACCGCGGCGCGGCGCTGCAGTTCCCCGAGCACACCAAACAGTCCTATGAAGCCGCAGCGCGCATGGGCGCGGGCATCGTCGAGTGCGATGTGACCTTCACCAAGGACAAGGAACTGGTCTGCCGCCATGCGCAAAACGACCTGCACACCACTACCAATATCCTCGCCACGCCGCTGGCCGCCAAGTGCACCAAGCCCTTTACGCCCGCCACCTTCGATGGCAATGGCAACTTCGTGGCCCCGGCCGCCGCAGAATGCCGCACCAGCGACATCACCCTGGCCGAGTTCAAGACCCTGCGCGGCAAGATGGACGCGTCCAACCCGCGCGCAAAAACAGTGGCCGAGTATCTGGACGGCACTGCCAATTTCCGCACCGACCTGTATTCGGGCCCGAGCAGCGGCACCTTGATGACCCACAAGGAAAGCATCGAGCTGTTCAAGAAACTCGGCGTGAAGATGACGCCCGAACTCAAAAGCGCCAGCGTGCCCATGCCTTTTGATGGCTTCACGCAGCAGGCTTACGCCCAGAAGATGATTGACGAGTACAAACAGGCCGGCGTGCCCGCGCGCCGCGTCTGGGCGCAGTCGTTCGACAAGGCCGATGTGCTGTACTGGATTGCCAATGAGCGGGCTTTCGGCAGGCAGGCGGTCTTTCTCGACGACGCCAACACCGTGGCCGATCTGCCCGGCTTTGCCGAGCTGGCGGGCTACAAGGCGCAGGGCATCAACATCGTCGCGCCACCGATTTTTGCGCTCTTGAGCACCGATGGCAGCGGCAACATCGTGCCGTCAACCTACGCCGGGAACGCCAAAATGGCCGGCCTGGACATCATTACCTGGACGCTGGAGCGTTCGGGCATCCTTGCCGACGGCGACAACGGCTTTTATTACCAGAGCTTCGATTCGGCGATCAAGAAGGAAGGCGACATGCTGCGCGTGCTCGACGTGCTGGCCAGGCAGGTCGGCGTCATAGGCGTCTTTTCCGACTGGCCGGCCACGGTGACTTTCTATGCCAACTGCATGGGCAAAGACTAAGCCCAAGGCGCCGCGAGTAGGCTTGTGCACCCGCTGGCGGCGTTCCGATTTTCAGGAAAAACGGTAAATTGCGCTTGCGCGGCATAGATATATTGCTATTTTATTAATAGCAATTTTGCCATTTTGACAGCCGGCAATGGCCGCCAGCGCTTCCCCCGGGGCAACGCTGGCGACCAGCTGCCGGGCTGCAAAAAAATCGAACATAAGGTGTTCAAAAAAATCAAAACCCATCCGCAATGGGGACGCGTACCATTCGCGTCATGAATTCAAACACTGATTGGACCAGCGTAATGGCAGAGCGTGTTCGCGATGCGGCGCGGGCAGGAACCCCCTTGCGTATTCGCGGCGGCGGCAGCAAGGACTTTTACGGCCAGGTGCTGACGGGCGAGGTGCTTGACATGGGCGCTTATTCCGGCGTTATCAGCTACGAGCCCAGTGAGCTGGTCGTGACGGTGCGCGGCGGAACCCCGCTGGCTGAACTCGAAGCGCTGCTGGCCGGACAAGGCCAGTGCCTGCCGTTCGAGCCGCCGCACTTCTGCCCTCGGGCCACGGTCGGCGGCATGGTCGCCAGCGGCCTGAGCGGCCCGGCGCGCGCCAGCAGCGGCGCGGTGCGCGACTTCCTGCTGGGCGCCGTGCTGCTCAACGGCAAGGGGGAACGCCTGACCTTTGGCGGCCAGGTGATGAAAAACGTCGCTGGCTATGACGTGTCGCGCATGATGGCAGGCGCGCTCGGCACGCTCGGCGTGCTGCTGGAGGTGTCGCTCAAGGTGCTGCCGGTCGCCCCCGGCGAAGCCACGCTGATGTGCAGCGGCTTGAGCCAGCAAAAGGCGCTGGACCTGCTCAACCGCTGGGGCGGCCAGCCGCTGCCGCTCAACGCCAGCTGCTGGGTGAGCGATGAAAGCGTTGCCCCGGTGCAAGATTTCCTGTTCGTTCGCCTGCGCGGCGCACTGGCCGCCGTCGAGGCCGCATGTCCGCGCATGATCGCCGATGTGCAGGCGGCAGGCGGGCAAGCGGCGCCGATGGACAATTCCCAGGCCGGTGACGACTGGAATGCCTGCCGCGAGCAGACCCTGCCGTTTTTCGCGCAGCCGCCGGCGCTTGAATCCTGCCTGTGGCGCTTGAGCGTGCCGCAGACCACGCCCGCGATGGATTTGCCGTACACGCCCCTGGTGGAATGGCACGGCGGCCTGCGCTGGCTTTGGGCGCCGGCTTCCGCCGCCGCGCAGCTGCGCCAGCTGGCCGCGCAGGCGGGCGGCCATGCGACCTTGTTCAGGCGCACTGGCCTGGTGCCGGCGAACCTGCCGGTGTTCACCCCGCTGTCCCCGGTGCAGTCGCGCATCCAGCGCGAACTCAGGAAGCAGTTCGACCCCGCCGGCATTTTCAATCCGGGCCGCATGCCGATCGACGGCTGAGGCAGCGCATGCGCCGTTTTCGCCACCTGACCAGCCAGCACCGGACGGCGTCCACCAACCGCCTGCTCGGCGGCATCCTGGCTTTCAATGCCGGTGCGGTCAATGCCGGCGGTTTCCTGGTGGTGACGATGTACACCTCGCACATGACCGGTTTTGCTTCGCAGCTGGCCGACAACCTGGTGCTGGGCAACATGCGCCTGGTGCTCAACGCCATCGGCGCCTTGCTGGCCTTTACCCTCGGCGCGGCCTTTACCGCCGTCCAGGTGAACTGGGCGCGCCAGCACGGGCTGCGCAGCGAATACGCGCTGCCCCTGCTGGTCGAAGCCGTGCTGCTGCTGCTGTTTGGCCTGATGGGCGCCACGCTGAACCGCCAGACGCCGTTTGCCGTTCCGCTCACCGTGCTGGTGCTGTCCTTCATCATGGGGCTGCAAAACGCGCTGGTCAGCAAGATATCGTCTTCGCAAATCCGCACCACCCACATGACCGGCATCGTGACCGACATCGGCATCGAGCTGGGCAAATTGTTTTACTGGAACCGCACGGCAAGCCCGTTCGAGTCGCGGGTGCGCGCCAACCGCATCAAGCTGCGCCTGCTCGGCACGCTGCTGGGCGCCTTCATCGGCGGCGGCATCGTCGGCGCGGCGGGCTTCAAGCATGTCGGTTTCGTCTGGGTGGTTCCGCTGGCGCTGCTGCTGCTCGGCCTGTGCCTGCCACCCCTGTATGCCGACCTCGTGCGCACCATCCGGCGAAAAACCGCCCGCCAAAGTACCTGAAGAACACCATGCAAACCCAACTCGCCCCCGAATTCCAGAACACCCCCGACGGCCTGCAGGCCGAGGCGATTTTGCGCAAATGCGTGCATTGCGGCTTTTGCACCGCCACCTGTCCGACCTACCAGCTGCTTGGCGACGAACTCGACGGCCCGCGCGGCCGCATCTACCTGATCAAGCAGGTGCTTGAGGGCCAGGCGCCAACGCGCAAGACCCAGCTGCACCTGGACCGCTGCCTGACCTGCCGCAACTGCGAAACCACCTGCCCCAGCGGCGTGCAGTACGGCCATCTGATTGACATTGGCCGCAAGCTGGTCGATGAACGGGTGCCGCGCCCGGTGGGTGAGCGCGCGGTGCGCTGGGCGCTCAAGGAAGGCCTGCCGTCGCCGCTGTTCGCACCGGCCATGAAAATCGGCCAGGCGGTGCGCGGCCTGCTGCCGCACAGTTTGCAAAACAAGGTGCCGCCCAAGCGGGACGCGGGCCAGTGGCCCACGCGCAGCCATGGCCGCAAGATGCTGATGCTGGCGGGCTGCGTGCAGCCCGCGATGATGCCCAACATCAATTCGGCCACGGCCAGGGTGCTGGACGCCGCCGGCATCGAGGTCGTGCTGGCGGCCAAGGCCGGCTGCTGCGGCGCGGTCAAGTTCCACCTGAACGACCAGGACGGCGGCAAGCTTGAAATGCGCCGCAACATCGATGCCTGGTGGCCTTACGTGCAGAGCGGCGTTGAAGCCCTGGTGATCAACGCCTCGGGCTGCGGCGTCACGGTCAAGGAATACGGCCACATCCTGAAGGACGATGCGGCCTACGCCGAAAAAGCCGCGCGTATCAGCGACCTGACGCGCGACCTGAGCGAGCTGCTGCCCGTCATTGCCGAATCCCTGCGCGCCAGCCGCCCCGAGCTGATGGAAAAAATCGCCGCCAGCGCACCCCGGCTGGCGTTTCACCCGCCCTGCACCCTGCAGCACGGCCAGCAGCTGCGCGGCGGCGTCGAGCAGCACCTTGGCAGTCTGGGATTTGATATCAAGGTGTCAAACAATGAAGCGCATCTGTGCTGCGGTTCGGCGGGCACCTATTCGGTGCTCCAGCCGGAAATTGCCTACCAGCTGCGCGACCGCAAGCTGGCCAACCTGGGCGCCATGGCGCCCGAGGTGATCGTCTCGGCCAACATCGGCTGCATCACGCACCTGCAAAGCGGCACGGCAACGCCGGTGCGCCACTGGGTCGAGGTGCTCGATGCGGCGCTATAAAATAAATAGCGCGATATGCCTGTGCATATTGCGCAAAAGCAGTTTTTTCTTTACAAGTTAAAGCGTGGGCCGACTGCGCGCCCGGCCGTTGCCTTCAGGCCGCCAGCGCCGCTCCAATGTCCCTGGCCAGGTCAGCCGGCTTGTCCAGCGGCGCATAGCGCTTGACCACCCGGCCGTCCTTGCCAACCAGGAACTTGGTGAAGTTCCATTTGATGGACTTGCTGCCCAGCAGGCCGGGCGCCTCGCCAGAGAGCCACTGGTACAGCGGATGGGCAGCCGGGCCGTTGACGTTGATCTTGGACATCATCGAAAAACTCACGCCGTAGTTGACCTGGCAAAAGGTGGCGATGTCGCTGTCTGGGCCTGGGTCTTGCGCGCCGAACTGGTTGCACGGAAAGCCCAATACCACCAGCCCCTTGTCGGCATAGGCCTTGTGCAGTTCCTCCAGCCCGCCGAATTGCGGCGTGAAGCCGCACTGGCTGGCGGTGTTGACGATCAGCATCACCTTGCCCTTGAAGGCTGACAGGGCTAGGTTCTGGCCGTTGATCTGGCGGGCTTCGAAGTCGTACACCGTGGATGTGTTGCTGGCCATGAATCATGGTTCCTGGTTGGATGAAATGAGAAGGCCTATTTTGCCCCCGTTCGCCCTTTTTCGGCAGACGGCGCTGCCGCCGCCAGCACCGCCGCCAGCACGATCAGGCTGCCGCCGAGCAGCACGCGCGGCGTCAGCTCGGCGGCGCCCAGGGCGGCCGACGACAGGCTGGCAAACAGGATTTCGGTCAGCATCACGATCGCCGTCGTGCCGGCCGTCAGCCGCGCCGCGCCATACAGCAGTGCGGTGTTGCTAGCCATAAAGGCCAGGCCCAGTCCGAGCATCACCGGAATGCCGGCCGCCTGCAGCGCCGGACCGGGCACCACCTCCAACGCCATGCCGAGCAGCGCAGCCAGGGCCGCCAGCAGGCCGCTGCCGCCGAACATGGCCAGCATGCGCGCGCTGCCGGGCGTGTCGGCACACTTGCGCAGCAGTGAATTGGTCACCGCAAAACTCAAGCCGCCGCCAATCGCCAGCCAGTCGGCGGCGCCTTGCGGCACCGGCCAGGCGGAATCAGGCGTCTTTAGCACGACCAGCACGCCGGCCATGGCCAGCGCCAGCCGCAAAAGCGATCCGGCGGTCGGTTTTTCTCCCAGCAGCCACCAGGCCACCAGCACCGACCAGGCCGGCATCAGGTAAAAAAGCAGCACCACCCGCACCACGTCGCCCACCGTCACGGCCCAGTTGAAGCCGACATTCGTCAGGCCCGCCGCCGCGCCCAGCAGCCACAGCTGCGGAGACGCCAGAAAACCGCGCAAGGCCTTGAAATTCACCGCCAGCACACCGGCGACGATCATCAGGTACATCAGCGCCGTGGCCCACAGCGGATGCAGGCCGTGGCCCTGCAGCTGGCGAAACGGCCACCAGGAAACGCCCCAGACAAAGGCATTCAACACCAGCGCCGTGACTGCCAGCGCGGCCGTGCGCCCCGGCGCGGCGCCTGTCATGTCAGCCCCCGCCATCAGTGCGTTTTATCGCTGCGGGCGATGCTGATCAAGTGGTCCAGCTGCACCTTGTGATGGATGGTGTTGCTCTTGTGCCAGCGCTGGATCAGCCACATGAAGCCGGCCACCACAACGCCAAAACCGGTGATCGCGCCAAAGGCCGACAGGCCCATGCCGGTGGACAGGCTGTAGCCCGCGCCCAGGCTCAGGATGCACGCCTGCTCGTTGAAGTTCTGCACGGCAATCGAGCGGCCCGCGCCCATCAGGTTGTGGCCCCGGTGCTGCAGCAGCGCGTTCATCGGCACCACCAGGAAACCGCCCAGCCCGCCCAGCAGGATCAAAAAGGGCGCGGCCACCCAGACGTTGTCGATGAAGTTCATCAGGATCACCAGCACGCCCATGGCAATGCCCAGCGGCATGACCTTGGGGGCATGCTCCAGCCGCATGCGCATCGACGCCAGGATGGCGCCGACTGCCGTGCCGATCGCCACCACGCCCACCAGCGACGACGCCTGCGTGGTGCTGTAGCCCAGCGCCGCAGCGCTCCACGCCAGCACGATGTAGCGCAGGTTGCCCGACACGCCCCAGAAGAGCGTCGTGGTGGCCAGCGAAATCTGCCCCAGCTTGTCGCGCCAGAGCGCCGAGTTGCAGCTCCAGAAATCGGGCAGTAGCTCGAACTTGTTGCGCGGCATGGGGCGCATTTCAACGCCGGTGTCGGGGATGCGCAGGTTGAACCAGGCGGCCACCGCATACAGCAAGATCAGCAGTGAAATGGCCGCTTCCGGCGCGCTGTCGATGCCGGTGTTGATCAGGGGAAAGTCAAAAGCCAGCAAATGGCTGGAAATCGCACGGCCGACCAGCTGGCCGCCCAGCAGCACGCCCAGGATGATGGACGCGATGGTCAGGCCTTCGATCCAGCCGTTGGCCTTGACCAGTTGCGAGGCCGGCAGCAGTTCGGTCAGGATGCCGTACTTGGCCGGCGAATAGGCGGCGGCGCCCAGGCCGACGATGGCGTACGCCAGCAGCGGGTGCGAGCCGAACAGCATCATCAGGCAGCCGATAACCTTGATGGCGTTGCTGACAAACATGACGTTGCCCTTGGGCCGGGCGTCGGCATAGGCGCCGACGAAAGGCGCCAGGATGACGTAAAAAAGTGCGAACATCGGCACCAGCGCGGCCGGTTGCCACTTGGGCGCTCCGTTGGTCTTGAGCAGTTCGACGGCCGCTACAAAGAGCGCGTTGTCAGCCAGCGAACTGAAAAACTGGGCTGCCATGATGGTGTAAAAACCGCGCTTCATTGAACTGTATTGATCACCGCAGGAGAACGCACCGGTGGGTCCGGTGTCTCAAAATAGGGGGGTGAAAGTCTCCAAAATATCGCCGTTTATAGCATGGGTGGCAGATGTCAAAATGCATCAAGACCCCCTGAACCTGTTTGTTGAGCTGAAGGCGCTTGCCCCAGCCTGACAACGCCACCTGATTTCATAGCGTCATGCCACGTCCCATTCTTGCCACCGTTCACGCCGCCGCCCTGAGCCACAATCTTGCGCGGGTGCGCACTGGCGCGCCGGATTCCCGCGTCTGGGCCGTTGTCAAGGCCAATGCCTACGGCCACGGCATCGAGCGTGTTTTTGACGCGCTGCGCAGCGCCGACGGCTTTGCGCTGCTTGACCTGGCCGAGGCGCAGCGGTTGCGCGCGCTGGACTGGCGCGGCCCGATCCTGCTGCTGGAAGGCTGTTTTGATGCCCGCGACCTGGAGCTGTGCTCGCGCCTGGGCCTGTGGCACACGGTCCACTGCAACGAGCAGATCGACCGGCTGGCCGCGCACAAGACGCAGCTGCCGCACCGCGTGTTCCTGAAGATGAACACCGGAATGAACCGCCTGGGTTTCACGCCCGAGCGCTTTCGCGCCGCCTGGACGCGTCTCAATGCCCTGCCGCAGGTCGAGGAAATCTCGCTGATGCAGCATTTCCCCGATGCCGACGGACCCCGGGGCATTGACGCGCAACTGCAGGCCTTCGACGCCGTCACCCGCGACCTGCCCGGCGAGTGCACGCTGAGCAACAGCGCGGCCATCCTGCGCCACGGCCAAGCGCTGGCCGGCCGCTCCGACTGGGTCCGGCCCGGCATCGTGCTGTACGGCAGCGCGCCCGACTTTCCCGAGCACAGCGCCGCCCACTGGGACTTGCAGCCCACGATGACGCTGTCGTCCCGGATCATCGGATTGCAGCAGCTTGCCGCCGGCGACACGGTCGGCTACGGTTCGAGCTTTACCGCCGACCAGCCAATGCGCATCGGCGTGGTCGCCTGCGGTTACGCCGACGGCTACCCGCGCCACTGCCCGACCGGCACGCCGGTGCTGGTGAACGGCGTTCGCTGCCGCATGGTCGGCCGCGTCAGCATGGACATGATCACCGTCGACCTGACGCCGGTGCCCAAGGCCGGCATGGGCAGCGAGGTCACGCTGTGGGGCTGCGCGTCCAGCGGCGCGGTGCTGCCCATCGATGAGGTGGCGCGGGCCGCCGGCACGGTGGGCTATGAGCTGATGTGCGCGGTGGCGCCGCGCGTGCCGTTTGCGCCCTTGGCGGCATGAGGCCGGTGGTGCACCGTCTGAGCGCGAATGTGAATCAAGGCTGACCGAGCCCGAACAGCTGTAGCAGCGTGCCGTGATGGAGCCGCTGAGGAAGTCCAGCGTGTCGGCAAACAGACAGGTCTAGTTTGAAAACTTGGCAATGCCCAAGTTCAATACAGCCCCCTGACCCGCGCCTTCAGCCGCGCCAGGCCCAGCAGCGCGTCGGTGAACGGCGTCTGCACCCCGGTCAGCTGGCCGAGTTCCTTGACGACTGTGACCAGCGCATCGAGTTCCAGCGCCTTGCCGGCTTCGACGTCCTGCAGCATCGACGTCTTGAAGGCGCCGAGCTTGCGGGTGACCTGGTGACGGTCTTCGGGCTCTTGCTCGATCGGAATGCCGATGCGCGCGCCGATTTCCTTGGCCTCCAGCATCACCTGCGAGATGAAGCCGCGCACCAGCTCGTCGTTCATGATCAGGTCGGTGGTGGCGCCGGTCAGTGCGCTGATCGGGTTGACGGTCATGTTGCCCCAGAGCTTGTACCAGATGTCTTTCTGGATCTGCTCGGAAACCGCCACTTCGAAGCCGGACTTTTCCAGCAGCGCGGCCAGCTGCTGCACGCGCCCGGTTTTCTCGCCCGACGGTTCGCCCAGGATGAGCTTGTTGCCAAAGTGGTGGCAGACCTGCCCCGGCTCATCGACCGAGCAACTGGCGTGCACCACGCCGCCGACGATGCACTGCACGGGCAGGGTGGCGGCCAGTGCGCCGTCCGGATCGACCGAGGTCAGCCGCGTGCCGGCCAGCGCGCCGCCAAAGCCCTGCAAAAACCACCACGGCACGCCGTTCATCGCCGTCAGCACGACGGTTTGCGGCCCCAGCAGCGGCGCCATCTGCCGCGCCACCTCGGTCAGCGACGGCGCCTTGACCGCCAGCACCACCAGGTCCTGCACGCCAAAGTCAGCCGGCGTGTCGCTGGAGGCGACGGATTGCGAGGTGATGTGGTTTCCTTCGCGCAGGCGCAGCCCGTGCAGCTGCAGCGCGTCAAGCGTGGCGCCGCGCGCCACCACGCTGACGCTGCAGCCGGCATGCGCCAGAGCGCTGCCTATCCAGCCGCCAATGGCGCCCGCGCCGTAAATGCAAACTTTCATGGTGTAGCGTCTCCAGATGTCAAAATTTAAGGAAAAAATGCCTTTTGCGCAATATGCACGGGTGCAAGCAGCTATTGATTAAATAGCAATTAAGCACCAGCTCAGACTGTCGTCGGCCACCGGAAACAGCGGAACGCCGTCGTCATGGCGCAGCGCCACCAGCGTGGCCGCCCAGGTGGTGCACAGCCCGCCCTTGTCGGCCGTGGCTTCGAGGTTGGCGGTGTAGTCGATTTTTAGGTGCAGCATGAAAACTCCAATGGAAAAGGCCAGTCGTCGAGAAGGCATGCTACAAGGCGCTGGCGCCGCGCACGGGCTTGCGGCCGGGCTGCCTCACGCCGCCGCGCGGTCAATACACTAGGCGCATGGCCAAAGAAAAAACGATTTACACCTGCACCGAATGCGGCGGTATCAGTCCCAAGTGGCTGGGCAAATGCCCGGCTTGCAACGCCTGGAACACGCTGATCGAGTCCGTCGCCGAGAACCCCGGCGCGGTGAAAAACCGCTACAGCACCCAGCGCCAGGGGCTGGCCCGGGCGTCCGAAGTCACCGCGCTGGCCGACATCGAGGCCACCGACATGAGCCGCACGCCGACCGGCCACGAGGAACTCGACCGGGTGCTGGGCGGCGGCATCGTCGAGGGCGGCGTGGTGCTGATCGGCGGCGACCCGGGCATCGGCAAATCGACGCTGCTGCTGCAGGCGCTCGATTCGCTGCAGCGCGCCGGGCTGAACACGCTCTACGTGACCGGCGAGGAAAGCGGCGCGCAGGTCGCACTGCGCTCGCGCCGGCTGGGGCTGGACGGCTCGCAGGTCAAGGTGATGGCCGAAATCCAGCTCGACAAGATCCTGGCCACGCTTGAAGTCACGCAGCCGGCCGTCGCCGTGATCGACTCGATCCAGACGGTGTATTCCGACCTGCTGACGTCGGCGCCGGGCTCGGTGGCGCAGGTGCGCGAGTGCGCGGCGCACCTGACACGCGCGGCCAAGTCCAGCGGCGTGTGCATCATCCTGGTCGGCCATGTGACGAAGGACGGCGCGCTGGCCGGTCCGCGCGTGCTGGAGCACATGGTCGACACCGTGCTGTATTTCGAGGGCGACACGCATTCGAGTTTCCGGCTGGTGCGCGCCATCAAGAACCGCTTTGGCGCGGTCAATGAAATCGGCGTGTTCGCCATGACCGAAAAGGGCCTGAAGGGCGTGACCAACCCGAGCGCGATGTTCCTGAGCCAGCACAGCGAGCCGGTGCCCGGCAGCTGCGTCATGGTGACGTTAGAGGGCACGCGGCCGCTGCTGGTCGAGATTCAAGCGCTGGTCGATGACGGCGGGCCGAATCCGCGCCGCTTGAGCGTCGGCCTGGACAAGGACCGGCTGGCGATGCTGCTGGCGGTGCTGCACCGCCACGCGGGCGTGGCCTGCATGGACCAGGATGTGTTCGTCAACGCTGTGGGTGGCGTGCGCATCAGCGAGCCGGCGGCCGACCTGGCGGTGATGCTGGCGATTGCGTCGAGCCTGCGCGGCAAGGCCATGCCCAAGGGTTTCCTTGCCTTTGGTGAGGTCGGTTTGGCAGGCGAAGTCCGGCCCGCGCCGCGCGGTCAGGAGCGGCTGAAGGAGGCAGCCAAGCTGGGTTTCAGCGTGGCGGTGGTGCCCAAAGCCAACGCGCCGAAAAAGCCGATCGAAGGGCTGACCATCCATGCGGTCGAACGCATCGAGGAGGCGCTCGATCTGGTGCGCCGTTTGCAGTGAACCGGCCGCAGGGTTCGTGACTGGTTATTCGCTATAAAAAGTATAGCTATTTGTGCCCGTCCTGCATGCGCGGAAGCAATAAAAAGCTTGTAAATGGTTCCTTGACACTCACCCGCTCAGTTCCACCGGACATACAGCCAGGCGCACAGCGCCACGCCGACCGTCCAGAGCAGCCAGGTTTGTGGCACGGCATAGGGATAAAGCATCAGTACAAGGCCGGTCCAGGTCAGCGCGGCGGTCGATGTCTTGCGGCCGCGCCTGAAGGCCACATAGCCGATGAGGCCGAACACGATGGCGCCCAGAATATAAGCCGGGCTGGGCAAGACCAGCCCCAGCGATTCGAGGGTTTTGAGTTCATCCATGCGGCATCCTAAACCGGTATTTCGCTGGACCGCTCTGGCCTGTCAGGGCGCGATGGCGGCCAGGCTACGCGTTCCCCACAGACCGGTCGCCTGCCCAGGCTGCGAAAATAGCGCCATGAACTTCCAGAAAATTCTTGTTCCCGTTGCCGGCGTGGCGGCGGTGGCGCTGGCCTACCGCCAGTACGGCTGGCTTGGCGTGGCCGCCGTGGCGACCGGTCTGGTGATGTGGCTGCTGCTGCATTTCACCCGCATGATGGCGGTCCTCAAACGCGCCGCCGACCGGCCGATCGGCTATGTCGGCAGCGCCGTGATGCTCAACGCCAAGCTCAAGCTCGGCGTGAGCCTGATGCATGTGATCGCCATGACGCGCGCGCTGGGCCAGTTGCAGTCGGAAAAAGACGCGCAGCCCGAGGTGTTTCGCTGGACCGACGGCACGCAGTCGCATGTCACCTGCACGTTTGTCGGTGGCAAGCTGGCGCATCACGAGTTGTTTCGGCCCGCTGAAATCGAGCTGCCGCCCGCGCCGTAGAATCATTGTTTCGGGTTGTGGCGCCGCCTGCGCCGGCTGTTTTTTTCAAGCAGCAGGCTGCCAGTGCGCCAGACCCTCGTTCAGGCCCTACCTTTCACTCACCACAGGATCACTCATGTCCCCAGCAGCCCCTTCCATGGAAAATCGCGACGGCAAAATCTGGATGGACGGCCAGATGGTCGAGTGGCGCGACGCCAAGATCCATGTGCTGACGCACACGCTGCACTACGGCTGCGGCGCTTTTGAAGGCGTTCGTGCCTACAAGATGCCCGACGGCGGCACGGCGATTTTCCGGCTCGAAGAGCACACCGAGCGGCTGTTCAACAGCGCCAAGATCCTGCGCATGAAAATCCCGTTCACGCCGCAGGAAGTCATGGACGCGCAGCTTGCCGTGGTGCGCGAGAACCAGCTGGAAAGCGGCTACATCCGCCCGCTGACCTGGATCGGCTCGGAAAAGCTCGGCGTCAGCCCGAAGGGCAATTCGATTCACCTGATGGTCGCCGCCTGGACCTGGGGTGCCTATCTGGGCGAAGAGGGCTTGAAGCGCGGCATCCGCGTCAAGACCAGCAGCTTCACGCGCCACCATGTCAACATCACCATGATCCATGCCAAGGCGGTGAGCAACTACACCAACTCGATCCTGGCCAACATGGAAGCGACAGACGAGGGCTACGACGAGGCGCTGCTGCTCGACCCGCAGGGCTTTGCCTCCGAAGGCGCGGGCGAGAATTTGTTCATCGTGCGCAAGGGCGTGGTCTACACGCCTGATTCGAGCGCCGGCGCGCTCAACGGCATCACGCGCAACACGATTTTCAGCATCTGCAAGGACCTGGGGCTGGAGATCAAGGAAAAGCCCATCACGCGCGACGAAATCTATATTTCCGACGAAGCGTTTTTCTCGGGCACGGCGGCTGAAGTCACGCCGATCCGCGAACTCGACCGCATCGAGATCGGCAGCGGCTCGCGCGGGCCGATCACCCAGAAAATCCAGGCGGCGTTCTTTGACATCGTCAATGGCCGCAATCCAGCGTACGCGTCCTGGCTGACCCGGGTTTAAGTTTTTAGACCAAAACAACCAAGAGAAGCCTGAAAAATGAGCAAATCCTCCTCCATCGAACTGCTGGCCAGCGACCTCAATCACCAAGGCGGCGTGTACTGCCCCAGCCCCAAGGCCGATATGAAGGTATGGAACAGCCACCCCAAGGTGTACCTGGACGTGGCGCGCACCGGCGAAGCCAAGTGCTCTTACTGCGGCACGGTGTACAAGCTCAAGGCCGGCGAGCACTTTGGCGGTGGGCATTGATTAGCCCCCACGGTCGCCCACTGCGTGTGGCTCCCTGCCCCCAAGGGGGCCGCTGCGCCTGCGGCCCGGCAAAGCCGGTTCTGCGGCCCTGGCTGGTAGGGAAGGCCCGCGCGACGCTTGTGAGCAGCACGAAACCTAAACCATAGATGACTAACAACGCCCTTGTCATCGCGCCGCAGTGGATCGGGGACGCGGTCATGACGGAGCCGCTGCTGCGCCGGCTGCACGCGCGCGGCGAACGCCTCACGGTGGGCGCCTTGCCGTGGGTCGCGCCGGTCTACCGCGCCATGCCGCAAGTGGCCGACGTGATCGAGTTTCCGTTTGCCCATGGCGGGCTGCAGTTCAAGGCGCGCCGCAGCATTGCCAAACGCATGACAGGCCAGTTCGACAAAGCCTATGTGTTGCCCAATTCGCTGAAAAGTGCGCTGCTGCCGTTTCTGGCGAGCATTCCTGAGCGCATCGGCTACCTGGGCGAGGCGCGCATCGGCCTGCTCACGCACCGGCTGAAAAACCCGAAAACCAGGCCGCCCATGGTGGCTTTTTATTCCGCCTTGAGCGGGGAAGCCGGTCTGGAGGACGACCGGCCGCAGCTGCGGATTGACGCGGCGGACACCGCGTCCACGCTGGACGGGTTGGGACTGCAGCAGGGCGGCTACACCGTGTTCGCGCCGGGCGCCGAGTTCGGTGCGGCCAAGCGCTGGCCTGCTCGCCATTTTTCGGAACTGGCCGCCCGGCTGGACGGGCCGGTGGTGCTGCTGGGTTCTGCCAAGGAAGCCGCGCTGTGCGACGAGATTGCCGAGCCGGTCAACAGGGCGCAATCCGGAAAATGCCTGAACCTGGCCGGCAAGACCTCGCTGCCGCAAGCGCTGGCCTTGATTGCCGCGAGCCGCGCGACCGTCAGCAACGACTCGGGCCTGATGCACGTCGCCGCCGCGCTGGGCGTGCCGCAGGTGGCGATTTTTGGCTCATCCAGCCCGCTGCACACGCCGCCGCTGAACGACAAAGCCAGAGTGCTATGGCTGAAAGCCGACCCGGCCTACCAGCCGCCGCTGGACTGTGCGCCATGTTTTGCACGCGAGTGTCCGCTGGGGCATACGCGCTGCCTGAATGACATCAGTGCGGAGCAGGTGCTGAAGGCGCTGCATTCCCATTGACTGGCGGCCGTCTGCTGCGCAAAAGCGTTGCCGGCGTTGCTTCAAGGAACAGGCAAAAAAAGGCCACCTTGCGGTGGCCTTGTAAAAGTCCTCTCAGAAAAATCTTTTTCGGTGAAGCGCTGAATCTTTCTTGATGGGTAGCCTTGGCCGAATTTATTTTTAACTTTTTCTGGTTTTCAATGTTGTGACAGCAACGTCCCTACTGTGCTTCAGCTTGTGTGTTCTGAACATCCCCAAAAGAGGGGATTTTCAGATTTTCAGTTGAAACTTCCAGTTTCGTGAACTAGTTCACGGTCGGGTTCACCCAACGGGCAGCTCGACAATGAAGGAAGCCCCGCCGCCTGGCCTGGCTTCGCAACGCACGCTGCCGCCATGGCGCTCGCTGATTGACTTGACCAGCGCCAGCCCCAGGCCCACGCCACCTTCGCGCTCGCTGGCGCCGGGCAGCCGGTAAAACGGCTCGAAGATACGCTTTCGCTGCTCGGCCGGCACACCCGGCCCCCGGTCATGCACGCGGATGATGGCTTTTTGCTGCTTGCCTGCGCCGCTCTGGGCCAGCTCCAGCGTGATGTCGCCTTGGGTATAGCGCTTGGCGTTTTCCAGCAGATTGCGGATCAGCCGGCGCAGCAGCCGGGGCGAACCCTGCAGCGTCAGGCTGTGCTCGGCGTCCGGCCCGGTTTGCAGGTCGGCTTGCAGCTCGGCATTGACGCGCGCGCATTCCTCGGCGGCCAGGCCGGTCAGGTCCAGGGACTCGAACGGTTCGGCGTCGGCCTGCTTGGTGTCCAGCCGGCTGGCCAGCAGGATTTCATCAATCAGCTGGTCAAGTTCGGTGATTGAGCGCGAGATTTCCATGCGCTGGGGCGACGCCTTGTCCACGCCCATCAGCTCCAGCCCCATGCGGATGC
Organism: Polaromonas sp. DSP2-3-2b2; assembly: GCF_049895905.1. Classification (NCBI taxonomy): domain Bacteria; kingdom Pseudomonadati; phylum Pseudomonadota; class Betaproteobacteria; order Burkholderiales; family Comamonadaceae; genus Polaromonas; species Polaromonas sp. DSP2-3-2b2. The sequence continues at coordinate 74,356 of NZ_JAFCTH010000012.1, read as the reverse complement.
GCGCCAGCGGCGAGCGCAACTCGTGCGACGCATTGGCCAGCAGCGACTTGTGCGACTCCATCAGCGTTTCGATGCGCTCGGCGGCGTGGTTGAAGCGCCGCGCCAGAAAAGCCACCTCGTCGCGGCCTTCGGTGTTGATGCGTGCCGACAGGTCGCCCGCGCCCCAGCGCTCCACGCCGCGCTGCAGGGCCTCCAGGCGCAGCGTCAGGCGGCGCATGACCGGGTAGGCGCCCAGCGCCACGGCCAGACCAACCAGTCCCAGCATCCAGCCAAAACCGAAAGGCGGCCGGTTCCAGGAGCTGCTGGGCGGCCGCTGGGGCCGGGGCAGCAGCAGGTTCAGGGTCTGGCCGTCGGTGGTCACCACGTCAAATTCGATGTCATCGCCGCGCTGGCGGTCGGGCTTGGTCTGGGCTTTGCCGATGACTTCGCCGGCAGCGTTGTGCACCAGCACTTCACGGATCGGCAACTGCGGCGGATCGCGGCTGAACTGCCAGGCAGCGCCCACCAGGAAGGTCAGCACCATGACGGTGGCCACGACGGCCAGCCAGATGCGCACATACAGGTGCGAGGTGAAGCGTGACCAGATCTGCGAGCTCACGCGGCGCTCAGTCTTGCTGCTTGGCAAACACGTAGCCGACGCCGCGCACCGTCAGGATGCGCTTGGGGTCCTTGGCGTCGAGTTCGATGGCGCTGCGGATGCGGCCCATGTGAACGTCGATGGAGCGGTCGAAGGCTTCGAGTTCGCGACCACGCACGGCTTCCATGATCTGGTCGCGGCTGAGCACGCGGCCGGCGCGCTCGGCCAGGGCGACCAGCAGGTCGAACTGGTAGGACGTCAGTTCGCACGGATTGCCTGACACTGAAACGCTGCGGGCATCGCGGTCGATTTCGAGCGAGCCAAAGCGCATCACCTTGTGGCTGCCCGCCGAGACATGGCTGCTGGCGCTGCTGTCGCCGCTCCGGCGCAGCACGGCGCGGATGCGCGCCAGCAGCTCGCGCGGCTCGAAAGGCTTGGGCAGGTAGTCGTCGGCGCCTATTTCAAGGCCGACGATGCGGTCCATCGGGTCGCCTTTGGCCGTCAGCATCAAGACGGCGGTGCGCGCCGCGTCGCCGCTTTGGCCCTTGATGCGGCGGCACACCTCCAGGCCGTCCATGTCGGGCAGCATCAGGTCCAGGATCACCAGGTCGGCCGGGCCGGCCTGCAGGGCTTCCAGGCCGGCGGCGCCCGTGGCCGCATGCGTGAAGCCGTAGCCCGACTGGCGCAGGTATTCGCCGACCATGGCGGCCAGGCGGGTGTCATCTTCGATCATCAAAAGTTGCTGTGTCATGGATCGTCCTCTTATTGGAAAGGCGCGTCCTTGCGCAGGAGCTGTCGCCATAGGCTTTCATGGTGCGCCGGGCGCAACAATTGCGCTTGAAGCGACCGTAAAGTTGATGTAAATAAATAGTTCTAATTGCTACTTTAATAATAGCTATAAGCGCCCGCTTTCATTGCGCAGGAAGCGTTTTTGATCGTGAAGCCAGGCCAATCAGCAACAGCACCGGCACGCCGAGCAGGGCGGTGGCGGTAAAGAAGTTGCTGTAGCCAAAGGCATCCACATACGCGCCCGAATAACCGGCCAGCGTCTTGGGCAGCAGCAGCATCATCGAACTGAACAGCGCGTACTGCGTGGCCGAATAGTTGATGTTGGTCAGGCTCGACAGATAGGCGATGAAGGCCGCCGAGGCAATGCCGCTGGACAGGTTGTCGGCCGAAATCACGAAGATCAGCGCCGTGACGTCATGCCCGCGCGTTCCCAGCCAGGCAAACATCAGGTTGCTGCCGGCACTCAGCACCGCGCCGAGCATCAAGACCTTCATCACGCCGAAACGCATCGCCAGTCCGCCACCGAGGAAGGCGCCGACCAGCGTCATGATGACGCCGTAGATCTTGGTGACCGTGGCCACTTCGTCCTTGGTGTAGCCCATGTCCACATAAAAGGGATTGGCCATGATGCCCATCACCACGTCGCTGATGCGGTAGATCGCAATCAAGCCCAGGATCAGCAGCGCCTGCTTGCCATAGCGGCGCAAAAAGTCGGCAAACGGCTCGATCAGCGCGCCCCTGAGCCAGTCGGCGGTGTTCTTGCTGGGCGGCAGTTCGCGGCGCTGGGGTTCGGGTGAGCACAGCACCGTGACCACGCCCAGCAGCATCGACGCGGCCATGGCCAGGTAAGCCGCCTGCCAGGCGCCGTGCTGGTAGCTGGTCACGCCGACGACTTCGGCGCGCGCGGCAATCCACAGCGCGCCCGCGCCCGACCAGATCATGGCCATGCGGTAGCCGGTCTGGTAGGCGGCGGCCAGCGCGGCCTGGCGCTGCGTGTCGGCCGATTCGATGCGGTAGGCGTCCAGCGCGATGTCCTGCGTCGCCGAGCCAAAGGCGACGGCCAGCGCGCACCACACCACCGGCAGCAGGGCGACTTTGGGATCGGTCAGGGCCATCAAGACCAGCGCCGTCATGATGACGGCCTGCGACAGCAGCAGCCAGCTGCGCCGCCGGCCCAGCCAGCGTGTGAGCAGCGGAATCGGCATCCGGTCCACCAGCGGCGCCCAGGCCCATTTAAAGCCATAGGCCAGCCCGACCCAGCTCAGGTAGCCGATGGTGGTGCGGTCGATGCCCGCTTCGCGCAGCCAGAAGCTCAGCGTGCCGAACACCAGCAGCAGCGGCAACCCGGCTGAAAAACCGAGCAGCAGCATGCGCAGCGTGGCCGCTTCAGAATAGACGTGCCAGACCTCGCGCCAGCCGGGCTTGGGCGCTGGCGCCGGGTCGGTTTGCGCGGCGAGCGTTGGCGTGGGAGCTGGCGGTGTCGAGAGGGGAGGTGAAAAGGTTTTGTCTGACATGGGGATTGCGGTTTGTGGCTATTATTCCCGCATGTGCTTTTTATGCGATGTCAAACACTCTGCCTGGCCGGGCCGGCGCGGCTTTTTGCTGGCGGCTGCCGGTTCTGCGGCCACACTGGCCACCACGCCCCTGCTGGCTCAGGTGGACGTAGGCGGGTCATCGAGCCTGCGCAACCTGGTGCCTGCCGAAGAACTTGAAGCTGCGTCCACCCAGCAATATGTCAAGTTGCTCGCCGAAGCCAGATCACAGGGCGCGCTGGCACCGGCGGGCAACGCGCAGCTGCAGCGGCTGAACGTCATTGCCAGGCGGCTGATTCCCCACACCGCGCAATGGAACGACCGCGCCAGGCAATGGCGCTGGGATGTCAACCTGATTGGCAGCAAGCAGATCAACGCGTTTTGCATGCCGGGCGGAAAGATTGCTTTTTACACGGGCATCCTGGACCAGCTCAAGCTCACCGACGACGAAGTCGCCATGATCATGGGCCACGAAATGGCCCATGCCCTGCGCGAGCATGCCAGGGCGCGCATCGCCAAGAGCCAGGGCACCGGCACGCTGCTGTCGCTGGGCGCGCAACTGCTGGGGCTGGGCGAGTTGGGCAACATGGCGGCCAATGTCGGAACCGAACTGCTCACGCTGCGCTTTAGCCGCGACGACGAAAGCGACGCCGACCTGGTCGGGCTGGAGCTGGCCGCGCGTGGCGGCTACAACCCGCAGGCCGCCGTTAGCCTGTGGCAAAAAATGGCGAAGGCCGGCGGCGGCGCCAGCGGGCCGAGCTTTTTGTCAACCCACCCCTCGGGTCCGCAGCGCATCCAGGAACTGCAGTCCAACGTGCCCAAGGTGCAGGGCTTGTATGAGCGCGCACGCAGCTAGCAGACGGCTCAAACCCTATTTTTTTCAGGGTTCCGGCGTTCACCGAACGCTCACTTCGCCTGTTCTTGGCGAAGACTAAAGAAACATCTTTCCGAAAGTCAGCTTCGGGTCTGGGACGGTAAACGCCCAACCGCCCGGCGACCGCCTGCATTTGTAATGCCGGGCTGATTGGGGGCAGGCCGGAAAGTATTCGGCCATCAGTGCAAGTGCCGCGTGCCGCGAATTTGCAGCGCTGTGAAGCGCCATGCGCCCGCCTTTGCGCATCACGCGCTTCTTCAAGGCGCCGCTGACGCGGCGCCCAGCAAGATGCCTGCTTCCCTTATCTGCCGCCTCAAGCCGCTCAAAACGTAAGCGTGAATCAAGTTGATTACAGATAGTGACAACTTAGATACATGGAAACATTTTTTTTCAAACTCCGGCATGCATTTTGGCGGTGTTCTGGCCTCTCTCAAAATCACTCGCGCACCACCCAAAATTGAGCAAACAAGTTAACTACTTCTCATATACCCAGTTCAAAGATAAAAGTTGCACAGCCATACGTTTCCAGTGGCAGAATTTAATCAACGGTTTTCCAGTAAAAAGCTTTACCAAAAACAATTGCACGTCTGGGGCTGGAGACGTTGGGTAAGCAAATAATAAAATGCAGGTGAATATGTTTGGTAATAAGCACCTGCCGGATGCCAGTTATAAAAATTTTCCGGGTAGACCAGAAAAAACTAAACAAGGGAGTTGAGGGAATGAATATCGCGCCGTCACGTGCTGAACCGCCCGAACCTGTCCAAATGGATTTGGACGAGCAAGGCTGGTATGTTGCCTATACCCAGCCCCAGCGCGAGCAGCTTGCCCGGATTAATCTGGAACTTCAGGGCTTTGAAGTATATCTTTGCCAATATAAAGCATTCAAGAAATCCCCGGAGGGCTTGCTTGAAGTGTGGCAGCCTATGTTTCCCCGTTATATATTTTTCAGGCCGGCCCATGCCGGGCAATCCATCTCGGTGGTGCGTTCAACACGCGGCATTGCTTTTGTACTGCGGTTCGGGGTGACGCCCGCCATGTTGAAACCCGAAGAGCTTCGCATGCTCAAGGCGCTGGAAAGTGCACAAAACCAGGCTGATGCCGGGCAAAGCAGTCCTTTTCAGCCAGGGCTCAAGGTGCGCCTGAAAAACTGCGGCTTGAGCGGTCTTGAAGGATTGGTCCATTCGGTTTCCAGCAAGCGAGTTACTTTGCTGATCGAATTGCTGGGGCGAGAAAAGAAACTGCATCTGGAACATCACCAGGTCGAACTGCTGGATCAATAAACATTGCATTCGAAAAGATAGCGAGGACAGCGTTGTCTGGACTCCGCTGTCTGCATTGGCAGGCTGGTTGGGGTTGAAGTCGGTTGAGTCAGTGCATGGGATGAAGAAAAAATAGTGTTTTTAGGCCTTAAAAGCCAAAAACACTGCGGTAGCCATCCATTTTCAGTTTTTTAATCAAAAATCAGGCTGCAGGTCATCTGGATACCAAGTAATTCGCTGGAATAAAAACAACCATAAATTGAGCAACCTCGAATATTGTTGTGTCCCGCGATTGTTTTTGCTCCCCAATAAACTGAGCCTTCAGCTAATTATTTTGATCAGCCAAATCGTTTGAGTGATTAGATTTTTCAAATCTAATTTAAAAACACACAGAACGTTTTTATCTCCGCTGGCTTTGTAAAAAATGAGCAACAAGTTATTTTCTTTGGCTCTGAATCCGTTATTTCTTCATTGCAATGGCTGAGGTGTCTTCATCTTCGCCCTACTTGCAATGTCTCTGCTTAGTCAAGCAAATTCTGTTTTTACTGTAACTGGGCTAGCACTGCCCGATTCAAAAAGCGAGGTCCGTGATGTACATCCAGCAGCTTAATCTTCCACCTCCCCAGTCCGTCTTGCGCCAGGACCCGGAGACCAATCTGCTTGACCTGATGGGCGTGGTGGCAGACAACCGTTGGTTGATTGCAGGTGTAACTGCACTGGCACTGCTGCTCGGTGGTGCGTATGCGGTCCTTACAACGCCCGTGTATGAAGCCAACGCACTCATACAGGTTGAGGAAACCAAGGAAAACACGGCCACGACGGCCAGCGCGCTGGGAGCGGCGGCCAACCTGTTTGAAATCAGGTCGCCGGCATCGGCCGAGATGGAAATCCTTCGCTCTCGCTTGGTCGTCGGGCAGGCTGTGCAAAGCCTTCACCTCGATTTGAGCGTTTGGCCCAAATACATTCCCCTTGTCGGCAAGTGGCTGGCCCGTGAGGCCACATCGCCCTCCGAGCCAGGTTTTCTGGGCATGAAGGGTTACGTCAGCGGCAACGAATCGCTGAAAGTCGAGAGTTTTGTCGTGCCGCCCAAGTTTGAGGCCAAGCGCTTTGTGGTCCGACTCAGCGGCGATGGCTACGACCTGGTGTCATCCAATGGTGAAACCCTGGCGAATGGCCGCTTTGGAACGCCTCTTGCGTTCACCGTGGGCGGACAAAAGGGGCAGATGCTTGTCAGCGCGGCCGTGGGAAATCCAGGGGCTGAATTCAACCTCGTGCGGTCTCCACAACTGGCTGTCATTGAAAGGCTGCAGCGTTCCCTCGTGATCGTTGAGCAGGGCCGTCAATCGGGTGTCATTGTTACCAGTCTGACCGGCAACGATCCTGAAGTCATTGCGCAAACCCTCAATGAAATCGGCTCGATGTACGTTCGCCAGAACGCAGCGCGCAAAGTGGCCGAAGCTGAAAAAATGCTGGGTTTCCTCAAAACCAATTTGCCGCAACTGCGCGCAAAGATCGAACAGTCCGAAAGCAAGTTCAACCAGTTTCGCAACCGCAACGGCTCTTTTGACCTGAACACCGAATCCAAGGTAGTGCTTGATCAATCCATCAAGCTTCAGACGTTATTGCTCGATCTGGAGCAAAAGCGCTCAGACCTGGATGCGCGTTTTGGTCCAAAGCACCCCAGCATTCAAACCATCGACGTGCAGATCAAGGGTCTTACCAAGGAACTCGCTGCGATCAACAACCGCATAAAGACGTTTCCAGCCGTCGAGCAGGACTTCCTGCGGCTGACGCGCGATATGAAGGTTGACACTGAACTGTATGCAAGCCTGCTCAACAGTTCGCAGCAACTCCAGCTGGTCACGGAAGGCAGCGTCGGCAATGTACGCATTGTGGATATGGCGGCGGTGCCCCAGGTTCCCATCAGGCCACTGCCCATGAACATCACGGCCATCGCCGGGATGCTGGGCCTGCTGACGGGCCTGCTGCTTGCATTTTTGCGCAACAGCATGCGCGACGGCATCAGGCATCCGACGGACATCGAGCAGCAGGCGGGCCTGCGCGTGTTTTCAACCATTCCGTTTAGCAAGGTGCAAGCCAGGCAGCAGCTCAGGATTGGCGGCAAGACCACCGGACAGCACATTTTGGCCATCACGTCTCCGGATGAGCCGGCCATTGAAAACCTGCGCAGCCTGCGTACTTCGCTGCAGTTCGCCATGGCCGATGCCACCAGCCCGATCGTGCTGGTGACCGGCCCGACCGCAGGCACCGGCAAGTCCTTCATCAGCAGCAACTTCGCGGCGGTCCTGGGAGCGGCCAACAAGAAAGTGCTGCTCATTGACGCCGACCTCCGAAAAGGCCACCTGCGTCAATACTTCGGACTGGAACAGGGCAGCGGATTCAGTGACGTTCTGAGCGGCAATGTAAAGCTGGAAGACGCGCTGCACCGCAAGATTGCGCCCAATGTCGATTTCCTGGCGGCGGGATCCATCCCGTCCAATCCGGCGGAACTGCTGATGACCGGCGCCACCCAACAGCTGTTGCAGCTTGCCTCCAAGTATTACGACATGGTCATCGTGTGCTCGGCGCCTGTGCTGGCGGTGTCGGACGCGGCAATCCTGGCGCCCATGGTGGGGGGCGTGTTCCTGGTGGCCCACGCCGAGGTCACCAGCCTGGGCGAACTTCACGAATCCGGCAAGCGCCTGTCGCAGAACGGCGCCCAGGTCAAAGGCGTGATTTTCAACGGGCTCACCCTGAGCAAGAGCCGGTACAGCCGGGGCTATGCCTTTAACGACCACCGTTATGCCAGCAACCAGTATTGAGGTGCTCACCATGTTTCAAGCCCCTGAACTGTCAACCCACTATTTCAGTGGAGTGCCTGCTGATCACCATATGGTGCAGCCGGTCATTCTTTGCGGCGGGTCGGGCACGCGCCTCTGGCCGCTGTCCCGCAAATCATTTCCCAAGCAGTTTGTCCCCCTGATCGGCGACAAGAGCCTGCTGCAGCTGACGCTTGAGCGCGTGGCCCAGCTGGGCGGTGCCACGGCCGTCGAGGTACTTTGCGTGGCCGCCGAAGAGCACCGCTACCTGGTGGTCGAGGCCATGCAGGCCGCCAGGGTCAGCGGCGCGGTGATTCTGGAGCCGGTGGCGCGCAACACGGCGGCAGCCATGGCGCTGGCCGCATTGAAGGCGCAGCCCAGTCAATGGCTGCTGTTTTGTCCGGCAGACCACCACATACCCGACGCGCAGGCCTTTGCCGCCATGGTGGAGCAAGGCAAGGCGGCGGCGAGTTCGGGCGCCATTGTTTCCTTTGGCGTCAAGCCGAGCTATCCCAGCACGGCGTACGGCTACATCGAGCAGGGCGAACTCCGTTCCGACAGCAGCTACTCGGTGGCACGCTTCATTGAAAAGCCTGTGGTGGAAAAGGCCCAGAACCTGATCCTGCAAGGCAATGTGCTGTGGAACGCGGGTATTTTCCTGTGCAAGGCCGCTACCCTGCTCGAAGCACTCGGGCAGCATGCCCCAGACATTTTGGCCAGTTGCCGCAAGGCGATGGACGCCGCCGTTTCCGATGAACCGTTCATTCGCCCCCAGACGCAGGCCTTTACCGCCTGCCGTGCGCAAAGCATTGACTACGCGGTGATGGAGCACCACGCGAACATTGCCGTGGTGCCTTTCGCCGGTGCCTGGAGTGACGTTGGCAGCTGGAATGCGGTGGCCGACATGACCGTGGCCGATGGGGATGGCAACCGGGTCGCCGGCCAGGGCCTGGCCATCGAGGCGACCAAGACCTACATCCATGCCCCTTACCGCCCGGTGGTGGCGCTGGGCACCCACGACCTGCTCATCATCGACACGCCCGATGCAGTGCTGGTGGCCACCGCCGACCATGCCGAAAGCGTGAAGATCGTGGTGGCTGAACTCGAAGCGCGGCGCACGCCGCAGGCCGCCATGCACCGCAAGGTGTCGCGTCCCTGGGGCTCGTACGACAGCATCGACACCGGCGAAAGGTTTCAGGTCAAGCGCATTGTCGTCAAGCCCGGCGGGACCCTGAGCCTGCAAAAGCACTACCACCGGGCCGAGCACTGGATCGTCGTCAAGGGCACGGCGAAGGTGACCTGTGGCGACGAAACATTCCTGCTGACTGAAAACCAGTCCACCTACATTCCCATCGGCGAGTTGCACCGACTGCATAACCCCGGCAAGACGCAGCTGGAAATGATCGAAGTGCAGTCCGGCAGTTACCTGGGCGAAGACGACATCGAGCGGTTTGAAGACAGCTACGGCCGCGTGATTCCGGTTGAACCGAGCAAAAAACGGGCTTGATGCCTGCCCACTCACAAAGCGACACTCATGAACAACAACAACACCCAAAAAGTCGCCCTGATCACCGGCATCACCGGCCAGGATGGCTCCTACCTTGCTGAATTCCTGCTGGCCAAAGGCTATGTGGTCCATGGCATCAAGCGGCGCGCCAGCCTGTTCAACACCACGCGTGTCGACCATATCTACCAGGACCCGTGCATCAACAACCGCAATTTTGTATTGCATTACGGCGACCTGAGCGACAGCACCAACCTGATCAGGATCGTTCAGCAAACCCAGCCAGACGAAATCTACAACCTGGGCGCGCAAAGCCATGTGGCGGTGAGTTTTGAGCTGCCCGAATACACCGCCGACGTCGATGCCTTGGGCACGCTGCGGCTGCTCGAAGCCATTCGCCTTCTGGGGCTGGGAAAGAAAACCCGCTTCTACCAGGCGTCCACCTCCGAGCTGTACGGCCTGGTGCAGGAAACGCCGCAGAAGGAAACCACGCCCTTCTACCCGCGCAGCCCCTACGCAGTGGCCAAGCTGTATGCCTACTGGATCACCATCAATTACCGCGAAGCCTATGGCCTGTACGCCTGCAACGGCATTTTGTTCAACCACGAAAGCCCGCGGCGCGGCGAGACCTTCGTCACCCGAAAAGTCACGCGCAGCTTGGCCAACATCGCGCTGGGGCTGGAGAACTGTCTCTACATGGGCAATATCGACGCACTGCGCGACTGGGGCCATGCGAAAGACTACGTTCGCATGCAGTGGCTCATGCTGCAGCAAGACCACCCGGAAGACTTCGTGATTGCCACGGGGCAGCAGGTCAATGTGCGCGACTTCATCACGCGCAGCGCGGCGCAACTGGGCATCACCCTGGCCTTTGAAGGGCGCGGCCTGAACGAGGTCGGCATGGTCCAGGCCATCAGCGGCGACAAAGCCCCGGCATTGGCCATAGGCGACGTCATCGTCAAGATCGAGCCACGCTACTTCCGGCCCACGGAAGTCGAAACCCTGCTGGGCGACGCCGGCAAAGCCAGAGACACCCTGGGATGGGTGCCGGAAATTACCCTGGACCAGTTGATTGAAGAAATGGTGGCCCACGACCTGGACCATGCCCGTCGCCACGCGTTGCTGAAAACGCACGGCTATCCCATGACCGTCAGCGCAGAGTAAACCAGCATGCTCAACGAACCCCGGATTTTTGTGGCGGGCCATCGCGGCATGGTCGGCAGTGCCATCCTGCGCTACCTGGTGGCCCTGGGACGAAAAAATATCGTCACCCGTACCAAGGCTGAACTGGACCTGACCCAGCAGCAAGCCGTCCGCGATTTTTTTGCCAGGGAAAAAATTGACCAGGTTTACATGGCTGCAGGCAAGGTGGGCGGAATTCATGCCAACAACACCTACCCTGCCCAGTTCATCTATCAAAACCTGATGATGGAAGCCAATGTGATCCACGAAGCCTGGCATGCCGGCGTTAAAAAGATGCTATTCATGGGCAGCAGCTGCATCTACCCCCGGCTGGCGCCGCAGCCCATGGTGGAAAACGTCTTGCTGAGCGGCCAGCTGGAGCCTACCAACGAGCCTTACGCCATTGCCAAGATTGCAGGCATCAAGCTTTGTGAAAGTTACAACCGTCAATATGGCAAAAGCCATGGCACGGACTGCCGCAACGTCATGCCGACCAACCTGTACGGGCCTGGCGACAACTACCACCCTGAAAACAGCCATGTCATTCCCGCGCTGATCCGCCGCTTTCATGAAGCCAGACTCCACCAAACCCCTGCCGTGACCATCTGGGGTTCAGGAACGCCTCTGCGCGAGTTTCTCTACGTGGGAGACATGGCCGCCGCCAGCGTGCACATCATGGACATTGACAAGGCGACCTATGACGCGCATACGCAACCCACGCAAAGCCACATCAACATCGGATTCGGCAGCGATATAAGCATATCGACCCTGGCGTTCGCGGTGGCAAAGGTCGTGGGCTACACCGGCCATATCGATTTTGACAATAGCAAACCCGATGGACCGCCCCGCAAGCTGCTGGAGTCATCAAAGCTCAAGAACCTGGGCTGGCGCCCGAAGGTTGAACTCGAAGCAGGTTTGGCACTGGCTTACGCTGATTACTGCAAAACTGAATCAGGCCTCAACCTTCCGATCGCCGTGAAGGAAAAGAAGCAATCAATCAGTGAATTTGCCTCTCCCTGGTTAAGGGATGTCACACCGGGCGCGGCAATGAACCACCACCTGAACGGCACCCATGCATCCCAAGCCGGTAACGTCTGATCAATTTCCCGGAGGGTCTGAAGTCCGGTGGCAAGAATAAAAAGCCAGGGTTTCCATAAAACCTGCAACGGTTCGCCAGGCTTGCTTTTGGGCCGTCAGACTGTTGCAGCAACCAGCGAAAGCGCTCATGTCAGTTGTCAAAAGAGTCGTTTCCGGAAGCCTTGCGTCATGGATGCGGATAGCGGTGACAATTTTCAGCCAGATCATCGCGGTACCCATTTATCTGCATTACTGGTCGGTTGAAACCTACGGGGCGTGGCTTTTGGTGCAGAGCATTGTCAGTTTTTTGACGATATTCGACATTGCGCATCACAATTATCTGGGCAATGAATTCCTGAAAATAGGCCCGCAAAAGCGCGATGAAATGGCGGCGGTATTTTCTACCGGCATGGTGGTGGCGTTTATCGTCTCCATCATCACCTTCACCATTATTTGTGCCTTCACGCTTTCCGGAACCATCAGCCAGTGGGTGGGAATCCATGCAGCCAGCGTCCAGCCTTTTGAAACCGCGCTTTTACTGACCTGCGCCACCTGGGTTCTCACCATCACCTTTACCGGCCTGCTAGGCCGGGTGCTCAATCCCTTCGGCCATTTCCCCTTGTCAGCCTGGAGCGGGGTTTTGTTTGCCATCGTGTCCACTGCCGCGTCCGTGGCAGCTGTCCATTTTGGCGCCGGCCTTGTGGCCACTACCGTTGCCACTTGCATTGTTACTTTCATCTGTCACAGCACGCTGGCGGTCATTCTTTATCGAATAGCGCGGCAAGAAAAACTGATCTCCACCCGGCTGGAAATGGCCAAGGGATTTTCAAGATTTTATGCATCGCTTGCACTGGGCGCTCAATCTGGACTGGAGATTCTCCGGCAGCAAGGGGTGCGTTTCATCTTGCTGCCTTTGTCTGGCATGGCCCAGATGATTGCGTTTTCGACCATGCGCACCGGCGCAAACCTGGCCTTGCAGGGCGTCGGAACCATCACCGCGCCCTTGATGCCCGAACTGATGTCATTTTTGGTCAATCGCGACCAGCCGCGAACCGAAAGCGCGTTTTCGGTCATCTGGCTGATGCTGTGTGTGGTGCTGGTGCCCGCCGTGCTGGTGGTTCAATACCTCGCGCCCACGCTGTTTCCGCTTTGGACCCAGGGCAAGATCGAATTCGATCCGGTTTTGTTTGCCTTGCTTTCGCTGGCTGTCCTGGTGTATGCCCTGGTGCAGCCCGCCATCGCCGTGGTGAACGGAAACAACCTGATCCGCGAGCAAGTCGTGATTTCCACCATTGCGACGGTCATCACGGTGGGCGCCATCTACATGCTGGTTCCGCTCATGGGGGTCAGGGGCGCGGCGCTGGCCCTGCTGGCAGGAGAAGCCAGCACCTTGTTCTTGTATGTGCGCGCGGCAAAAAAATGGCTTGCCAGTGTGGTAATGCACTGGCCGACTTCGGCTTTTGCCAATGCTTCCCTGTCGCTGGTCGTTGCCGCCGCCGGGATGGGTTCGATCATCGTGTTTCAAAAACAGGCCGGTGTGTGCCTGCTGCTGGCATTGATCACCCAGGTTTTCATATTGATCAGCTATTGGTCGCAACTGCCTTCCATTGCCCGCGAGGCGGCAGCAGCGCAAGCGTCTCGATTTTTACCCCGGTTATTGCGAAAACGACGGGACAAGGCCGTAGGCGGCATCAGTTGATCATCTTTCCTGTCTGGAGTGACGAGTCATGCGAATTTCAGTGCTTATTCCTGTTTACAACGGCATTCTTTATATTGCCGAAGCCGTGGATTCGGTTTTGGCCCAAGATTGCCAGGACTGGGAACTTGTGATCAGCGACAACGGCTCGAAGGACGGAACGCGTGATTATTTGCGCACCTTGTCCGACCCCCGCATCCGGGTACATGAGCAGCCGGTGAATCTTGGCATCATGGGCAACCTGAACTTTCTGCTGGCCCAGGCGCGCGCGCCAATTGCAAAAATCCTGGGCCACGACGACACCTTGCTGAGCGGGTCGCTCGAACGCATTGCACGCTTCATGGAAGAACGCCCCGACTGCGCCGTCAGCCGCTGCTGGGCGGTGGGGGATGAAGTTCGCTATTCAAAAGGCGGACAGCTGGAATGGGAAGGCCTGCTGCCGTCAAGGCTTGAGCCCGCCGCATCAGTCTTGGCATTTGCCACGTTTGGCAACATGGTGGGCAATATTTGCCGGGCAGCATGCCGTCCCCGCATGGTGCTGCAGGCCGGCGGATTTGATCCGAAATATCCTTCGGCGGGCGACTATGAAGCCTGGCAGCGCGTGGCGGGCATGTTTGGAATATGTTTGCAGAATGAAGAACTCGTTTTTGAGCGGATACATGAAATGCAGGATTCAAGTCTTTCAGAAAAAAACAATTCAATATATTCACAAGTTAATTCAATCCTTCAGATTCTTGCCAAAAAAGTGGATCCTTTGCTGCTAAAGGTGCTCAAGCGACATTGGACAGTCCATTTTTTTTCACCCCGATTTTCGCATTTCATTCGTCAAATTGGCACAGGTAAATTTCAACAGGCGATGTTGACTTGGCAAGGTATCCCGCTGGGTATATCTCCTGTGAGTTGCATTGCTGCATACCCAATATTCAAATTCAAACCTGTAAAAGGACATGCAACGACGGCCGAGTTGTCGAACAATATTAAAAAACTGAATAACAAACATGACTAAAGCTAATGTTGCGAATTGGAGTAATTATCCGGAAGTCACTTCTGACCCTTATGCTCGCTCACTAAAAGCTTGTAAAAGCTTGCGTGAGTATAATTTTTACATCATGACAATTTGCGTTCTGATGCAATTGGTTATTAATGGAGACTTGACGAATACTGCTTGTGTGCTGGCAGTTTATTTTGCTTCCTTGATAACTGTTGGCACAGTGATTCGCGCCAGTGCCTTCCGGCTTGCAGCACTTCCCAGCTTGATAGTGGTTGGTTTTAATGTGGCTACATTGAGTGGCGCGCTTGTAGCGCAGACATTAAGCTTAAATTCATTAACGGACGGGCTGAAAGTTCCCGAATATACATTTCCAGCTTTGATATTATTTCAAATCGGTTTGCTTATTGCTTTAACGTGTTTTATAAATATCGGTATATTTTCTAGAATTAGCAAGATTGTTAATTCAATTGTATTTGTTCCGCTTGGTTTGATGAGGTCGCCGTTTCCACTGCAAGTCTGGATAATGGGGGGCATTGGTCTGACTGCCATGGTTTTATCCATAGACTTTAATCAAAGTGTGAAATTTGGTGATGCTTCGGCAAAATTCATACCGGGATTCAGCTACCTGGCTTTTGCGCCTTTCCTTTTGCCTGCATTGCCATATATTTTTCCAAATGACGAAAAATATGTTTCAATCAAAAGTAGTTATAAATTCCTGCTTCCTTACTTTGTCATTCTGATTGTTGTTGGAATTTCCGCAAACACCCGGGGTGGATTTGCCGGACCTATAACAAACCTTTGTCTGGTGATGCTTGTGTTGTTTTTGTTGGGGCAGTTTGTGTTCACCAAAATGGCCCGCAAATTATTAATGGCTGGCGCTGCGGTGTTTATTCTGGGAAGTTCCATAATTTCAGATGTCGCCATTGCCATGCTTGTCGTGCGTTCTGAACGGGACCATAGCACGGCTGTTCAGTTGATATCCAAGACCTTTGATGCCTTTCAAAATAAAAAAGAATTAAAGGCATATCTGAAATATCAAGACAACATTGCTGACCTGAGTGATTATGATGAAAAATATATTTCAAACCCGTTTATTGGTCGTCTGGTAGTTACCAAATTTACGGACAATATGCTTTCTCTTCGTGTCGTACGCGAAGGTCAGCGGGTCGATTTTATTTGGGATATTACCCGGCAAACTTTGATTTCATTATTTCCTACGCCAATGTTAAGATTTTTTGGCTCTAATCTGGATAAAGAGAATCTTAGGTTTTCAATAGGTGATGTACTTTATGCAGCACAGTACGGCACGGATATAGGCATTAATAATTACAAGCTTGGATCATCGGTGGCACATGGATTTGCACTCATGGGTGTAATTTCCTATCTCGTTGTCATTCCAATGTTTTTATTTACTTTTATTGCAGCGCATTCGCTTACCCTGCTAAAAGATAACATGATTATCATGAGTCCTGTCATTCTTATGCAGCTTATCGCGCTTTATTATATTTCAGCGGGCGATTCCTATTTTGCTCCGGTATTTTTCTTGTTCCGGACTTTTCCGCAAAATATTTTAATATATCTTCTGGCATTCTATTTTTCTCGGTTAATTGCAAGTTTTATAATTTTTATTTTTAACCCTGAACAAAGACTGGCCAGATACTGATGCACTGCTTGGTGTATTGTTGATAAAATTTTTTGGGGTTGTTTTGAACATTATTTATATAGGCTGCAAACTGCCTGGATCCACCAGCAGGCACCGCGCTGATGCTCTTTCAAGGTTGGGCCATGCGGTACGCATTCTGGATCCTTATGCTGAATTCAAAGACAAGATAGACGGAAAAATTCTGGGTATCTTGCACTACCGCAGTGGTTATCGACTGCTTCAGTCCGATGTCACTCAATGGATTGAAAATCTGATTCATCTGGCCGTCATTAAGTCGCCTGATGTTGTGTGGATTGACAGTGGTGAACTGCTTGGTTTTAATGCAGTCAAGCTGCTGTCACAGACAGGCGCAAAGCTGATTTCTTATAACCACGACGATCCAACTGGAAAACGGGATGGTCGCCGCTTTGACTCGCTATTAAAATCACTTCCGCTTTACGATCTGTGTGTTGTTGTTCGCCATGAGAATATCAAAGAATATCAAAGCCGTGGAGCGCAAAATGTTGTTTGCTTGTGGCGAAGCTATGACGAAGTCATGCATGCTCCGTACAAGGAGTTGCTTGAGATTCCGTCCAAATTCTGCTCCGAAGTTGCATTTATTGGAACCTGGATGCGAGGTGAGGGGCGTGACCAGTTTGCGCTTGATTTGCTGAAGCGCGGAATACCGATTGCCATTTGGGGCCAACGCTGGGAAAAGTCTCCCCTTTGGGACCAAATCAAGACTTGCTATCGGGGCGGAAATCTCGGCGGGCGTGATTACGTTGCAGCCATTCAGGGTGCCAAAGTGTGCTTGGGCATGCTGTCCAAAGGCAACCGTGATTTGCATACCACCCGTTCCATGGAGATTCCCTATGCAGGAGGCGTTCTATGTGCTGAACGCACAAGCGAGCATATGGAACTTTACGTCGATGGCGTCGAAGCAGTGTTTTGGAGCAACGCAGAAGAATGCGCCAGGCAATGCCGCCGGCTTCTTGACGACGATGCATGGCGTGAGTCAGTTCGCAGCGCCGGCATGACGCGGGTCAGGGTGTCCCAGCGCGGCCATGAAGATATGTGCCGAGCGGTCCTTATGTCGGAATTGCAAACGCGATCAATTCAATTATTGCAACCAACAAGCCTTGCTGCGGATTTTCGCTAGTTTTGCCTGTGAAGATGAATTGTGAAATAGACCATGCATATTGTTCAGTTCGTCCATCCTGATTTTCTCAACTCACAAAGCATGCCGCGCTTTGCAAAAATGATTGCCGAAGGCATGCGGGCACGGGGCCATGAAGTCGATACCTGGACGGCCAGGCCTCTGGCCTACAGTTTTCCCGCACCGGCGCGCCTGAAAAAGTGGCTGGGCTACATTGACCAGTTCATGCTTTTTCCGCTGCAGGTGCGCTGGCGCCTTCGCCGGCTTGCGGCCGATACCTTGTTCGTTTTTGGCGACCAGGCCTTGGGGCCGTGGGTTCCCCTGGTGGCGTGCAGGCCGCATGTGATCCATGTGCATGACTTCATGGCGCTGCGCTCGGCGCTGGGAGAGTTTGCGCAAAACCCGACAGGCTGGGCCGGGCGCCAATACCAGGCGCTGATCCGGCGCGGGTTCAGCCAGGGAAGCTATTTTGTGTCAGTGTCCGACAACACGCGCCGCCAGTTGCAGCGTTTTTTGCCGCACCAGCCTGACGTGTCGGAGGTGATTTACAACGGGCTGAACTATCCGTTTCGGCGCATGAGCGCGGCCGAAGCGCTGGCTGAACTGCTGCCTGCCGGGCTGGTGCCGCCGCCGCAGGGCTTCCTGCTTCATGTGGGTGGAAACGAATGGTACAAAAATCGCCAAGGCGTGCTGGAGATTTATCACGCCTATGCGCGGCAAGCCCAAAATCCCTTGCCGCTGTGGCTGGTGGGAACCGAACCCACGGCCGACTTGAAAGCGCTGGCCCAGCGCGTGGAGGGAAAAGGCAAGGTCCGGTTTGTTTCCGGTCTGTCGAACAAACAGGTTTGCGCTGCGTATTCGGCGGCGCGCTTGATGGTGTTTCCCAGCTTGGCCGAAGGCTTTGGCTGGCCGATTGCCGAGGCCATGGCCTGTGGCTGCCCAGTGCTGACCACTGGCGAGGCGCCCATGACGGAAGTGGGCGGCGATGCCGCGTTCTACATTCCTGCCATGCCCGCGCATGGTGCCCAAGCATGGGCCGAACAAGCCGCTGCCCGCGTGGTGGAAATACTCCAGGTCACGCTTGATGAAACCAGCAGCCGCCGGCAATTGGGCTACCGGCAGGTCGCCCAGTTCGATGCCGAGCAAACGCTCAATGCCTATGAGCGAATTTATCGGCAAGCGCTTGGAAAAACCCGGGCTTGAGCTTTTTGCAGAGCGTCTTCGTTTTCGCCAGCCCACAAAATTTAAGCATCAAATAGGCCTCTTGCGCACGTCTGGCATTCGCAAGTAGCTATGAATTCAGTAGCATAAACCATTGGCTGCCTCATTCGCGCCAATGTGGCGTGGTGCCATTGGCATGCTAGACAAGCCAAAACACCTTTTTTCAAAGCAAAAATCGCCTTTCACGCAACAGTGGCGGGCATCAACAGCTATTGATTTTGTAGCGTCATAAGCCGCCTGCCTTGCTGAAATTAGGCCAACCGTGCCCTTTTTGAATCTTTCCGCGCCATTCGCCTGGCGCCGCCCTCCCATGAAACTCCTTCAGGTCATCTCTTCCACGAATCCCCGGGACGGCGGTCCGATTGAAAGCGTCAGGCAGCTTTGCGAGCCCTTGAAGGAATTGGGCGTGAGCGTGGAAATTGTCTGCTGCGACGCCCCCGATGCGCCCGACCATGCGGCAGACGGCATGCCGACGGTGCATGCGCTCGGGCCTTCGCATCTGGGTTATGCCTACACGCCCAGCCTGGTGCCCTGGCTGCGCCGCAATGCCACGCGCTTTGACGCCGTGATTGTCAATGGCCTGTGGCAATACAACGGCCTGGCCGTGCAGCAGGCGCTGGCGGAAAGCAAGGTGCCGTATTTTGTTTTTTCGCACGGCATGCTGGACCCCTGGTTCAAGCGCACCTATCCGCTCAAGCACCTCAAAAAGTGGCTCTACTGGCCCTGGGGCGAATACCGCGTATTGCGCGATGCGCGGGCGGTGATTTTCACCTGTGAGGAAGAGCGGCTGCTGGCACGGCAGTCTTTCTGGCTGTACCGCGTCAAGGAGGCGGTGACTGCTTTTGGCACGTCCACCCCGCCGGCCAATGGCCGCGAACTGGCGCAAAAGTTCCTGGCAAACCACCCGCATTTGCAAGGCAAGCGGATTGCCCTGTTCCTGAGCCGTATCCATGAAAAAAAGGGCTGTGACCTGCTGGTTGACGCCTTTGCCCGGGTGGCCGACCGGGACGAACGCCTGCACCTGGTCATGGCCGGACCCGACCAGACCGGCTGGACGGCCGACCTGAAGGCACAGGCAGAAAAACTGGGCATTGCCGACCGCATCAGCTGGCCCGGCATGCTGCAGGGCGACGACAAATGGGGCGCCTTTTATGCGGCCGAACTGTTTTGCCTGCCTTCACACCAGGAAAATTTTGGCATCGTGGTGGCCGAGGCCCTGGCCTGCGGCAAGCCTGTCCTGATCAGCAACCAGGTCAACATCTGGCGTGAAATCGAATCGGATGACGCCGGCTTTATCGACGAAGACACCGTGGCGGGCACCGAGCGCAGCCTGCGGCGATGGCTGGCGCTCGATGCCCCGGCGTATGCGCAAATGGCCGAACGGGCCAGCCAATGTTTTGCGCGGCGGTTCCACATCCAGCGCGCGGCCGAGCGGCTGGTGGAAATTGTCATGGAGCATGCGTGATGCTGATGTCTTCCAAGCCTTTGCGCGCCACCCCCGAAGCGGGCCAGTTTGATGTCATCCCGCATCGAAAAGGTTACAGCGGCCCCACCTTCACCTTGAAAAACAGGGTGAAAAGGGTGGCGTGGAAGCTGGCCTGGCTGTTGGCCGCCCGCTGGACGCCGCCGCCTTTGCACCGCTGGCGGGTGCTGGTGTTGCGCCTGTTTGGCGCCAGGGTGTCGTGGCGGGCGGCGGTTTACCCGAACGTGGACATCTGGGCGCCCTGGAACCTGACCATCGAGGACTACGGCTCGCTGGGGCCGGGTGTCAGGTGCTACAACATTGCCCCCATCAAGCTGGGCGAGCATGCCAACGTTTCCCAGGGAAGCTACCTGTGCACCGGCACCCATGATTTCCGGACGCCGGAATTTCCGCTGACCGCGCAACCCATCACGATTGGGCGGCGTGCCTGGATTTGCGCCGATGCGTTTGTGGGGCCAGGCGTGGTTGCAGGAGACGGCGCGATTCTGGCGGCCAGGGGCGTTGCCTTCGATCACCTGCAAGCCTGGACCATCTACAAAGGCAATCCTGCCGTGGCGGTGCGTCAACGACCCGTGATTGACGCATGAAGGCAGCTCAGCGTATTGCAATCAAAACATCAGGAACCCCATGGCAAAACCCTTGCAGGCCATCATTGTCAATGCCGATGATTTTGGCTACGACCAAGACAGCACCCTGGCAACCATTGACTGCTTCAGGGCGGGCGCGCTCACCAGCGCCACGATCATGCCGAAGATGCCGGCCACGGAGCTGGCCTTCAGGTTCGCCCGGGAAAATCCCCAGCATGCCTTCGGCGTTCATTTGACATTTGTCCGCGACACAGTGGAATCGCCCATTGCCGATTCCCGCCTGATTCCTGCGCTGGTCGGCAACGACGGGGCTTTTCGCCCTTCGCACCAATTGCGGCTGATGGCGCTTTTGGGACGCATTCCAGTCGAGCAGATATGCACAGAAATTTCTGCGCAAATCGAACGTGTCGTTGACAGTGGCATCCCGATCAGCCATGTGGATTCGCATGGCCACCTGCACAAGTTCAAGCCCTTTGTCGCGGCGCTGGCCAAAACGCTTCCCCGGTACGGCATTTCCAAGGTCAGGAATGTGCAGAACCAGTACACCGTCAAACCCTTCAACAGCCCAACCTACTGGATGGGCGCCTTCTGGCGGCGAAGAATCATGCATCATTTCGTGACGACGCCGCATTTCTTCATGGGCACGAACGCCAACGATCCCCAATGGATCGAGAAAATACTGGCGCGGCCCCTGAGCGGTGTGCTGGAAGTGGGTTTTCATCCGGGAAGCCCGCGGCACAGTGAAGCCTGGCGAAACCAGGAACGGCTGGCCTGCCTGGCTTTTGCAGAGCAAGCACGCAAGCGGCACGTTTCCTTCATCAACTGGAACGACATGTCCGCACAGCCGGACGTTTTTCCGTCCCGCGCCGTCATCTGAACACTGCAAAAACCGCCGCACAGGCAGGGTTCAGGCCGCTTGGCTTGAATGCCCACAGTATTTGCCGCGCCAACCGAGTCGGCGCATTTCACCACTAGAGGAGTTTTCAATGCCCGCCATCTCCATCCTTGTCCATACCAAGAATGAACAGCTTGACATCCTGGCCTGCCTGCAAAGTGTTGCGTGGTCGGACGATATTCATGTGTTCGATTCGGGCAGCACCGATGCCACCGTGGCGATTGCCAGGCAGTTTGGCGCCCATGTCATCGAGCGCAGTTATGGCGACAACAAACTGCCTTATGGCGGCGACGAGGCCGGACACCGCAACTGGGCGCTGCAAACCATTCAGTTTAAGCACCCATGGATTTACCTGATTGATGCCGATGAACGCATGACGCCCGCGCTGGTCAAGGCGGTCGAATCGGCCATTGCATCGCCCGGAGATGCTGTCGCGTTCCGGATTCACCGGCATGACCACTTCCTGGGCACCTGGATCAAGCATGTGACGCCATCGCCTTTCAATATCCGGCTTTTTCTGCATGAAAAAGTGCATTACGAGCGACTGGTCAATTCAATAACCGTCGTTGATGGCCCGGTTGGTGAAATCAACGAGCATTTCAATCATTTTCCTTTCAGCAAGGGCATGAGCAACTGGTTTGACAGGCACAACCGCGCCAGTTCATCGGAGGCGGCCCAGATCGTCCTCAACACCAACAGCCGCGCCAGCTTTAGCGTCTGGAAGGCGTTTTTTTCAAAAAGCATCAATGAACGGCGATTTCACCAGAAAGAAATGTATTACCGGGCACCGCTGCGGCCGGTATTGATGTTTGTGCTTTTGTACATCTTCAAACGCGGTTTTCTCGATGGCCGGGCCGGGTTTACCTATGCCTTGCTGCGCTCCATCTATGAATACATGATTGTCCTGAAGGTGCGTGAAATGAAGGCGCTTGAACCCAGCATGAAGAATGAGACACACCAGGCTACGGTTTCCAGCTGATTCCGCCAGCGTATTTATTGACGCTTGAATTGAGCTTCGTTTTTTAACAGACTCTAACCGCGACGATCGTCGTCCCTGCCTGTGAAAATCCTTATCTACTGCATCAATTTCGCGCCCGAACTTACGGGCATCGGCAAGTACACCGGCGAGATGACCGCCTGGCTGGCGGCGCGCGGCCATGAGGTGCGGGTGGTCACGGCGCCGCCGTATTACCCGGACTGGAAGGTCAGCGCCGGCTACTCAGGCAGGTCATGGCGGCGCGAGCGCTGGCAAGGTGCAGATGTGTGGCGATGCCCCTTATGGGTGCCGGCGCGTCCGGGAGGCATCAAGCGCGTGCTGCACCTGGCCAGCTTTGCGCTGAGCAGCTTGCCAGTGATGCTGCGCCAGATGCTGTGGCTGCCCGATGCCGTGTGGGTGGTGGAGCCGCCGCTGTTTTGCGCGCCCACGGCCTGGGCGGTGGCGCGGCTGTCGGGGGCGCGCGCCTGGCTGCACATTTCCGATTACGAAGTCGATGCGGCATTCGACTTGGGCTTGCTCAAGGGCAAGACGCTCAAGCGCGTGGTGCTTGCCGCCGAGCACTGGCTGATGCGGCGTTTCGATGTGGTATCGACGGTGTCGCAGCGGATGCTGGAGCGCGCGCTGTCCAAGGGCGTCGATGCCCAGCGGCTGGTGGCGTTTCCCAACTGGGTCGATGTGGGCTCGTTCATTTCTGCCAGCGGACAGGCTTACCGCGATGAACTGGGCATTCCGCCGGGCGCAGTGGTGGCGCTCTATTCAGGCAACATGGGGCGCAAGCAGGGCCTGGAAATCATGGCCCAGGTGGCGAAATCGTGCGCCGAACAGCGCCATGGCCACGACCGGCTGTGGTTTGTCTTTTGCGGCAACGGCGTGGGCAGGGCTGAGCTGGTGGCGCAATGCGAAGGCATTGCCAATGTGCGCTTCATGGACCTGCAGCCTGCTGCGCGGCTGCCCGATCTGTTGGCCATGGCCGACATCCATCTCATGCCCCAACGGGCGGGCGCAGCCGACCTGGTCATGCCCAGCAAGCTGACCGGGATGCTGGCCAGCGCCCGGCCGGTGGTGGCGACTGCGCTTGCCGGCACGGAGCTTGCCAACGTGGTTCAGCTGTGCGGCATCGTGGTACCGCCTGAAGACCCGGCCGCCATGACCAGCGCAGTTCTTGAACTGGCAGCGAATCGCGCATGGCGCGAACAGCTGGGCCAGGCCGGCAGGCAGCACGCCGTGCAGCAAATTGACCGTGAATCCGTGCTGCAGCGGTTTGAGCAGGGCCTGACCGAAGCCCACGGACACGCTGTCGAGCAGGTGTAAGCGCGCATGCCGCCATGCGCCCAGCCGTTCAGGCAAACGGCTTGTGCAGACATTCCCTGAGGCTTCCTGGTAAACGCCATGTCAAAACTAGAAAAACTTGATGCATTAAGAGGCCTGGCCGCGCTGTATGTCGTTATTCACCATTCAGTATCAAACAGCGTCATGCTGTTTGGGCTCAATATCGCCTTTCTTTTCAGGTTTGGCGAAGAAGCCGTTATCTTGTTTTTTCTGCTGTCCGGGTTCGTCATCAATTATTCATTTGTCAAGGGCAAAGACAAAACCTTCCGCACCTATTTTTTCAAGCGCGCCACGCGTATTTATATACCGCTCCTGATTGTCATGGCCTTGGGCTATGCCATGGAATGCTATGGCGCTGGTGAAATCGTCAATGCGCATCCCCGGGAGTTATTGCTGAACCTGATGATGCTGCAGGACATCAGCGACCTCAAGCCCAATGTCGTCGTTGACCCGTATATGCACAACTCGCCTTTATGGTCGCTGTCATACGAGTGGTGGTTTTACATGGTTTATTTCCAGGTGCAAAAGCATGTTGCTTCCAATCGCGGGAAGGACGGACTGGTGATGGGCTTGTCAATCGTTTCAGCCATCATCTATTTGTACTTTCCCGTGTTTGTGCCAAGGCTGCTGATGTACATGAGTATCTGGTGGCTGGGCGTCGTGCTGTCGAACAAGTATATAAACAGGGAAGTGATCAGTTTAAGAACACTCGCCATGCCCTTGTCTGGCGTTTTTGCGGTTTTGCTGGTGTGCGGTTTTGGCGCTTACCGCGCATCGATGGTCGGAGCCCTGCCCGGACCCGGCGTCCATCCGCTGCTGGAAATGAGGGACCATTTTTCAGCCCTGATGATCGTGACCACAGCCATTTTGTGGAAGGCATCGGGCTGGATAGGGTTCGACAAAATCGTGAAGCCGTTTCTTTTCTTTGCACCCATCTCCTATGTGGTTTATATAAGTCATTATTATTTTGTGGCGAACGCGCATTATTTTGAATTCATGAAAAACAAGACGCTTGAGTTTTCGGCCTATATGGCGGCAATGGTGGCAATGGTGGCATTTGCCTATGTTGTTGAAATCATTGTTTATCCAAAAATTCTGAAAAGCTTCTCTGGTATGCGTGCTGCCCCGGCAAGGATAGCTTGAGAAAATTTCCAAACAAAACAACTGCATCCAGCTTCGATTTCTTTTAAAAATAATAGGTAACCTTCATGCTCACAAAACCTGTTTATCTGGAAGGCAACGAAGAAAATACATGGAACAGGCCGGCAGGCAATTGCCTTGCCGAGGTCGCTGAAGGCGGTTTCATGGCGCTGATACTGGTATTTCCATTATGGTTGCTGGTATTTTATTTTGAAGGATCGCTGCGCCCGGCCTACCTCGGCCTGTCTGGCGCGGTATTTTTGCTCTCAGTCCTGTGTTCCATGCACTTCAAGTCATTGCTCAAGAAAAACACAATGAGCATCATATTTTTCTGGTGCTGCATTGCCTTGATTTTCAAAATGGGTGATTTTTCCGCCTATTACACACGGTATTTTTCCAGTGACGTGATTCTCAACTGGTTCTGGGCTGCTCCGCTTTCCCTGGCCAGCGCGCAGCTGGTGGGTCGCGCAGTAGCGCCCGGGTTGTTCAGGGTTCAAGTGCTATCGCGCAGGATGGTGATTGTCGGCATGAACAAACAGGGCCTTGCCCTTGCCAGAAAAGTCGAACTCGCCCCCTATGCCGGCACGGCATTCCTTGGATTTTTTGAAGACCGGAGCGTGGACCGCATCAGCCGGCAAGAGCGCTACCGGGTGCTCGGGAAAATCGAGAACCTGACCGCCTATGTCAAAAAACACCGTGTCCAGTCCGTTTACCTGTCATTGCCCATGACCGCCCAGCCCAGAATCCTGGAAATCCTGGACAGCCTGAAAGACACGACCTGTTCGATTTACTTTGTTCCCGACATGTTCATCACCGACCTGATCCAGGGCCGAAGCCAGTCGTTGTGTGGCGTCGATGTCATCTCGGTGTGTGACACGCCGTTCAGGGGTTTCAGGGATTTTCTCAAGCGTGGGAGCGACATCGTATTTTCGACGCTGATCCTGCTGATGATTTTCCCCTTGCTGCTGCTGATTGCCGTGGTCGTCAAGGCCACTTCGCCCGGCCCCGTCATTTTCAGGCAGCGGCGTTATGGGCTTGATGGCGAGCAGATCGTCGTTTATAAATTCCGCACCATGGTCGTTACCGAAGACGGCGGCACGGTCAAGCAGGCCACCAAAAACGATTCACGCATTACCCCGGTCGGGGCATTTTTGCGCAAGAGCTCGCTTGATGAACTGCCGCAATTCATCAATGTGCTGCAAGGCCGCATGAGCATTGTGGGTCCGCGTCCCCATGCGGTTGCGCACAACGAGATGTACCGCACGCTGATCAAGGGCTACATGGTCCGGCACAAGGTCCGGCCCGGCATTACTGGCTGGGCGCAGGTGAACGGCTTGCGCGGAGAAACCGACAAGCTGGAAAAAATGCAGGCCCGCGTTGATTTTGACCTGGACTATTTGCGCAAATGGTCGCTGCTGCTGGACATGATCATTATTTTAAAAACGATACGCCTTGTCTTCAAAGACACTGCGGCTTATTGACAGGCGCAAAACCGCTTTATGGCCACCGCCCTGACCCTCGAACCTCGGCTGCGCTGCGTGTTCTTTGCAGCTTCACGCTTGAGACGCGAGTGATTTGGCAACGCCTGCAAACCAGGATGAACCTGTGATTCAGAACGCCAGCACCGCCCCCCGGTTTTCGAAGCGACATCAATGGCTTGCGGGCCTGGGCCGTCGCGGCGGTCACTTTTTATCACTTTGGCATCCCTGGCTTTCGCGGCGGCTTTGTCGGGGTCGATGTGTTTTTCGTGATTTCGGGCTTTTTGATGACCGGCATCGTGGTCAGCGGTCTGGAGCGCGGGGGATTTTCCATTCTCGCTTTCTACCTGGCAAGGGCGCGCCGCATTCTTCCCGCGCTGATCGTGCTGTGTGCGGTGCTGCTGGCGCTGGGCTGGTGGGTGTTGCTGCCCGTTGAGTACAAGCTGCTGGGCAGCCAGGCAGTGTTCAGCCTGGCTTTTCTCTCCAACATCAAGTTCTGGCTTGAGGCGGGTTACTTTGACGCGGCTTCGCATGAAAAATGGCTGCTGCACACCTGGTCGCTGGCAGTGGAGTGGCCGTTTTACCTGCTGCTGCCGCTGGTGTTGCTGGTCATGTGGAAGTGGCGCCCCGGACGACGTCCCCTGATCGTGGTGATGGCTGCGGGCTTGCTAGCCTCGCTTGCCTTGACAGTGGCGGCAACGTCGCTGCGGCCCACGGCGGCTTTTTACCTGCTGCCCACGCGCGCCTGGGAAATGCTGGCTGGCGGCCTGGCTTGTTTGCTGGCAAACCGCTGGGCGCTGACGGCGCGACAGCGCACTGCGCTCGAAGTGGCAGGCATTGCCCTGGTGATGGGGTCATTCGCCGGCTTTGACGCCTCATCGCCCTGGCCGGGCTGGCGTGCGCTGGTGCCGGTGCTGGGCACGGCCGCCGTACTGCTGGCCGCCCGATCTGTTTCGGCATGGACCGGGAACCCTTTCGCGCAGTGGCTGGGCACACGCTCGTATTCACTGTACCTCTGGCACTGGCCGATCGTGGTGGCGCTGACCTATCTGGAGTGGCGGGACGACTCGAAGGCGATCGCTGCCGGGCTCATTTTGACGCTTATCCTGGGTGATCTGTCTTACCGGCTGGTGGAAACACCGGCCCGGGTTCATTTGGGTCGGCTTCGGATGGGCTGGGGAGCAATGGCGTTGCTGGGAACTGCGGTGGCCGTGGCGGCGCCGGGGGTTGGGGTTCGCGTGAAAGAGGGCGTGCCTGGACGGTTTTCGCCGGAGATTGAACGCATGCATCAAGGCGCGCTGGACATAAATCCCCGGCGAAACGAATGCTGGGTTGCCACTGGATCGGTCTCGCCCTCCTGTATGCACGGCGGAAGTCGTCTAGGCGCCATTGTGATGGGCGACAGCCACGCAAATGCCCTTGTTTCTGCGGTGACCGCCAACGCCCAGGACGCCGGAATGGGTGTCATGGAGTGGTCTTACTCTGGGTGTCCTACGCTTGAAAAAGTGACCAGCCGGTGGCCAGAAAGGAACTGTGGCGGCTACAACGAATGGATGATGCAGCAGTTGAAAAATGTGCCGCGTGACATCCCGCTGGTCATGGTCAACCTTCATGGCTTGTACGCCATCGGAGAGAATGGAAGTCCCAAACTCATCAATGGGCCCTGGGTATATCTATCTCGTCCCTACCTGAACTCAGAGCCCGAATTTCTCAAAGAATACGCAAACGCAATTTCGCAAATGGCCTGTCGGCTGGCCAAGGATCACCGTGTTTATTTGGTCCGACCCATTCCGGAGATGGGAGTTGAGGTGCCCAAGGCCATGTCACGTGCCATGTTATTCGGCCAGCACAAGGAAATCTCGGTTTCCCTGGCCGACTACCACCAGCGCAACGCCTTCATCTGGGCCGCGCAGGATGCCGCGCGCGACCAGTGCGGCGTGAAGATCCTTGACCCCTTGCCCTATCTTTGCCCGAATGGTCGCTGCCTCAGTGTCAAAAACGGACGGCCGCTCTACTACGACGACAACCATTTGAGCGAGTACGGCAACAACTTGCTCGCGCCCATGTTTGCCGAGGTTTTTCAATCCCATGGCAATGGCGCGCCCAACCGGGACAATCCCGGGATCAAAAACCAGGTTCGCTTTTTCAGGTGATTGAACACCTTGAAATGCTGGCCTGGCCACCGAGCCACTGGCCAGCGGGCCAATAGCTTCGGTTCCAGTCCAAGCGAAGGCACAGCCGCCAAAATTTCAGCGAAATGTGGCTGTTGCGCTTTTCTATCTTGCCGAAAATGCTATTATTTCAATAGCAATAAAAGGCTTTTCAACTCACACGGATCAGCTTCTTGTTGACGAATTCCTGGATGCCCGCGCTTGAGAGTTCGCGGCCATAGCCTGAATTCTTCACGCCGCCGAACGGCAGTTCCGGTGACGACGAGGCGCCCGAGTTGATGAACACCATGCCGGTGTCGATGCGCCGCGCCAGCCGCTTGCCGCGCTCGATGTCCTGCGTGAACACCGAGCCGCCCAGGCCGAACGGCGAGTCGTTGGCCAGCGCCACGGCCGCATCCTCGTCGGCCACGCGGAAGAACAGCGCCACCGGGCCAAAGAACTCCTGGTGGTAGGCCGGATTGCCCTTGTCGATGTCGGTCAGGATGGTCGGCTGCATGAAGGCGCCTGCGTGGCCCTTGATGCGCTCGCCGCCGGTCAGCACGCGCGCGCCGCCGGCTACCGCCTCGTCCACCTGGACGAGCAGGTTCTTCAGTGCTTCGATTGACGACAACGGCGCCAGCGTGGTTTGCTTGTCCATCGGATCGCCGGGCTTGAAGTTTTCCAGCGCGGCCTGGAATTTCTCCAGGAAACTGTCGGCCATCGACTCAACCACAATGAAACGCTTGGACGCGGTGCAGGCCTGGCCCGAATTGCCCATGCGGCCGCTGACGGCATGCTTGACTGCCTTGTCGAGGTCGGCGTCGTCGAGCACGATGAAGGCGTCGCTGCCGCCGAGTTCCATCGTCGTCTTCTTCAGGTTCTGCCCGGCCCGCGCGGCGACCACGGCGCCGGCGGCTTCGCTGCCGGTCAGCGCCACGGCGCGGATGCGCACATCGTCAATCACCTGCGCGACCTGGTCCTTGGAGATGAACAGGTTGGTGTAGGCGCCAAGCGGTGCGCCGGCTTCCTGCATCAGCCGTTCCCAGGCTAGAGCGCACTGCGGCACGCTGGAGGAATGCTTGACCATGACCACGTTGCCGGCCATCAGGTTGGGCGCGGCAAAACGGGCGATCTGGTAGTACGGGTAGTTCCACGGCTCGACGCCGAACAGCACGCCGATGGGGCTGCTTTCAACCATGGCCTCGCCCCGGGGCGTGCTCAGCTTTTCGGGTGCCAGGAAACGCTCGGCGTTTTCGGCGTAGTAGTCGAGGATGGCCGCGCTCAGGGCGACTTCGCCCAGGCTTTGCGGCAGCAGCTTGCCCATTTCCAGCGTGATCAGCTCGGCAAACTCCTGCGGGCGTTCGCGCAAAATGGCGGCGGCGCGCGCCAGCACGGCGGAACGCTCGGCAAAGCTTTTGCCGCGCCAGTCGTCTTCAAAACAGCTGGACGCTTGGCTGAGCTTTTCCTCAAGCTGCGCGTCGCTGATCTGCTCGAAGGTTTGAAGGACTTTTCCGTCGAAAGGGTTGGTGCTTTGGTAGGCCATGGTTTCCTTTTTGTTTCGGTTGACAGATGAACAATTGAACCCCGGGACGGCCTGGCCGGCCGTCGGTCGTCAGGCTGCGAGTCCGTGGGGCCAATGCTTGACTATTCGCCCTTGAGCTGGTGCAGCACGGCCTGCGCCGCAGGCTCTGACGACGCCGGGTTCTGGCCGGTGATCAGCTTGCCGTCGGTGACGACATAGGGCGCCCAGTCGTCGCCTTTGCTGTACTGGCCGCCGTTTTTCACCAGCACGTCTTCGACCAGGAAAGGCACGATATCGGTCAGCTGGACCGCCGCTTCTTCGGTATTGGTGAAGCCGGTGACGTTTTTGCCTTGCACCAGCGGCTGGCCGTCGGCAGCCTTGGCGTGGCGCAGCACGCCCGGCGCATGGCACACGGCGCAAACGATTTTGCCGGCCGCCGCCATGGATTCGATCAGCTTGATCGAGTCAAGATCTTCGGCCAAGTCCCACAGCGGGCCGTGGCCGCCAGGGTAAAACAGTGCGTCAAAGCTGTCGCCCGATGCTTCCGACAGTTTGCCGGTGTGGGCCAGCGCGGCCTGCGCTACGGGGTCGGCCTTGAAGCGGCGCGTGGCATCGGTCTGCGCGTCGGCCTCGTCGCTTACCGGGTCCAGCGGCGGCTGGCCGCCTTGGGGCGAGACCAGCGTGACGTCGGCGCCCGCGTCCTTGAACGCATAGAAGGGCGCGGCAAACTCTTCCAGCCAGAAACCGGTCTTTTTACCGGTGTTGCCGAGCTGGTCGTGCGAGGTGAGAACCATTAGGATTTTCATGGAATGTCCATTCTTTCTGGTGCCGTCCCTGCCGCAGCCGCGGCAGGGGATGAGCGTTCAACATCAGCCAAATGGCTGTCCAGCATCTTTTATCAATCAAAAAGTGCTTTTGCGCAAGCGCGACGGGCGCAAGCAGCTATATTTTTAATAGCACGCTTGAAAGCGCCCATGCCTTAGGCCGGCTGCAAGTCCAGTGTCGGGTAGTCGGTGTAACCGTGCGCGCCGCCGCCGTAAAACGTCGTGCGGTCAGGGGTATTGAGTTCGGCGCCCTGGCGGAAACGCTCGACCAGATCGGCATTGGCAATGAACGGCCGGCCGAATGCCACGGCATCGGCAGTGCCTTGCGCAATCAGTGCCTCGGCATCGGCAGCCGTGTAGCCACCGCAAAAAATCAACGCGCCGTTAAAGGCCGCGCGGAGTTGCGCGCGGAAGGCATCGGTCAATTCCGGGCCGCCGGCCCAGTCGGGCTCGGCGATATGCAGGTAGGCAACGCCGCGTTCGCTGAAGGCTTTGGCCAGGTACAGGGCGCTGGCCTCGGCTTCGGCATCGGCGATGTCGTGCGCGGCAAAGTGCGGTGACAGCCGCACGCCGACCTGACCGGCGCCCACCACCTGGATGATGGCATCGAGCGCTTCGAGCGTCAGGCGGGCGCGGTTTTCCAGGCTGCCGCCGTAGGCGTCGGTGCGCTGGTTGCTGTTGGTGGACAGGAACTGGTGCAGCAGATAGCCGTTGGCCGCATGCAGTTCCAGAAAGTCAAAACCGGCCCGCTTGCCGCGCCTGGCGGCCTGGCGGTACTGGTCCACGATGCCAGGCAGCTCTTCGGTCGCCAGCGCGCGCGGCGTTTCGGTCGGCACGTTTTCGGCCTTGCCGTCGGGCTGGATCACGAAGCACTGGGCGCCTTTTGCAATCAGCGCTGAAGGCGCGACCGGTGCCGCGCCATTTTCCTGCAGCAGCGAATGCGAGATGCGGCCGACATGCCAGAGCTGCAGCGCGATATGGCCGTCTTCAGCATGCACCGCCTGCACAACCTTTTTCCAGCCGGTTTCCTGGGCGTCGGTATAGATGCCGGGCGTCAGCGCGTAGCCCTGGCCTTGGCGGGAAATCTGTGAGGCTTCGGTGACGATCAAACCGGCCGTGGCGCGCTGGGTGTAGTACTCGGCATTGAGCGCATTCGGAATGTCACCGGGCTGGCCGGCCCGCGAGCGGGTCAGCGGCGCCATGACCACGCGGTTGGGAATGGTTTGATCGCCGATTTTCAAGGGGGAAAGCAGTTTTTTCAGCATGGGTTTCTTGGGGTAATGGGTTTAAAAAAATAAGACCGGGTTTTGATCTGCCAGCCGTGAGGCCGGTGGCCTGCGAACATCAAGCCCGCAGGCGCCCGGGTGATGTGCTTGCCTTACAGCGCCGCCTGCAAAATGGCGCGGCTGACTTCCAGGCTGATGTCCTTGTGCTCGCCAAGCGCGGTCATGCCGTGCGCTTCGAGCTGGGCGACCACCGCATCGACGGCTTCCTGGCCCAGCGCGTAGCCGGACAGCTGCGTTTGAATGCCCAGGCTTTCGAAAAACGCGCGGGTGCGCTCAATGGCTGCGTCAATCCGCTCGTCATCGGTGCCGCTGGTGATGTGCCAGACGCGCTCGGCATACTGCAGCAGCTTGGCGCGCTTGGTTTCGCGCTTCACCTTGAGCAGCGACGGCAGCACGATGGCCAGCGTGCGCGCGTGGTCGATGCCGTACAGGGCGGTCAGCTCGTGGCCGATCATGTGGGTCGCCCAGTCCTGCGGCACGCCGGCGCCGATCAGGCCATTGAGCGCCAGCGTGGCGGTCCACATCAGGTTGGCGCGGGTGTCGTAGTCCTCGGGCTCGGCCAGGGCCTTGGGCGCGATTTCAATCAGCGTCTGCAGCAGCCCTTCGGCGAAGCGGTCCTGCGCCAGCGCCTGCACCGGGTAGGTCAGGTACTGCTCGACGGTGTGCACGAACGCGTCGGCAATGCCGTTGGCGATCTGCTTCGTAGGCAGGGTGTAGGTCTTGGTCGGGTCCAGCACCGAGAACTGCGGAAAGACATGGCGGCTCATGAAGGCCAGCTTGGTGTGCGTGGCCTTGCGCGTGACGACCGAGCCGCTGTTCATTTCGGAACCGGTGGCGGGCAGGGTCAGCACCGTGCCGAACGGCAGAGCTTGATTCACCAGGCTGCCGCCCTTGAGCAGGATGTCCCACGGCTCGCCGTCAAAACAGGCTGCGGCCGCGACGAACTTGGCGCCGTCAATGACCGAGCCACCGCCCACGGCCAGCAGGAAATCGATCTTTTCGAGCTTGACCTGCTCGACCGCCTTCATCAGCGTTTCATAGGTCGGATTCGGCTCGATGCCACCGAATTCGTGCACCACGCGCGAACCGAGCGCCGCCTTGACCTCGTCCAGCGTGCCGGTTTTCTGGGCGCTGGCGCCGCCGAAAAGAATCAGCACCCGGGCCGCTGCCGGGACCAGATTGGCCAGCTCGGCGACCTTGTCGGGACCGAAGACAATTTTGGTGGGGTTGTAAAACTCGAAATTTTTCATGGGGTTCTTTTTTAAATAGACCGGTCGGCTAATGATGGGTTACAAAAAATCCGCTCGCAAGGTGGATGCCTGGGCATCCTGTACGGGCGGGGAAAGGTTGGGGGAACCGAAGATTGAAAGAGGCGCTCAGGCCGTGAGCCGGCGCGGCAGATTCAACAAACCCAGGGTGGACCTCATGGCCGCATCCAGTGCGCTGCGCTCGCGCCGCAGTTTGGTCAGCAGGGCAGCGCCCAGCCACAGCTCGTACAGCGTCAGCGCGGTGTGATGCGCGTCGAACTCTCCGGACAGCGAGCCGTCGGCCAGCCCTTCCAGGATGCAGTTGCCGAGCCGTTCAACGATCAGGTTGGTGCCGCGCAGCAAGGCCACGCGCATCGCCTCGGACATGTCCGACACCTCGCCGCTCAGTTTCACGACCAGGCAGTTGCATTGCGCACTCTCGCTTTCGCCGGTCGTCATCCAGCTGTTCCAGTAGCGCATCAGGCGCTCGGCGGCCGGGGAGCCATCGGGCTGGAGCAGGGCGTCAATATGCGTCAGGTAATCTGTCACATAGCTGTCCACCAGCGCTTCGCCAAACGATTCCTTGGATTTGAAGTAATGGTAGAACGAGCCCTTGGGAACCCGCGCGGCAGACAAGATCTCGTTCAGGCCAACGGCCGTGAACCCCTTGCCCAGAATGATGGCCCTGCCGGTATCGAGGATGTGCTGTTTGACGTCTAGGTGATCGTGACTCATGTGGCTGATCATACATAAAATTAGACCAGTCGTCTAGTGCGGGGTGGAACCAGCGGCCGGGCAGGGGACAATGGCGCTCATGAAAGCACCTCCAAGACTCCAGTCCCTCGTTGAAGAGGGCCTGATTGACAGCGTTGTCCGCCAGCTCATGAGCGGCAAGGAAGCGATGGTTTATGTCGTTCGCTGCGGCGATGAAACCCGCTGCGCCAAGATCTACAAGGAAGCCGACCAGCGCAGCTTTCGCCAGGCGGTTGACTACACCGAGAACCGCAAGGTCAAGAACAGCCGCCAGGCGCGGGCCATGGCCAAGGGCACGAAGTTCGGCCGGCAGGCCAGCGAGGCCGCCTGGCAAAGCGCCGAGGTCGATGCCCTGTACAAACTGGCCGATGCCGGCGTGCGCGTGCCCCAGCCCTACAACTTTTGCGACGGCGTGCTGCTGATGGAACTGGTGACCGACGCGAACGGCGACGCCGCGCCGCGCCTGAACGACGTGGACTTCACGCCCGAGCAGGCGCGCCGGCACCATGCGAGCCTGATCACCGAAGTCATCCGCATGCTGTGCGCCGGCATCGTCCACGGCGACCTGTCCGAGTTCAACATCCTGCTGGCCGAGGACGGCCCGGTCATCATCGACCTGCCACAGGCGGTGGACGCCGCCGGCAACAACCACGCCAGCCGCATGCTGCTGCGCGACGTCGCCAACCTGCGCAACTTCTTTGGCCGTTTCGCGCCAGACCTCTTGACCATCGACTACGGCAACGAGATGTGGGACTTGTACCAGCGCGGCGTGCTGTATCCCGACACGCTGCTGACTGGCCATTTCAAGCGCAAGACCGGGCCAGTCGATGTGCGCGGCGTGCTGCGCGAGATCGACGACGCCAGCGCCGAGGAAGCCGCGCGCCGCGTGCGCATGGCGCAGTAGTAGCGGCTAGGCGTCGATTGACGCCACCGCAGCGTGCCGGCTCGGCCGTTCGCCGATCTGCTGGCGCCACATCGCGTAGTACAGGCCCTTGGCGTCGAGCAGTTCCGCATGGCTGCCGCTTTCCACGATGCCGCCTTTTTCCAGCACGAAGATGGTGTTGGCATGCATGATGGTCGAGAGGCGGTGCGCAATCAGGAGCGTGATGCGGCTGCTGCTGGCCGACAGCTGGCGCACCGTGCGGGTGATCTGCTCTTCGGTGATCGAATCGAGCGCCGACGTGGCCTCGTCAAAAATCAACAGGCGCGGATGGCGGATCAAGGCCCGGGCAATCGACAGCCGCTGCTTTTCGCCGCCCGACAGCTTCATGCCCATCTCGCCAATGATCAGGTCCAGCCCCTCGGGCGACTTGTCCAGCAGGTAGGCGCACGAGGCCTGCTCCATCGCGGCGATGATTTCCGCGTCGGTCGCGTCGGGTTTGACGAACTGGAGGTTCTCGCGCAGCGTGCCGGCAAACAGGTGCGTTTCCTGCGTGACAAAGCCGATTTGCCGGCGCACCTCGTTGTAGCGCAGGTCGCGGGTCGAAATGCCGTTGTAGAACACCTGGCCGCTGGCCGGCGAATACAGGCCGACCAGCAGCTTGACCAGGGTGGACTTGCCCGAACCCGACGGGCCGACAAACGCGATGGTGTCGCCCAGCCCGGCCGAAAACGACAGAGACTCCAGCGCGTTGTCGGCGGCGCCCTT
The DNA here is from genome assembly GCF_049895905.1 of Polaromonas sp. DSP2-3-2b2. Taxonomy (NCBI): domain Bacteria; kingdom Pseudomonadati; phylum Pseudomonadota; class Betaproteobacteria; order Burkholderiales; family Comamonadaceae; genus Polaromonas; species Polaromonas sp. DSP2-3-2b2. The sequence continues at coordinate 38,698 of NZ_JAFCTH010000012.1, read as the reverse complement.
GTGGCGAAAGCTGACATCGGTAAAGCGCACCGACGTGATCGGTCCGGTCTTGACCGGCGACTCGGGCCGGCGCTCGACCGGCTTTTTCATCAGCGCGTCAAAGTTCAGCAGCGACGTCTCGACCTCTCGATAGGCGACGATCACATTGCCCAGTTCCTGCAGCGGCGCAAAAATCGCCACCGAGATGAACTGCATCGCGATCAGCTCGCCGGTGCTCAGCACGTCGCGAAAGATCAGCCACAGCAGGGCAAACAAGATCGCCAGCTTGAGCAGGCTCAGCGTGCTTCCCTGCAAGAAGGACAACAGCCGGATACGCCTGACTTTCTTCATCTCCAGCGCAAAGATTTTCATCGTCTGCGCCTGCAGCCGCCGAATCTCGGGAAAGGTCAGGCCCAGGCTCTTGATCAGCTCGATATTGCGCAGCGATTCGGTGATGAAGCCCGAGTTGCGGTTGGTTTCGCGCACGATGGAGCGCTGCTGGGTCTTGATCTCGCGGCTCAGCAGCCCGGTCAGCCCGCCCATCAGCAGCACGCCGACCAGGAACACCGGCACCAGCAGCCAGTGCCGGGTGACCGAATACCAGCTCAGGAAACCGATGCCCACGATGGCTGCAAAAAAAGTGTTGATGAAGGCGTTGATGAAGCGCTCGCTGTCGGCACGCACCTTTTGCAGCAGCGACAGCGTTTCGCCGCTGCGCAGGTCCTCAAATTCCTGGTACTTCAGCCGCAGCACCTGGCGCAGCCCGTCGTTGAAGATCTGCGTGCCGAACTTCTGCACCAGCAGCCGCGTCGCATACTCCTGCAGCGTTTTGGCCAGCCGCGACAGCACGGCCACGCCCACCGCCAGCCCGAGCAGCGACAGCACGCCTGACACCAGTTCTTCCTCGGTCTTGCCGGCGCGGCCGATGGCGTAGTCGTCGATGATCCTGCCGAAGATGATCGGATCGACCAGCGCCAGCACCTGGCTGATGGCGGCCAGCAGCAAGGCGAGCGCCGCAAGCGCGCGGTGCGGCCGCAGATAGGTCCAGAGGATGTGCATGGCTTTATTCCTTTCAGGGGCTCAGCGCTGCAGTATCTCCAAAAGCCCGGTGGACGAAGCCGGACAGAAAATCTGACGCCTTGCCAACCCCGGCAGGGCGCGCACCCCTTGCGCGGGGGGCGGCTATTCACTTTCCCAGAGGCGCTTTCAGCAACCTTTTTTTGAGGAAATCCGGCGGTGTTACTGCGTTAAATATTACTTTTTGTTGCCAAGTAAAACCTTTTTATACCTTGTTGTGGGGATGTTCTGGCGGTGCTATTTACCTAAAATTTGCGTCATCTGGCGGCTATGCTTTTTGTAAAGTCAGCGTGCCGTGTCAATGTGCTGGTTTCGGACCGGCGGCGGCGGCTTAAGTCCTGATGGCCACGGGTCAGGCACATAACTATTAAGACAAGGGTTCCTCATGTCCTCTCCAAAATTCAAAATTGAAAGCAGCGGTACGCTTACCAGCAATTTGTTGCTTTCGATTGACTTTGACCATCTTTACGACAATTCTTCGCTTGCCGTGGCAGTTGCGGCCAAGAGCGTGACCCGGCCGCTGCAAACGGAAGTGCGCGTGGTGCGCGTGCCTGACGGGGAAGTGATTTTCCGCACCAAGAGCGCAGCTGCGGCATAAGCGGCCAACCCGTCAAACTGTCGCATCAAACTTCCGCGATCAGGGCTGTGCGCCCAGGCAATCTGGAATAGTCAAGCCCGCAGTTGCGGTGTTTGAAAGGCACCGCAACACTTGTTTCATTGACATGCACTGCGGTGGGCGCATGACCGCCAGACCCTGGAATCCGTCGCCGCGAATGACACCACCGCCGTGTTTTACGGCTATTCGCGTGAAGCGTTGCTGTTGATGAAGCTGACCGATCTGTCCCGGCCGAGGACCTTTCACGCCTGCAGGCGCTCATGCACGGCCCGCAGGACGACCACCGCGACAGGGGCGTGGTGCGTCACCGCAAGAAGTCCGGCGAACGGGTGTTTGTCCACCTCACGGCGCATGCGGTGGAGTTCTTGCAGCGCAAGGCGGAGATGGTGATGGTGTTTGTCACCTTGTCACCTTGTCACCTTGTCGCCTTGTCGCCTTCTGCCCTGAAGATGCCGAAAGCCTGCAAGCTGTCTGACGCCAGGCCTGCGCGCGTTCAAAGCGTCCAGTCGTAATCAATCGTCAGCGGCGCATGGTCGCTGAAACGCTGCTCCTTGTGAATCGCCGCCGAGCGGGCGGTGGCGCCAAAGCCCGGTGTCGCCAGCTGGTAGTCCAGCCGCCAGCCGACGTTCTTGGCATAAGCCTGGCCCCGGTTGCTCCACCAGGTGTAGGCGTCGCCGGTGGTGGCCGGGTGCAGTTGGCGGTAGACATCGACCAGGCCCCCACCCTTTGCAGGACTGTCCAGGGCAGTTGCAGGTGCAACGGCGACGGTTATAGAAGTCTCTTGCAAGCCGTGGCTGCGGAACCGGCTTTGCCGGGCCGCAGGCGCAGCGGCCCCCTCGGGGCTGAAGGCTGCGGCTCCGAGCCCGCCTGCGCGGGCTTGGACAGCCTGCAGATGCGCCGCCTCCGGCGGCGTGGCGCCCTGCAAGGGCAGCGAACCACACGCAGTGGGGAGCGTGGGGGTCAATAGACCGGTCATCCAGGCGCGTTCCTCTGGCAGAAAGCCACTGTTCTTGCGGTTGCCCTTGAAGTTCTTCAGGTCGATTTCCTGGTGCGCGATGTTGATGTCGCCGCACAGCACGAATTCGCGCGGGGTGCCGCCGCACTGTTTCAAGGCCGCCAAGTGCGGGAACAACTCGGCCAGGAAGCGGAACTTGGCCGCCTGGCGCTCCTCGCCCGACGAGCCGCTGGGAAAGTAGCAGCTGATGATCGACAGTTTGGGGCTGTGCGCGCGGCCGGGCCGGTCAAAGCGCAGTTCGACATAGCGGCCTTCAGCCTCGAACTCGGTCGAGCCATAGCCGACGATCACGTCGCTCGGTTCGTGGCGGGTGTAGATGCCGACGCCTGAATAGCCTTTTTTCTCGGCAAACTGAAAATAACCCTTGTGCCCGGCGATTTCTTCAAAGCGCCCGCTCAGGTCGGCCGCCTGCGCCTTGAGCTCTTGCACGCAAATACAATCCGGCAGGGACTGGACCATCCATTCCTGAAGGCCCTTGGTGGCGGCGGAACGGATGCCGTTGAGGTTGAGGCTGGTTAATCTAAACATAGCGTGAACATGGGATTTTCAATGAATACGACAACAGGGCGGGCAGACCATCAGGACGGGGAAACGCCGGCAGGCAGCACCCTGGCGCAGGAATTCGTGCAGTTCGCCGTCGAATCGGGGGTGCTGCGCTTCGGCCAGTTCAAGACCAAGGCCGGCCGCATGAGTCCCTACTTTTTCAACGCCGGCCTGTTTGACGACGGCGCCAAGCTCGGCCGGCTGGCGCAATTTTATGCGCGCGCGCTGCTGGCCGAAGAAGCGCGGAGCAGCCTGGCCTTCGACATGATCTTCGGCCCGGCTTACAAGGGCATTCCGCTGGCCGCCGCCGTGGCCATCGAGCTGGCGCGGCTGGGGCGCAACCTGCCGTTTGCCTACAACCGCAAGGAAGCCAAGGACCACGGCGAAGGCGGCACGCTGGTCGGCGCACCGCTCAAGGGCCGGGTGCTGATCGTCGATGACGTAATGTCCGCCGGCACCGCCGTGCGCGAGTCGATTGCGCTGATCCAGGCGGCCGGCGCCACGCCGCATGCGGTGGCGATTGCGCTGGACCGCCAGGAAAAGGCCACAGAAAATGGCGTGGACGTCGAGCACAGCGCGGTGCAATATGTCACGCGCCAACTCGGTTTGCAGGTTTGCGCCATTGCGCGGCTGAGCGACTTGCTGCAGTATCTGGACTTGCAGCGCAGTGGTGCCGCTGGCGGCGAAAGCGCCGAGGCACGGCAGTTGCAAGACCATTACCAGTCGGTTCTGGCCTACCGTGAACGCTACGGCGTCAACTGAAGAAGAAACCACATTGCGCCCGTCCTCACTGCTCACGCCCGCTCTCGCAGCCCTGGTTTTCTTGCTGGGCGGCGCTGCGGCGGCGCAGGACATCTATTCCTGCGTGGATGCGAAAGGCCGCACCCTCACCGCAGACCGGCCGATCGCCGAATGCACTGACCGCACCCAGCGCGCGCTGTCGCCGTCCGGCATGGTCAAGCACCAGGTTGGCCCTTCACTGACCGCGCATGAACAGGCTGCGCAGGATGAAAAAGACAGGCGGGCGGCCGGGTTGCGCGCCCGGGACGCCGAGGAGCGGCGCCGCGACAAGGCGCTGCTGCTGCGCTATCCGACGCCGGCGGTGCATGACCGCGAACGCGCGGCCGCGCTGCTGCAGATCGATGAAGTCATCAAGGCATCAAACAAGCGGCGCGGCGAACTGGCCGACCAGCGCAAGTCCCTGGGCGGCGAACTGGAGTTTTACGTCAAGGACCCGTCCAAGGCGCCCGCATCGCTCAAGCGCAGGCTGGAAGAAAACGAGGACAGCGTCGCCGTCCAGCAAAAGTTCATTGCCGAGCAGGAACGGGAAAAAAAGCGCGTCAACCAGCGCTTTGATGAAGAGCTGGCCAAGCTCAAGCAACTGTGGGCGCTGGTGAGTCCGCCAGCCTAAAGCGGCGTTGGCGTTTCCCGGACCGTCACGAACTGATTTTTTAAGCCAAATTGCCTGTTTACGCTTTGCTGGCGAGCGTAAGTGGCTACATTTTCGATAGCATCTTGGCGAACGGAAAGCGGCCGGTCAAGCCAGCTTTTTCTTCAGCAATTCATTCACCTGCGCCGGATTGGCCTTGCCCTTGGTCGCCTTCATGGCCTGGCCGACCAGCGCGTTGAACGCTTTGGCATTGCCAGCGCGCACTTCCTCGACGTTCTTGGCGTTTGCCGCTAGCACGTCGTCGATGATGGCTTCGAGTTCGCCGGTATCGCTCATCTGCTTGAGGCCCTTTGCGTCAATCAAGGCGTCTACGTCCTGGCCTTCGCCGGTCCAGAGGGCGTCAAACACCTGGCGGGCCGCATTGTTGGACACTGTGCCATCGGCGATTCGGCCAATCAGCGAAGCCAGCTGGCCTGCATTGACGCTGGACGCCTCAATCGATTTTTCCTCAGCATTGAGGCGGCGCGACAATTCGCCCATCACCCAGTTGCTGGCCAGCTTGGCTTGCCCGCTGGCGCTCGCCACCGCTTCAAAATAAGCCGCCGTGGCCTTGCTCTGCGTCAACTGGCCGGCGTCGTACTCGCTCAGTCCGTAGTCGGCGATGAAGCGCGCCGCCATCACGCGCGGCAGTTCCGACATTTCCGAGCGGGTCTTTTCCACCCAGTCCCGGCCAATCACCAGCGGCGGCAAGTCCGGGTCAGGGAAGTAGCGGTAATCGGCGGCGTCTTCCTTGCTGCGCATGCTGCGCGTCTCGCCCGTATCCGGGTCAAACAGCACGGTGGCCTGCTGGATGGCGTGGCCGTCCTCGATCTGCTCGATCTGCCAGCGCACCTCGTAGTCCATGGCCTGCTGCATGAACTTGAAGCTGTTGAGGTTCTTGATCTCGCGGCGCGTTCCCAGCGGCTCGCCGGGTTTCCTGACCGACACGTTGGCGTCGCAGCGAAAGCTGCCTTCCTGCATGTTGCCGTCGCAAATGCCGATCCAGGTGACGATCTTGTGCAGCTCTTTCGCATAGGCCACCGCCTCGGCGGTCGAGCGCATGTCGGGCTCGGTGACGATTTCCAGCAGCGGCGTGCCGGCGCGGTTTAGGTCAATGCCGCTTTGGCCGATGAAGTCTTCATGCAGCGACTTGCCAGCGTCTTCTTCAAGGTGGGCGCGCACCAGGCGCACGGATTTTTTCTCGCCGTCGAGGAAAAACTCGACCACGCCGCCCTGCACGACCGGAATCTCGAACTGGCTGATTTGGTAGCCCTTGGGCAGGTCGGGATAGAAGTAATTCTTGCGGGCGAACACGCTTTGCTCGGCAATGTGCGCGTTCACCGCCAGGCCGAACTCGATGGCGCGCTGCACCGCCCCCTTGTTCATCACCGGCAGCGCGCCGGGCAGGGCGAAGTCCACGGCCGAGGCCTGGGTGTTGGGCTCGGCGCCAAAGGCGGTCGAGGCGCGGCTGAAGATTTTCGATTTCGTCGTCAGCTGGGTGTGGGTTTCAAAGCCGATGACGACTTCGTAGCCATTTACCAATTTGTCCAGCAGGGATTTTGTGGTTTTGCTCATGCGGATGCCTTCGGTGCTTTCTGGTGCCAGTCGGTCGCCAGCTGGAACTGGTGCGCCGCGCCCAGCAGCTGCGCTTCCTTGAAATAGTTGCCGATCAGCTGCAGGCCGACCGGCATGCCGCCCGCGCCAAAACCGGCCGGAACACTCATGCCGGGCAGGCCGGCTAGGCTCGACGACAGGGTGTAGATGTCGGCCAGGTAGTTCGCCACCGGGTCGTTCGATTTTTCGCCGATCTTCCAGGCGACGGTCGGCGAGACCGGCCCGGCAATCACGTCGCATTGCGCGAAAGCGGTCTGGAAATCCTGCGCGATCAGGCGGCGGATTTTTTGCGCCTTGAGGTAGTAGGCGTCGTAGTAGCCGTGCGACAGGACGTAGGTGCCAATCATGATGCGGCGCGTGGCTTCGTCGCCGAAGCCTTCGCTGCGCGACTTCTTATACATGTCGTTCAGGTCGGTGTAGTGGCTGGCGCGATGGCCGTAGCGCACGCCGTCGAAGCGGCTCAGGTTGCTGCTGGCCTCGGCCGGGGCAATCACGTAATAGACCGGAATCGACAATTCCGTCAGCGGCAGGCTGACATCGACCAGCGTGGCGCCCAGCTTTTCAAACTCGGCCAGCGCCGCGCGCACGGCGGCCAGCACGTCGGGCGCGCAGCCTGCGCCGAAAAACTGCGTCGGCAGGCCGATTCTCAAGCCTTTTAGGGGCTTTGCGCTTGTTCCGTCTGTGGGAGTAGCTATTAAATCAGTAGCGTAATTGACGGCGGGCAGGTCCAGCGAGGTCGAATCGCGGTCAGGGTCGGGTCCGGCCATGGCGGAGAGCAGCAGCGCGCAGTCGAGCGCGCTGCGTGCCATCGGGCCGGCCTGGTCCAGGCTGGAGGCAAACGCCACCATGCCGTAGCGCGAGCAGCGGCCGTAGGTCGGCTTGATGCCGGTGATGCCGGTCAGCGACGCGGGCTGGCGAATCGAGCCGCCGGTGTCGGTGCCGGTGGCGGCTGGCACGAGGCGCGCTGCCACGGCTGCGGCCGAGCCGCCCGAGGAACCGCCGGGCACGCGGCTCAAGTCCCAGGGGTTCTGCACTTTTTGGTAGGCGCTGTTTTCGTTGCCGGAACCCATGGCGAACTCGTCGCAGTTGAGCTTGCCCAGCGTGACCATGCCGGCCCCGCCTGCGCCAACGCCCAGCCGGCTGACGACGGTGGCGTCAAAAGGGCTGCGGTAGTTGGCCAGCATCTTCGAGCCGGCGGTGGTCGGAAAGTCGCGCGTGACAAACACATCCTTGTGCGCCAGCGGCACGCCCAGCAAAGGCGTGCGCTCCCCTAGAGCCAGCCGCGCGTCGGCGGCTCTAGCCTGCGCCAGCGACACGTCGGCATTGGTGGACAGGAAGGCGCCCAGGCTGGCGTGTTGCCCGATGCGGTTCAGGAAATGCTGCGTGACTTCAACGCTGGAGATGCTGCCTGCGGCCAGTTGGGCGGCGAGCTGCGTCACGCCGAGGTCGTGCAGGTCAAGGTTCAGGGGGCTGGAAGAAAGGCTGCTCATTCGATCACTTTCGGCACAAGGAACAGGCCGCGCTCGACGGCCGGGGCGCTGACCTGGCTGGCCTCGCGCTGGTTGGGTTCGCTGGCGATGTCGTCGCGCAGGCGCAGGGCGACCTCGCCAAGCAGCGCTGCCGGGTGCGCCAGCGGCTCCACGCCGTCGGTATTGACCGCCTCCATCTGCTCGACCAGGGCAAAAAAGCCGTTGAGCTGGCTCAGCGTGCGCTCGGTTTCATCAAGCCGGAGTTCAAGCCGCGCCAGATTGGCCACGCGTTCTATGTCTTTAAATGTCAATACCATAAGCGCTTGTGAAGTAGTGCAAAAGAAGGGAAAAGTCGCCTTGAACAGGACGCGGAAACAGCAATTGAAACCAGCTGTAACGCCAAAAAAACGGGGCATTGTGCCACGCCGAATCGGGTGGATGCGTTATTATCCCGCCTTTGGCGTGAATTCAAGGCCTGATCCACCCTTTAGGTGCTTTTTAGACGCTTCAAACAGGTTGCGCAACCTGATCTCCTACGTCCTCCCTTTTCACTGCTGATTAATAATAAAAGGCGATGCGGCAACGAAGTTTGCCCATGCCCCAACCGGATTCCTGAACATGTTTGAAGCATACCGTCGGTACTTTTCCACCGACCTGGCGATTGATCTCGGTACCGCCAATACCCTGATTTTTGCGCGCAACAAGGGTATTGTGCTGGATGAGCCGTCGGTGGTCGCGATCCGCCACGAAGGCGGTCCGCATGGCAAAAAGGTGATTCAGGCGGTTGGCCGCGAAGCCAAAGCCATGCTGGGCAAGGTGCCCGGCAACATCGAGGCGATCCGCCCGATGAAGGATGGCGTGATCGCCGACTTCGTCATCACCGAGCAGATGATCAAGCAGTTCATCAAGATGGTGCATCCGCGCCGTCTGCTCACGCCGAGCCCGCGCATCATCATCTGCGTGCCCTGCGGTTCCACCCAGGTCGAGCGCCGCGCCATCAAGGACGCGGCCGAAGCGGCTGGCGCTGCTGCTGTCTATCTGATCGAGGAACCCATGGCCGCCGCGCTGGGCGCCGGCCTGCCGGTATCCGAGGCCAGCGGCTCGATGGTGGTCGATATCGGCGGCGGCACCACCGAAGTCGGCGTGATCTCGCTGGGCGGCATGGTCTACAAAGGCAGCGTGCGCGTCGGCGGCGACCGTTTCGACGAGGCCATCATCAACTACATCCGCCGCAACTACGGCATGCTGATCGGCGAGCCGACGGCTGAAGTGATCAAGAAGACCATCGGCTCGGCCTTTCCGGGCTCCGAAGTCAAGGAAATGGAAGTCAAGGGTCGCAACCTGTCCGAAGGCGTGCCGCGAAGCTTCACCATCTCCAGCAACGAAATTCTCGAAGCCCTGACCGACCCGCTCAACCAGATCGTCTCGGCCGTGAAGAACGCGCTGGAGCAGACGCCGCCCGAACTTGGCGCCGACATTTCCGACCGGGGCATGATGCTGACCGGCGGCGGCGCGCTCTTGAGAGACCTGGACCGCCTGCTGGCCGAGGAAACCGGCCTGCCGGTGCTGGTCGCCGAAGACCCGCTGACCTGCGTGGTGCGCGGCTGCGGCATTGCGCTGGAGCGCATGGACCGCATGGGCTCGATCTTCACCACGGAATAAGCCTTTTTCACCACGCCATCCCTCGGGCCAGTCCGGTGTCGCATTGAAGCCGGACCTGCCTGACCACGCACCATGGCTCTAGGAACCCTCGACAGATCCCTGCCGCCCTTTTTCAACCAGGGGCCGTCGGTATTTTCCAAGCTGATTTTTTTTGGCGCGCTGTCGCTGTTCCTGATGGTGGCCGATGCGCGCTTCAACGTCACCCAGCCAATCCGCGCCGCCATTGCCACCGCCCTGTTCCCGGTGCAGTGGCTGGCCCTGCAGCCGGTCCATGCGGTGCGCAGCGCCAGCAGCTATTTCACCGACCTGGGCCAGGCGCAGTCCGAAAGTGCCCAGGCCCGGGAAAAGCTGGCGCTGCAGTCGCTGCGCGCCGGCCAGGTCGAACTGTTGATGCAGGAAAACAACCGCCTGCGCAAGCTGCTCGATCTCAAGGAGCAGCTTGCCACGCCGGCCACCGCGGCCGAGGTGGTGTACGACGCCGCCGATCCCTATACCCGCAAGGTCATCATCGACAAGGGGCAGACGCAGCAGGTCGCGCTGGGCTCGCCGGTGCTTGACGAGTCCGGCGTGCTGGGGCAGGTGACGCGGGTGCATCCGCTGGTCAGCGAGGTCACGCTGGTGGTCGATGCCGAATTGGCGATTCCGGTGCTCAATGTGCGCACTGGCGCGCGCAGCGTGGCCTATGGCGATCCGACGGTGGGCGGCAGCGGCATGGAGCTGCGCTTCATGGGCAGCAATGCCGATGTCCAGGAAGGCGACCTGCTGACCACCAGCGGCGTGGACGGCGTCTACCCGCCCGGCCTGCCGGTGGCCCGGGTCAGCCGCGTCGAGCATCGGGCCGAATCGGCGTTTTCCAAGATCTACTGCGTGCCGCAGGCGCTCACCAACGGCGCGCGGCATGTCATCGTCGTCCAGCCGGTCACGGCGGACCTGGCGCTGCCATCTTCCAGCACCGCGCCGGCCGTGCCTGCCCGAAGGGGGTATGCCAAATGATCATGCGCTCCGGCCAGCAACTGCTGCTGCCCGCCAATCCGGTGTTCATCTGGAGCAGCCTGGTGGCGGCCCTGCTGCTCAACATGCTGCCGCTGGGCCGGGTGCCGTGGATGCCTGATTTCCTGGCGCTGGTGCTGGTGTTCTGGGGCGTGCACCAGCCGCTCAGGGTGGGCATCGGCATCGCCTTCATGTTCGGCCTGGCGATGGATGTGCACCAGACTTCCTTGCTGGGGCAGCATGCCTTTTCCTATGTTGCGCTGAGCTTTTTCGCCTCCATGATCCAGCGCCGGCTGCTGTGGTTCAAGGTGCCGCTGCAGGCCTTGCAGGTGCTGCCGCTGTTTGCGGCGGCGCATGCCGTCGAATTGATCCTGCGGCTGCTCGGCGGCGGCATTTTTCCGGGCTGGATCATGGGGGTCGCGCCGCTGGCCGAAGCGCTGCTGTGGCCGGTGGCGAGCGTGCTGCTGCTGGTGCCGCAATTGCGAACGCCAGACCGCGATGAAAACCGACCCTTGTGAGGCTTTGCGGGACAGACCGCAGCCCGCCAGCCGAAGGCCAGCGGCAAGCTCTGTCCCCAACTGATCAGATGCCCCTGTTTTAATGACCCCGTTCTGCCTTGTGAACGACTTTCCCGCTTTTCCATTGCGCCACCCGGCACTTTTTAACCCACGCCGAATCCCAAACCCATGACTGAACTCAGAAACGTTGAAGCCGAGCTGTCGCGGTTTCGCGTCCGGGTGCTGGTGGCCGGCCTGGTGGTTTTTCTGTGCTTTTCGCTGGTGGCGGCCAGATTGTTCTACCTGCAGGTGCATCGCCACGAAGACCTGCGCGCGCAGGCTGAAAGCAACCGCACGGCGATTGTTCCCATCGTGCCGAATCGCGGCCTGATCCTGGACCGCAACGGCATCGTGCTGGCATCCAACTATTCGGCCTACACGCTGGAAATCACGCCGTCCAAGGTCGCGGACTTGGACGAGACCATCGCCGCGCTGGAGCAGCTGATCGATATCCAGCCGCGCGACAAGCGCCGCTTCAAGCGCCTGCGCGAAGAATCGAAAAGCTTCGAGTCGATTCCGCTGCGCACCCGCCTGAGCGATGAGGAAGTGGCGCGCTTTGCCGCGCGGCGCTTCAGCTTTCCGGGCGTGGACATCAAAGCCCGGCTGTTTCGCAGCTATCCCTATGGCGAGCTGGGCAGCCATGTCGTGGGCTACATCGGCCGCATCAACCAGGCTGAAAAGGACGCCATCGAGGACCGCGAGGAAGACGGCAACTACCGCGGCACCGACTACATCGGCAAGCTCGGCGTCGAGCAAAGCTTCGAGCAGCAGCTGCACGGCCAGACCGGCGTCGAGCAGATGGAAACGTCTGCCGGCGGCCGCGCGCTGCGCAAGCTGGCGAGCAGTCCGGCGACGCCGGGCAACACCGTGATGCTGTCGCTGGACATCGGCCTGCAAAAGCTGGTCGAGGACATGTTCGGCGCGCGGCGCGGCGCGCTGGTGGCGCTGGACCCCAGAAACGGCGAGGTGCTGGCGTTTGTCAGCAAACCCACGTTCGACCCCAACCTGTTTGTCGATGGCATCGACCAGGAAAGCTGGCAGGCGCTCAACGAGTCGATCGACAAGCCGCTGCTCAACCGGGCATTGCGCGGCACCTATCCGCCGGGCTCGACCTACAAGCCCTTCATGGCCATGGCCGCGCTGCAGACCGGCAAGCGCTCGCCCAGCGCCATCATCAACGACCCGGGCTTCTTCATGTTCGGCGGCCACCGCTTCGGCAGCCCGGAAAACGAGCGCGGCGGCGCCATGGACATGAACCGCGCGATTGTCGAGTCGAGCAATGTGTATTTCTACACGCTGGCCAACGAGATGGGCGTAGAAAGCATCCACGACTTCATGGCGCCGCTGGGCTTTGGCCAGCCCACCGGCATCGACATCAACGGCGAGGTGCGCGGCGTGCTGCCCAACCAGGCCTGGAAGCGCAGCTATTTCAAGCGGCCCGAGCAGCAGAAATGGTTTGCCGGCGAAACCATCTCGCTGGGCATCGGCCAGGGCTACAACAGCTTCACCATGCTGCAGCTCGCGCAGGCCACGGCGACGCTGGCCAACAACGGCATCAAGCACAAGCCCAGGTTGGTGATGGGCACGCAGGACACGGTGACGCGCGCGCTGCATCCGTTGCCGGCCGACCCGCCGGTCAACCTGGGCTACAAGCCCGAGCACGTGGCCATCATCCGCAAGGCGCTGGTCGGCGTGACGCAGGGCGGGACGTCGACCAAGGTGTTTGCCGGCGCGCAATACCTGTCTGGCGGCAAGACCGGAACGGCGCAGGCAGTGAGCATTGGCAAGAACGACAAGTACAACAAGTCCCGGCTGGAAGAGCACCAGCGCGACCATGCGGTGTACATGGCATTTGCGCCGGCCGACAACCCGAGGATTGCCTTGGCGGTGATTGTTGAAAATGCCGGCTGGGGCGGCGGCGTGGCCGCGCCGATTGCCCGAAGGGTGTTTGACTATGTGCTGCTGGGCCAGTACCCGAGCGAGGAAGACATGCTGGCGGTGCAGACGGGCCGGGCTGCGGCACCGATTGGCAAGCCACGCCTGGCCCTTGACATGAATGCGCTGCTGGTCGGCGACACGCCGGGCGCCACGGTGTCGGCCGCAGCGCAAAAAGCCGCCGCCGTTCAGAAGGCCGAACCGGCCGGCGCCAAGGGCAAAGCTGTCCAGCCCGCCAAACCGGTCAAGGCTGCCAAGGCCATCCAGAAGCCGGCCGGACCGGCTTCTGCAGTCATTCCTGCACCAGACAGCGCGCCTTAACCTGCGCGCAACCCTGCGCGCAACCCGGCCGCCGGTGCGCTCAAGGCTATTTCAGGAAAGCATCAAAACCGGTTTTCAGGATCAGCGCGCCGACCACGCCAATGAACACCAGCCGCACGAAACCCGCCCCGTGCCTGAGCGCCAGGCGCGTGCCCAGCAGGCTGCCCGCGACATTGGCCACGGCCATGGTCAGCGCGAAATGCCACCAGACATGGCCCTTCCAGGCAAACAGGCCCAGGGCCGCCAGGTTGGTTGCGGTATTGAGCAGCTTGGCCGACGCCGACGCATTCAAAAAGTCGTAGCCCAGCCAGCGCACGAACAGAAAAACGAAAAAGCTGCCCGTGCCGGGACCGAAAAACCCGTCGTAAAACCCCAGCACCAAGCCGATGCAGCAGGCTGCCAGGGTTTCGGCATGGCCGGAAAAACGCGGTGTGTGGTGGCGGCCCAGGTCCTTTTTGATTAGCGTGTAGGCCAGCACGGCCAGCAGCACAAAAGGGAGAACCTTGCGCAGAAAGCCCGGGTCGATCACCGTGACCAGCCAGGCGCCCGCCAGCGAGCCGCAAAACCCGGCCCCCGCCGCCGGCAGCAGCGCCGACCAGCGCATCTGGACGCGGCGCGCGTACTGGGTCGTGGCCACCGCCGTTCCCCAGACCGACGCGCCCTTGTTGATGCCGAACAAGGTCGCCGGGTGCGTGGTGGGAAAGACGGCGAACAACGCCGGCACCAGAATCAGGCCGCCGCCGCCGACGATGGCGTCCACAAAACCGGCCAGCAGCGACGCCATCGAAACAAGCAGCAATTCCATGGCGGCGATTGTCGCACCCGCCGGGCTGGTTTTTTGCTCTGTTATTTATAGCAATCGGCGCATGCGCAGCATGCGCAAAAGCCATTTTTGATGCCTGAATGGCAAGGTCGGGACGAAAAAAAGCGCCGGGGTTGCCAGCGCTTTTGGTCAAACAAACATTTTTTGCAATGCCGTATTTTCTATTTTTAAATGTCTCCTCAACTCCCTGCATTGCGAGCAGCAAGGCTCGACAGCAAGTTTTTTAATGTAACGGGTGCCCTGAGACAGTGCATCAGGGATTTCCCGCAGATGAAACGCTCAAAGCGCATCGTCGTGAGCACTCTCATGGAGCGCTGGCGGTAGGGCCGATCACCGCATTTTCATGCACGCACTCGCTGATTCTTCACTGTTTTTACCGGTTTGTACAAACCGGCACAGATCGTGTTTTTTGTTACTACGTTGAAATTTTTGTAAACATCTAGGTAAGAAAGACAGGCCTGCATACATGCAATGCGATGGATTGTGCTGAGTTTGTGTTTCTGGCTGGGCATGGGCCTGGCCACGCAACCGGCTAGGGCCCAGTCGCCTTCGGACGTTTCCCTGGGCGCGCAGGACAGCGCCATGCCGGCCGCTGCCGCGCCCCTGACGCAGCCGGGCCGGGTCGGCCTTGAAACCATCAACAGCGCCGACACCGGCTGGATGATGACCGCGACCGCGCTGGTGCTGCTCATGACGCTGCCGGGCATTGCGCTGTTTTACGGCGGCATGGTGCGGCGCAAGAGCGTGCTCAATGTCATGGCCTGCGTGGTAGCCACCTGCGCGATCGTCAGCCTGCTGTGGTTTGCTGTCGGGTATTCGATTGCCTTCACCCCCGGCAGCGGTACGCTCGGCCCTGTGCTCGGCGGCACTGGGCGGATGTGGTTTTCCGGGCTGGACTACCTCAAGGACGCGCAAATGGTGGCGGTCAGCCATATCGCGCCGAACATTCCCGAGTCGGTCTACGCCATGTTCCAGCTCAGCTTTGCCATCATCACGGCGTCGCTGGTGGTCGGCGCCTTTGTCGAGCGCATGCGCTTTTCGGCCACGCTGATCTTCATGTCGCTGTGGACGGTCGTGGTTTATGCGCCGATTGCCCACTGGGTCTGGGAGCCGAACGGCTGGCTGGCGCGCCTGGGCGCGCTGGATTTTGCCGGCGGATCGGTGGTGCACGTCAACGCCGGCATGGCCGGGCTGGTCTGCGCCTATGCGCTGGGGCCGCGCAGGGGCTATGGCGTCGAACCGTTTTCGCCCTTCAACCTGGGCCTGACCATGGCCGGCGCGGGCTTGCTGTGGGTCGGCTGGTTCGGCTTCAATGCCGCTTCCGCCGTGGCGGCTGACGGGCGGGCCGGGCTGGCCATGGCGGTCACGCACATTACCGCTTCGGCCGGCGCGCTGTCGTGGATGGCGGCCGAATGGCTGGCGCGCGGCCGCCCTTCGCTGCTGGGCCTGTGCTCGGGGCTGGTGGCCATCACGCCGGCGGCCGGTTATGTGTCGCCGGGTTCTGCCGTGGTCTTTGGCGTTGTTGCCGGCGTCGCCTGTTACTGGGGCGCCACCGGCCTGAAGCGCCTGCTCAAGGCCGACGATTCGCTCGATGTCTTTGGCGTGCACGGTGTCGGCGGCATCGTCGGTTCGCTGCTCACCGGCGTGTTTGCCAGCAAGTCCATTTCAGGCGTCGAAGGCAGCGTGCTGGTGCAGTTCGTCGGCGTTGCCAGCGTCATGGCCTACAGCCTGGTGATGACCGGCCTGCTCTTGTGGCTGACCTCGCTGTGCGTGCGCCTGCGCGTGGACGAGACGGCGGAAAGCGATGGCCTGGACATCGACCAGCATGCCGAGCGCCTGGGAACCTGACCGACTGGCTGACCTTCAATAAGGAGCATTGACGATGTCCTCGAACGAAAAACTGGCGATTGCCGCCCACCTGCATGTGCTGATGCGCCGCAAGACCGGCCGCGTGACCGACACCGAATGGCTGGCCAGCAACCCGGCCTATGCGGCTGAAATCATCCGCCTGGCGCATCACAAAGCTGCCGAAGGCGGCCATGACGACCTGGGCCTGCTGGCCGACAGGCTGGAGGCCGCAATGGCTTTTGCCGGCGCGCCGGTCCACCGGCCGCTGGCCGCTGGCCCAGCGGGTGTCGGATGCCGCCAGGGAGTACAACGACCGCGCGCTGGGCGCCCGGCCGGCGCTGCCGCTTGAGCCGGGCGGCGACAGCGCGTTTGGCGACAGCCAGATCGGCGCGGGCGGTACGCTGCGGCCCAGTGAACCGCGCTACATCAAGGGGCTGCGCTAAGGCGCGCTCATTTCAGGTGAAAACGGATTTTCAGCATCAAAAATGCCTATTGCGCACGGCTGGCATGCGCAAGCAGCTATTAATTACGGAGCAATAGCGGTGGGCAACCTTGAGCGGGCAGGCAACGCTGCGCCGCCAACCGTCCTGCATCGCCTAGACGCCGGCCTGTATCCACTGCGCCGCCTTTTCCGCAATCATCAAGGTGGGCGAGTTGGTGTTGCCGCTGGTGATCAGCGGCATCACGCCGGCATCGACCACGCGCAGGCCGCGAATGCCGCGCACCCACAGGTGCGAATCGACCACCGCCATCGGGTCGTCGGCCCGGCCCATTTTCGTCGTGCCGACCGGGTGAAAAATCGTCGTGGCAATGTCGCCGGCCAGCCGCGCCAGGTCCTCGTCGGTCTGGAACTGCACGCCCGGCTTGAATTCCTCGGGCTGGTATCTGGCCAGCGCGCCCTGGCTGACGATCTTGCGCGTGATGCGCAGCGAATCGGCCGCCACCTGCCGGTCCTCGGCCGTGCTCAGGTAATTGGGCGAAATGGCCGGCGCGTCGGCAAAGGCGCCGGTCTTCAGGCGAACGCTGCCCCGGCTGGTCGGGTTCAGGTTGCACACGCTGGCGGTGAAGGCATTGAAGCTGTGCAGCGGCTCGCCAAACGCGTCGAGCGACAGCGGCTGGACGTGGTACTGGATGTTCGGGTACGGCTGGTCGGGCGATGAGCGCGTGAAGGCGCCGAGCTGCGACGGCGCCATGCTCATCGGCCCGGTGCGGCGCAGCGCGTATTCCATGCCGATGCGCGCCTTGCCCCAGAGCGAATTGGCCATGGTGTTGAGCGACAGGCCCCAGCGCCGGCTCTCCTGGTCGCCCCGGATCTTGTACACCGAGCGGATCTGCAAATGGTCCTGCAGGTTGGCGCCCACGCCGGGCAAATCCTGCACCACAGCAATGCCGTGCTGCTGCAGCAGGGCCGCCGGGCCTATGCCAGAGAGTTGCAGGATATGCGGCGAGCCGATGCTGCCCGCGCACAGCAGCACCTCGCCCATGGGGCCCGAGTCGCGCGTCGCCAGCGCCGTGACGCGCTCCTGGCCGGTCCAGACTTCCACGCCGGTGCAGCGCTGGCTGCCATCGCCTTGCTGCTCGATCACCAGCTTGCTGACTTGCGCGTGGGTCCAGAGTTCAAAGTTCGGCCGGCCCAGGCAGGTCGGGCGCAAAAAGGCCTTGGCGGTGTTCCAGCGCCAGCCGTTCTTCTGGTTGACCTCGAAATAGCCCACGCCTTCGTTGCTGCCCCGGTTGAAGTCCGGCGTCTGGGGAATGCCGGCCTGGGTCGCCGCCTCGGCAAATGCATCCAGCACGTCCCAGCGCAGGCGCTGCTTTTCCACGCGCCATTCGCCGCCGGCGTTGCGGTGGCGCAGGATTTGCTGGTAGGGCTGGGCCTTGTCCTGCATCAGGGCCGGCGCCGTGCCGCGCGCGCCGTGCAGCGCGTCGGCGCCCTTGTAGTGGTCTTCGTGCAGCTTGAAGTGCGGCAGGGCGTTGTCCCAGGTCCAGTCGCTGTCCCCTAGCAGCTCGGCCCAGCGGTCGTAGTCGCGCGCCTGGCCGCGCATATAGATCATGCCGTTGATGCTGGAGCAGCCGCCCAGTGTCTTGCCGCGCGGATAGCGCAGCGAGCGCCCGTTCAGACCCGCGTCGGGCTCGGTGTTGAACAGCCAGTCGGTGCGCGGGTTGCCGATGCAGTACAGGTAGCCGACCGGAATGTGAATCCAGTGGTAATCGTCCTTGCGGCCGGCCTCGATCAGCAGCACGCGCTTGGACGCGTCGGCGCTCAGCCGGTTAGCCAGCAGGCAGCCGGCCGTGCCCGCGCCGATGATGATGTAGTCGAAAGTCAGGTTCTGGTCGTGCATGAAATAAGGTTCTGGTGGGCTCGACTTGCATTGTGGCAAAACCCGGCCGTGTTGCGTCACGGGGATTACCCGTTTGCCTGCCCGATGACCAAGGTCAACCAGCCGCACCGGCAGGCGCCAACCCCTGTAGGACCATGGCGAATCTCGACCGTACGCCGGGATTCTGCATTTTCAGCAGTTACCATGATTGCCTTTGTGTTGAATCTCCCTTGCCTTCCGGTGGCCATTTCACCCTGTTGCCTGCATGCCCCTTGATGACTCACCGCCGCGCCTTGAAGTTCAGGACTTGCCTGAAGGCCGGGTCGTGCGCCTGCTGGGAAGCTGGACCGCCGCCCGGCTGACGCTGGCGCCCGCCTGGGACGCGCTGAGCGCGCAGCTCGACAGCTTGGTGCCCAACGCGGCCACGCCTGCCCGGTGGCGCCTGGACGACATTGAAAAACTCGACTACCTGGGCGCGCAGGTGGTGTGGACGGCGTGGCGCCATCGCTGGCCGTCCGACCTGCAACTGGCGCCTGAACAGCGGGAAATGCTGGAGACGGTGGAAAAATTCACCGTCGGCCTGGCGCCGCCACGCCGCTCGCCCTGGTCCGAACCGCTGCTGATGCTCGGCGGGCGGCTGCTTGAACTGCTTGGCCATGTCAAGGGCATGCTGCGCCTGCTGGGCCAGCTGCTGCTCGATCTGCTGCGGCTGATCCGCCATCCGCAGCAGGGGCCGTGGCGCGACCTGTCGGGCCATCTTTACCATTTTGGCGCGACCGCGCTGCCGATCACGGCGCTGGTGGGTTTTTTGATCGGCGTGGTGCTGGCCTACCTGATCTCGCAGCAGCTGCGCCAGTTCGGCGCCGATGCCTTCATTGTCAACATCCTGGGCATTTCGCTGATCCGCGAACTGGGGCCGGTGCTCGCGGCCATTTTGATTGCCGGGCGCAGCGGCTCGGCCATCACCGCGCAGATCGGCGTGATGCGCGTGACCGAAGAACTCGACGCGATGCGCGTCATGGGCATTGCGCAGGGCTTTCGGCTGGTGATGCCGCGCGCCGTTGCGCTGGCGGTGGTGATGCCGCTGATCAGCGTCTGGACCACGATTGCCGCCTTGCTCGGCGGCATGCTGGCGGCTGATGTGTCGATGGGCGTGACGCCGTCTTACTTCATCAACGCGCTGCCGGCGGCCGTCAGCGTGTCCAACCTGACGCTGGCGACGGCCAAGTCGGTCGTCTTCGGCCTGCTGATCGCGCTGGTCGGCTGCCATTACGGCCTGCGCGTCAAGCCCAACACCGAAAGCCTGGGGCAGGGCACGACGGCGTCGGTGGTCACGTCGATCACCGTCGTCATCCTGGTCGATGCGCTGTTCGCCGTCTTGTTCAAAAGCGTGGGCATCTAGATGGCCCCCACGCTCCCCGCTTCGCGTGGTTCGCTGCCCTTGCAGGGCGCCACGCCGCCAGAGGCGGCGCATCTTCAGGCTGTCCAAGCCCGCGCAGGCGGACTCGGAGCCGCTGCCTTCAGCCCCGAGGGGGCCGCTGCGCCTGCAGTCCGGCAAAGCCGGCCCTGCGGCCCTGGCTTGCAGGGAATGCGGTGTGTGCGCCTTGCCTCCCTCGGCTGTCTTTCGAGGCACGCCGTATCCGCTCTTGCTCCTTCCCCCGCTGGGGGAAGGCTGGGATGGGGGCCTCCCCGGTGCCCGCTTGCGGCCTGCCCCGCTGAAAGGCACCTGCCATGACCGAACCTGTCGTTGAAATCCGCAAGCTGTGGACGGTGTTTGCCCACGGCGACAAGAAAACCGTGGTGCACAAGGACCTCGACCTGACGGTCGAGCGCGGCGAGGTGCTGTCGCTGGTTGGCGGCTCGGGCACCGGCAAGACGGTGCTGCTGCGCCAGATGCTGGGGCTGGAAACGCCGACGCAGGGCGAGATCACCGTGCTCGGCAAGCCGGCCGCCGAACTGGGCAAGCGCGGCGCGGCCAGCCGGGTCGGCATGCTGTTCCAGCAGGGCGCGCTGTTCTCGGCCTTCACCGTGCTGGAGAACATCGCTTTTCCGCTGCGCGAGCTCAACTGCCTGCCCGCCGAGCTGATCCGCGAGGCGGCCATGGTCAAACTGCAGATGGTCGGCTTGCCCGCTGACGCGGCCGGAAAGATGCCGAGCGACCTGTCGGGCGGCATGATCAAGCGGGTGGCGCTGGCGCGTGCGCTGATCATGGACCCGCCGCTGTTGCTGCTCGACGAGCCGACCGCCGGACTTGACCCCGAAAGCGCCGACAGCTTTTGCGCCCTGCTGCGCTCGCTGCACCAAGGCATGGGGCTGACGGTGGTGATGGTCACGCACGACCTGGACACGATTTTTGAGCTGAGCACGCGCATTGCCGTGCTGGCGTCGCAAAAAGTCATCATCAACGACGTGCCGCGCAAGGTGGTGGCGTTCGAGCATCCCTTCATTCACGACTTTTTCCTGGGCGAACGTGGCCAGCGGGCGATGGCGCTGCTGAACCAACCAACCGCCCCTTCGATCTAGAAAGGTTTTTCAATCATGGAAAACAAAGCCCATGCGCTGATTGCCGGCGCGTTCGTGGTGCTCGTCACCGCCCTGCTGGCATTGCTGGCCATCTGGCTCACGCGCGACAACACCGAGCGCAACCTGTACGAGATGAGCACCTCCGAGACCGTTTCCGGCCTGCAGCCGCAGGCCACGGTGCGCTATCGCGGTGTGGCCGTCGGCAAGGTCGAGCGCATCGGTTTTGACCAGAAGGTCAAGGGCAATGTGCTGATCCGCGTGTCGATTGACGAGGCCGCGCCGGTGACGCGCTCGACCTTTGCCACCGTGGCGTCCCAGGGCGTCACCGGCCTGGGCTTCATCCAGCTCGACGACGACGGCAGCTCCAGCCAGCGGCTGGTGCCCAACGACGACGATCCGCCGCGCATTCCGCTCAAGCAGGGCGGCATCGACAAGCTGCTCAAGCAGGGCGGGGTGATCTTCGACCAGGCCGAGCAGGCAACCACGCGCATCAACCAGCTGCTGTCCGCGCAGAACGAAGCGGCGATCAACACCGCCGTCACGCAGCTCGCCGAAGCCGCCGGCAGCATCAATCGCGTGGCCAAGGCGCTGGAGCCGGCCGTGGCGACGCTGCCCGCGCTGTCGAAGGACGCGCAGGCCGCCCTGCGCTCGGTCAAGAGCGTGACCGATGAGGTCAGCCTGACCGCGCGGCGCCTGAATGAACAAGGCGGCCCGCTCGACCGGCTCAAGGACGGCGGCGCGGCGCTGGCGGCCGGGGTGGAAACCTTCAGCGCGGCCACGCTGCCCAAGCTGGGCGAGGTGGCCGACGAAACGGCGCGCACCATGCGCCAGCTGCGCCGCACCGTGAACGCCGTCGATGACAACCCGCAAGCGCTGATCTTTGGCAACGGTCCGGTCGTGCCGGGGCCTGGCGAAACCGGCTTTAACGCCAACGGAGACCAACCATGATGGCTTTCAAGTTTTCTTTCAATGCTATTAATTCAGTAGCTATCAGCGCCAGACAGCATTGCGCAAAACGGCTTTTTTGCTTGATAAGTGTGCTGGCGCTGGCCACCGGGTGCTCGGTGATCGACAAGCCGACCCGCGCCACGACCTACGACTTCGGACCGGGCGAGCTGTCCACGCAGGTCGCGGCATCGCCCCCGGTGCCCGCCTTGTCGCCGCTGGCGATTGCCGACATCGCCACCTCGGGCGGCGCGCTGGAAAACCAGGCGGTGCTCTACCGGCTGGGCTATCTTGACGCCCAGCAGCTGCGCCCCTATTCGCAGGCGCGCTGGACCATGCCGCCGGCGCAGCTGCTGCGCCAGCGCATGCGCGATCGCCTGAGCCAGCAGCGCATAGTGCTCAATGCGCGTGAAGGCGTGGCGCTGAACCGCAGCCAGAATGCCAATCTGCCGATGCTGCGCCTGGAACTTGAAGAATTCAGCCAGCTGTTCAGCGCGCCTGATGCCAGCGTCGGCCTGCTTCGCCTGCATGCCACGCTGGTCGAGATCACGCCCGCCGGTGAACGGCTGATTGCGCAGCGCAAGCTGTCGGTGCAGCGGCCGGCGACCAGTCCCGATGCGGCCGGTGGCGTGCGCGCCCTGACGGCGGCCACCGATGCGGCGATTGACGAGCTGGATGCGTGGCTGCGGCAGATGCCGGCGCGTTGATTGAATTGCTTGCTATTGGAACGGTAGCTGTTGGTGCTTGCTGGGTTGGCTTCTCGCGGATTGGCTGGCCGGGGGTTGCCCGGCGGCAACTCACTTTTCTTTGCTTCGCCAAAGAAAAGTAAGCAAAAGAAAGGCGACCCGACTGTCCGGGTCCCTACGCTGCGCTTCGGGCAACCTGTGCTGCCTGAGAAAAATGGGGGTCCGCGCAAACTCGCTTCACTGCGTTGCGCTCAAACAGCGCGCGGCCCTGATCCCATTTTTCTCAGGCATCACAGGCCCAGCCAGAACGGGAGTGGCGGGGATAAAAATCCAAACAGCCAAACAGCCAAACAGCCAAACAGCCAAACAGCCAAACAGCCAAACAGCCAAACAGCCTGCATTTAAACTAAAACCGCTACAAATTTAGTAGCTGCTTGCGAAGCCTCGTCATGCGGAAGTGGCACTTTTGATGCAGAAACGCCGGAATCTGTCCCCGGAACCCGCTCCCGCAAGTCCCGTTTGGCTGGGCTTTTGCCGCTCATCACAGGTTGCCCGAAGCGCAGCGAAGGGACCCAGACAGTCGGGTCGCCTTTTCTTTGGTGACTTTCTTTTGGCGATAGCCAAAAGAAAGTTACTTGCCGCCGGGCAACCCCCGGCCAGCCCAACCACGCAGAGCCAACCAGCACAAATCAGGCACAGGGTTCAAGCCAAGCCCGCAGCATGAATCTGGCCAGAGAACAAACCTCAATGCCGCAGAATGGGAAACAGCTTGCCCAGACCGTCGGCCATCACCTCGACCGCCAGCGCGGCCAATATCAAGCCCATCAGCCGCGTCATGACATTGATGCCGGTCTTGCCCAGCACCCGCGAAATCGGCTCGGCCAGCGAAAAGCACAGCGCGGTTGCCAGGCCAATCACCAGGCCGTAGCCGACCAGCGTGCCCAGCTGCAGGAAGGTCTTGGCTTTTTCGGCATAAATCACCACCGTCGACATGGTGGCCGGGCCGGTCAGCAGCGGAATGGTCAGCGGCACCACCGCGATGCTGGCACCCTGGGCGGCTTTTGCCGCGCCGTCTTCATACTCGTTGGTCAGCGGCTTGGCCTCGGCCGGCTGGGCGTTGAGCATGTTCATGGCGCTGATCAAGAGCAGCAGGCCGCCGCCGACCTGGAAGCTGGCCAGTGAGATGCCGAAGAATTCCAGAATCTGCAGGCCCAGCAGCGCGCTGACGGCAATGACCACGAAGGCGCTGAACGAGGCCACCGCCACCGTGCGCTGGCGCTGGTGCCGTGAAAATCCCTGCGTGTAGTGAATGAAAAACGGCACGATGGCCAGCGGGTTGACGATGGCCAGCAGCGTCACTAGAGGTTTGAAGTCCACGAATCAACTCTTTTTAAAATGGGAACCTAGGACAAGCAACGAGCGCAGACTTCCTGCCAGCAGGGGCCGCGGAATTGGCTTTGCCAGGCCGCAGGCGCAGCAGCCCCCTTGGGGGGGGGCAGCGCAGTACGCGAAGCGACAAGCGTGGGGGAACGCTCCCCCAGCAGGGGCCGCGGAACCGGCTTCGCCGGGCCGCAGGCGCAGCGGCCCCCTCGGGGGGCAGCGCAGTACGCGAAGCGACAAGCGTGGGGGAACGCTCCCCCAGCAGGGGCCGCGGAACCGGCTTCGCCGGGCCGCAGGCGCAGCGGCCCCCTCGGGGGGCAGCGCAGTACGCGAAGCGACAAGCGTGGGGGAACGCTCCCCCAGCAGGGGCCGCGGAACCGGCTTCGCCGGGCCGCAGGCGCAGCGGCCCCCTCGGGGGGCAGCGCAGTACGCGAAGCGACAAGCGTGGGGGCCACTTACCTGCCGCCCGTCACGTCGAGCAATGCGCCGGTGGTGTAGCTCGACGATTCGCCCAGCAGCCAGACGATGGATTCGGCCACTTCCTCGGCGCTGCCGGCGCGCTGCATCGGCACCTGCGGCGCCATGTCGCGCGCCCGGTCGGGCAGGCCGCCGGAGGCGTGGATGTCGGTCTCGATGATGCCCGGCCGCACGGCGTTGACGCGAATGCCTTCGGCCGCCACTTCCTTCGCCAGTCCGACGGTGAAGGTGTCGATGGCGCCCTTGGCCGCCGCATAGTCCACGTATTGCCCGGGCGCGCCCAGCCGGGCGGCGACGCTGGACACATTGACAATCGCCCCGCCCGCGCCGCCATGGCGCGTGCTCATGCGTCGCACGGCCTCGCGAGCGCACATGAAGGAGCCGAACACATTGATCTCGAACATGCGCTGCAGGCGCGCCAGCGTGATGGCCTCGACCCGCGTGGTCTGGTCCACCACGCCGGCGTTGTTGACCAGCGCGCTCAGGCGGCCGAACCTGGCGTCGATCTTTTCAAACATCGCCACCACCTGCGCCTCGTTGGCCACGTCGGCGTGCACCGCCATGGCCTGACCGCCGGCCTGGCGAATCTGCCGCACCACCTCGTCGGCGGCCAGCGAGTTGGCGGCGTAGTTGACGGCGACCGCGTAGCCGTGGCGGGCCGCCAGCAGCGCGGTGGCCGCGCCAATGCCGCGCGAGCCACCAGTGATCAAAACAAGTTGGGACAAACCAGTCTCCTGCAAAAAGTGGCAATCCCGGTTACAAAGGGAATCGCGCCAAAGCCCTGACTGTAATGACTTCCTGACAACCACCGGAGAAAAACCTTGAGCACCACCGTGGACTACTACTTCACCCCGCAAAGCCCCTGGGCCTACCTGGGCCATGAGCGATTTGCAGACATCGCGTGCCGGACAGGCGCCACGGTCCGTATCCTGCCGATCGACCTGGGCGGCAAGGTCTTTCCCATCTCAGGCGGCTTGCCGCTGGGCCAGCGCGCGCCGCAGCGTCAGGCCTACCGCTTGCTCGAACTGCGCCGGCATGCGGACTTCCTGGGGTTGCCGCTGCATGTCAAGGCCAAATTTTTTCCGGTCTCGGGCGACGATGCCTCGCGTCTCATCATTGCCGTGGACCTGCACGACGGCGTGGAGGCCGCCATGAAGATCAGCGGCGCGGTCTTCAGCGCCTGCTGGGCGCAGGAGCGGCACATTGCCGACGAGAAGGTGCTGGCCGAACTGCTGGCCGAATGCGGCCTGGATGCCAGCCGGCTGGAGCAGTCCTACAGCCAGGCGGTGCAGGAGCGTTATGAGGCCAATACCGGGCAGGCGATCAAGGCCGGCGTCTTCGGCGCGCCCAGTTATGTGATCGAGGGAGAGCTGTTCTGGGGCCAGGACCGGCTCGATTTTGTCGAGCGCAGGCTCCAGGCGGTTTGATCATCATCCGCCGGCATTCATTTCAAAACAACGATTAACGATTCAACAGGAGCTTTCAACACCATGGGTCAATTCACCACGCTTACCGCCGCCGACGGCTTCACGCTGTCTGCCTATGTCGCGCGACCAGAAGGCCAGCCGCGCGCCGCCATCGTCGTAGTTCAGGAAATCTTCGGCGTCAACTCGCACATCCGCTCGGTTGCCGACCGCTTTGCCGCCGAGGGCTACCTGGCGGTGGCGCCCGCCACTTTTGATCGCGTCAAGCCCGGCGTGGAGCTCGGCTACACCGAGGACGACATGACGGCCGGGTTCGAGCTCAAGACCGCCGTCGATGCGCTGCCGGGCGCCGGCGTGCTGCCCGATATTCAGGCCGCCATCGACCATGCGGCGCAGCTAGGTGGCGGCAAGGTCGGCATCATCGGCTTTTGCTGGGGCGGCCTGCTCACCTGGAAGGCCGCGTGCCTGCTCACCGGCCTGTCGGCGGCGGTTCCCTACTATGGCGGCGGCATCACCGCCGAGAGCGAAATCGCCCGCCAGCCGCAATGCCCGGTGATGGCGCATTTCGGCGACCAGGACCACTGGATTCCGATGGAAGGCATCGAGGCCTTCCAAAAAGCGCATCCCCAGGTCCAGGCGTATGTTTATCCGGCCCACCACGGCTTCAACTGCGACCAGCGCGCGTCGTACAACGAGGCTGCCGCCAGCCTGGCGCACGAGCGCACGCTGGCTTTCCTGGCCGATAAGCTGGGCTGACCGATTGGCCGGCCGTTAAACCGAACTGGCCTGCAGCGGGTTTTCCTGCTGTGCCTGCTCGATCTGGGCAATCAGCTTTTCCGGGTGGGTGACCTGCTTTAAAAAGCGCAGCTCGGCATCCGCGCTCACATCGACGCCCACTTTTTCGGCAATCCGCTCCAGCAACTGGAGCATCTTGGTGTTTTCCTGCTCGGTCAGCAGGTTGATCTGCAGATCGAGCTGGTTGCGCCGGTCGCTGATGCGCAACTCGTAGTTCTGGCTGATCAGGATGAAGGCCGAGAGAAAAATCGCTTCAAGCGAAACGACCAGTGTCAAAAAGGTGAACGGGTAGGGATCAAAGTGCCTGAGCCCCGGCAGCGAATTCCAGCCAAGCCAGCCGCAAAAAATCAGCACATGCAGCCAGACAAAGGGCATGGAGCCGCAAAAGGTGGCCACGAAAGCGGCGATGCGGTCCGCCCGGCTGCGCCTGGCCATGGCCTGCGCTTCCACCCGGCGCATCGACTCGACGTTGTCCCGGGTCAGGTCATCGGCGCTGGCCTCGGCCGTGCCGGGGTCGGCGGTGAATAAAACGGGCATCAACAATCCTTTTTGGCGGTGCGGCCACGCTGGTTCAGCGCTGGGCCAGCCCTTGCACGGTGTACAGGGCGTCTTCAATTGCGGCACCTTCGGCGGTATTGTCAAAGATGCACCAGACGGCTGTATCGGGCGTTGCCGCAAGCCACAGCCTGGCGATCAGCGCATCGAGCACGGCGCGGTCATAGGCCGAGTAGTACATGCGCGGCGAGCCGTGCAGGCGCGCATAGACCAGGCCGGAAAAACCGCCCGGAAGGCGCCCGGCTTCATGCACGACCGGGTCTGCCAGCACCCGGCCGACCTGCCAGGCGTCCAGCAAGGGGTCGGCCGGCGCGGTGAACCAGCTCGCATGGCGCGGCTCCAGCGCCACCGGGCCCGGGTGCCGCGCCCGCAGCAGGCGCAGGAAGGCGGCCACCGTGTCCGGCTCGAAGGCCAGGCTGGGCGGCAGCTGCACCAGCAGGCAGCCGAGTTTTTCACCCAGGCCGCCGGCCTGCGCCAGAAATTCGTCAAGCAGTTCGCCGCAATCGACGAGGCGCTGCTGGTGCGTGATGGTCTTGGGCAGCTTGACCGAAAAGCGGAAGTGCTCCGGCACCCTGGCCGCCCAGCGCGCATAGGTTTCGAAGCGGTGCGGCCGGTAGAACGACGAGTTGATCTCGACCGCGTTCAGGCGGGCGGCATAGCGCTGCAAATGCGTGCCTTCGGCGGGAAACGACGGCCACAGCGCGCGCGGCAGGCTCCAGCCCGCGCAGCCCGTCATGATGCGGGAAACCGGAGAAAACGCGGCGACCGGAGAAGGGCTTGCATCGGGAAAGAGGCTGGCTTGCATGTCCCGGAATCCTCTGGTTTTTAGCGGCTGGTCCTGGCCAGGTAGCGTTTTCGCCAGAACACTGACACCACGACGACCACCACCAATACCATCAGGCTGAAGGTCCACCAGAAACCGGTGGGGCTGTGAATAATGGGCAGGAATTCGAAGTTCATGCCGAAAAATCCGGTGATCAGGTTCAGCGGCAAAAACACCGCCGTCAGCGCCGTGAGGGTGCGCATGATGTCGTTGGTGCGGTGGCTCTGCGCCGAAAAATGCATCTGTACCGCTGTTTCAGCGCTTTGCTCCATGCGCCGCACATGGTGAACGACGCGCTCGATATGCTCCAGCACATCGCGCGACCGTACCTTGAGCAGATCGCGCTCACGTTGCGCGGCCGGCGTGTCGGCGTCCGGCCAGGTTTCAATCGAATCAATCCAGTCCTGCAGGGCCGCGCGCTGGTCTTCGCAAATCTCGTCGAGCTGGTGCAGCGCCAGTCGGGCGTCGAGCACCGAACTCCAGTTGTTGAAGCGCGTGCCGGGATTGAGCAGCTCGGACTGCCAGTGGTCCATCTGGCGCGTGAGTTCGCGCCGCAGATCAAGGTAGCCATCGACCATCTGGTTGACAATGCGCATCATCAGGTCGGCCGGGCTGCTGGGCAGCTTGACGCCGTTGGCGCGTGCTTCGCTCGATGTGGCGTTGAGCAGCTTGAGCGCATAGGCTTCGCGCACGGCGCAGCCGGCCGGATGCACCGTCAGCAACACCCGGTCAAACACCGCAAAACCCACCGGGCTGGTGTCGATCCGCTTGAGCACCGGCGGGCCGCTGCGCTTGGTCGGCTGGTGCAGCGGCTCGCCGGGCTGGGACAGGTCGGTTTCGGTGTGGCCGGCGGCGAGCCGGCGAAACACCAGCATGTCGTACTGCGAGGTGTAGTCGTAGTGCGAGGGCAGCTGGTTGTTCAGCAGGTCCGACATGTGCAGGTCCACCAGCTGGGTGCCGCACAGCGACTGCAGCGTCGCCTGGACTTGCGCCTGCATCACCTCGAACTCGCGCCGCGCGCAGGCAATCCAGACAAAGCCCAGCGGCGGCAGTTCGGTCGGCAAGGCATCGGTCTCCAGGACGCCCTGGCTGCCGGAGATGATGGTGAACACGCGCATGCAGTCTAAAACCTCTGGGTTAAGTATCGGATTGGCTTCTTGCGCTTATTTTACGGTCACGTGTAGCTACTGTTTTAATAGCAAATGAAGATGGAAAGCTGATGGTTTCAAGCCTGGCGCAGCTTTCTGGCGGCGTCGATGGCGAAATATGTCAGCACGCCATCGGCGCCGGCGCGCTTGAAGGCCAGCAGGCTTTCCATCATCACCGCGTCGTGGTCGAGCCAGCCGTTCAGCGCGGCGGCCTTGAGCATGGCGTATTCGCCGCTGACCTGGTAGGCGAAGGTTGGAATCTGGAATTCGTCCTTCACGCGGCGCACCACGTCCAGGTAGGGCATGCCGGGCTTGACCATCACCATGTCGGCGCCCTCGGCAATGTCCATGGCGACTTCGCGCAGCGCTTCGTCGCTGTTGCCCGGGTCCATCTGATAGACCTTTTTATCCGCCTTGCCCAGGTTGCCGCTCGAGCCGACCGCGTCGCGAAACGGGCCGTAGAACGCGCTGGCGTACTTGGCGCTGTAGGCCATGATGCGGGTGTGGACCAGGTCCTGGCTTTCCAGCGCCTCGCGGATCGCGCCGATGCGCCCGTCCATCATGTCGCTGGGCGCGACGATGTCCACGCCGGCCTCGGCCTGCGTCAGCGCCTGCTGCACCAGCACTTCGAGTGTCTCGTCGTTCAGGATGTAGCCGTTGGCATCCGGCAAGCCGTCCTGGCCGTGGCTGGTGAACGGGTCCAGCGCCACGTCGGTCATCACGCCGAGTTCGGGAAAGCGCCGTTTGAGTTCGCGCACCACATGCGGCACCAGGCCTTCGGGGTTCAGCGCTTCCCGGCCGTCCTCGGTCTTGAGCGAAGCGTCGATCACCGGAAACAGCGCCATCACCGGAATGCCCAGTTTCACGCACTCCTCCGCCACCGGCAGCAGCAGGTCCAGGCTGAGGCGCTCGACGCCCGGCATCGAGCCGATCGGCTCGCGCCGGTGCTGGCCGGCGAGCACAAACACCGGGTAGATCAGGTCGTGCGCCGTGAGGGCGTTTTCACGCACCAGGTTGCGCGTGAAGCTGTCACGGCGCAGGCGACGGGGGCGACCCATCGGGAAAGGAGCGAAGTTGGAGGCATGCAGTGTCATGGGCAAATTGTGCCAAAGCTTTGCGTCCGCGCCCGAATACCTTGCCCAGTTCCCTTTTTGCGCCATGAATGTGTCAGTTTTTACAAGCACTTACTGCCGCCGCTGTCAACGTTGCGTAGCGATTTGTATGTCCGGGGAATAGAATAAAAACGTGCGGTTACCAGTGTATGGCGATCGCATCCCGCTTTTCCTCCCTGGGCGGGGCCTTTGCGCGTGACAGCAAAAAGGCGTTTTAATCCCGGCAGACCATCAGGTCGCCGGGATTTTTTTGCCCGCTGCCAGGCGCGCAGGCAAACACAGCGGCGGACTGGGGGGTGAAATCGCGGGGGCTAAACTACGCCGATGCTCTGGGTCAAATCCTTTCACATCGTTTTCATCGCCAGCTGGTTCGCCGGTCTTTTTTACTTGCCGCGCATTTTTGTCAACCTGGCCATGGTGCCGCCGCAAAGTATTGCCGAGCGCGATCGGCTGCTGCTGATGGCCAAGAAGCTGATGCGCTTCACCATCATCCTGGCGGTGCCGGCCATCGCCCTGGGCCTGTGGCTGTGGCTGGGTTACGGCATCGGGCGCGGCAGTGGCTGGATGCATGCCAAGCTGGCCGTTGTGGTGCTGGTGATCGGTTACCACCATGCCTGCGGCCGCATGCTGGCGAAGTTCGCCGCCAACCGCAACACCCGCAGCCATGTCTGGATGCGCTGGTTCAATGAAGTACCGGTGCTGCTGCTGACGGTCGCCGTCGTCCTGGTGATTGTCAAGCCGTTCTGACGGCCCGGCTCAATCCAACACGACGTGGCCACCGATTCCCCCCCAGCAGACGCAGGCAGGCCGGCTTCGCCGGATGCCATGCGTCGCCCCATGCAAGGGGGGGCGGAACTACACGAAGCGCAGCGCAGTGACGACGATGGGGGTGTGCCGACTCCTGCCGATGGGGGTGTGGCCATCTTGCTCGCGCTGGCGCTGGTCTGCCTGATCATTTACGCCAGCCTGTATCCGTTTTCGGAGTGGCGCAACCAGGGCATTTCGCCGCTGCGCTATCTGGCCTCGCCCTTGCCAAAGTACTGGACCGGCTTTGATGTCGGCATCAATTTGCTGGGATACGCGCCCCTCGGCTTCCTGCTGGCCGTGTCGGCGCTGCGCAGCCGGCGCGTGGCTTGGGCTGTCAGTGTTTCGGTGCTGGGCTCCGGCCTGCTGTCGCTGGCGATGGAAACGCTGCAGAACTACTTGCCGTCGCGCATTCCTTCGAATGTCGATCTGGCGCTGAACACGCTGGGGGCCTGGCTAGGGGCCTGCTGCGCGCTGGCGCTGGAGCGCTCGGGAGTGATTGAACGCTGGAGCCGTGTGCGGGCGCGCTGGTTTTCACCTGACGCGCGCAGTGTGCTGGTGCTGCTGCTGCTCTGGCCGGTGGCCCTGCTGTTCCCGGCGTCGGTTCCCATGGGGCTGGGGCAGGTGTTCGAGCGGCTGGAGTCGGCGCTCGCCGATGCATTGGCCGACACGCCCTTTCTGGAATGGATGCCCGTGCGCGCGGTCGAGCTCCAGCCCCTCGTGCCGCTGGCCGAACTGGTGTGCGTGGCGCTGGGCGCGCTGATTCCCTGCCTGCTGGGCTATTGCGTGATTCGCCGTCTGGGGCAGCGCGCGGTGTTTGCCGCCGCTGCCCTGGCCCTCGGCCTGGGCGTGTCGGCGCTGTCGGCCGCCCTCAGCTACGGACCCGAGCATGCCTGGGCCTGGCTGGATCTGCCGGTCCAGGCCGGCATCGGTCTGGCCGTGGTGCTGGCTGCGCTGCTGCTGGCCGTGCCGAGCCGCGCCGCTGCCGCGCTGGCGCTGCTGGCGCTGGCGATTCACCTGAGCCTGCTCAACCAGGCGCCGGCCAACCCCTACTTCGCCCAGACGCTGCAGATCTGGGAGCAGGGCCGCTTCATCAAGTTTTACGGCCTGGTGCAGTGGCTGGGCTGGTTCTGGCCCTATGCCGCGCTCGCCTGCATGCTGGCGCGGCTTTCCAGCCAGGAGCTGAAGGCGCCCGCCGGCGAAAAGTAAAATTGCCGCATGACCCTTTCCACTGCCCCCAACCCTTCGCCCGATGGCGTCCAGCCCGCCTCTGCGGCCTCGTACTATGAACGACACATCTTCTTTTGCCTGAACCAGCGCAACAACGAGTCGTGCTGCGCCGACCGGGGCGCGGAGCAGGCTTTTGACCACTGCAAGAAACAGGTCAAGGCCGCCGGCTTGTCCGGGCCGGGCAAGGTGCGGGTCAACAAGGCCGGCTGCCTTGACCGCTGCGCCGGCGGGCCGGTGGCGGTGGTGTACCCGGAAGCCGTCTGGTACAGCTATGTGGACGCCAGCGATATCGACGAGATTGTCGAGTCGCACCTGAAAAACGGCCAGGTCGTCGAACGTTTGCTGATGCCGCCCGACGTGGGGCGCTAAGGCCTGGCGAGGCGGCTGAATCAATAAAAACAGCATGATTTAAGCCTTTTGCGCAATACCGGCGGGCGCAAGCAGCTATGGTTTGTATAGCGATCAATTGGCAGAAAAAGAAAGCGTTTTCCATGAATTCCAAAACCCAGAAGACCCACATTGCCGGCCCGGCCGGCGCGCTGGACCTTGCCCTGGACCTGCCTGCGGGCGAATCGCGCGGCATTGCCGTCATCGCCCATCCGCATCCGCTGTTTGGCGGCACGCTGGACAACAAGGTCGTGCAGACGCTGGCGCGGGCCTTCGTGCAGTCCGGCTGGACCGCCGTGCGTTTCAACTTTCGCGGCGTCGGCGCCAGCGCCGGCAGCCATGACGAAGGCCGGGGCGAGCTGGAAGACTTGCTGGCCGTGGTGCAGCATGCCGCGCCTGCAGGCGTTGGGCAGGCGGCGCTGGCGCTGGCCGGTTTCTCGTTCGGCGCCTTTGTCACCACCCATGCGTTTGCCCGGCTGCAGGCCAG
This sequence comes from Polaromonas sp. DSP2-3-2b2, assembly GCF_049895905.1. Taxonomy (NCBI): domain Bacteria; kingdom Pseudomonadati; phylum Pseudomonadota; class Betaproteobacteria; order Burkholderiales; family Comamonadaceae; genus Polaromonas; species Polaromonas sp. DSP2-3-2b2. The sequence goes on along the minus strand of NZ_JAFCTH010000012.1, from coordinate 5,726 downwards.
CCGCCCGATTGAAAAGCTCGTCCTGGTAGGCACCAGCGTCAGCCGTGCGCCTGCCGCGCCCATCGACACCGCCGCGCACAACCGGACGCTGGTGGTGCACGGCGAGCAGGACGACACCGTGCTGCTGCTTGACGTGATGGACTGGGCGCGTCCGCAGGCACTGCCTGTTACGGTTGTCCCCGGGGTGGGGCACTTCTTTCATGGACAATTGCCGCTGCTGAAAAACCTGGTGCTCCGCCACCTGGCTTCGTCCGTGAATTGAATCTTTCGGGGCGAGCGTGGTCCATTGCGCTCTGCCTTGCGTTTCCTCCCTTATTCTTCCCTCTTTCCCTTACCGGTTTTCTGACATGCAATGCTTTCTCAAGGCCCCTGCCGGCCTGCGCTCTCTTGCTACCACGCTGGTCCTGTTTGTCTCGGTGGCGCTTCCGGCAGCGCATGCCCAGGCACCGCAGGTGCCTGAAATCGCTGCCCGTTCCTATTTGCTGCTCGACGTCACGGCCAACCAGATCCTGGCCGCCAAGGACATCGATTCGCCGGTCGAGCCCGCGTCGCTGACCAAGCTGATGACCGAATACCTGGTGTTCGACGCGCTCAAGTCCAAGAAAATTACCTTGAGCCAGACCTTCGGCGTCAGCGAGCACGCCTGGAAAATGCCGGGTTCGCGCATGTTCATCGACCCGAAAATGCAGGTTCCGGTCGAGGACCTGATCAAGGGCATGATCGTGCAGTCGGGCAACGACGCCACCATGGCGCTGGCCGAAGGCGTGGGCGGCACGGCCGAGCATTTCGTCGAACTGATGAACCAGCAGGCCAAGGCGCTGGGCATGAAGTCCACCAGTTACAAAAACCCCGAAGGCCTGACCGAGCCGGGCCACACCACCACAGCGCGCGACCTGAGCATTTTGTCCACGCGCCTGATGAGCGATTTTCCCGACTACATCGGTTACTCGGCGATCAAGAAATACCGCTATCCCGGAACGCCGGCGACTAACGACACCAACCGCAACACGCTGCTGTTTCGCGACCCGACAGTCGACGGCCTGAAAACCGGCCATACGAATGCCGCCGGCTACTGCATGATTGCCACGGCCCGGCGCGAGTTTCCGAACCTGGGCGCGGCCGGCAAGCCCGGCGGCCGGCGTTTGCTGGCCATCGTGCTGGGCGCGTCGAGCGACAGCGCCCGCGCCAATGAAACGCAAAAACTGCTGAACTGGGGCTACACCGCGTTCGAGGCGGTCAAGCTGTTCGATGCCGGCCAGGCCGTCGTCACGCCTGCGGTCTGGAAGGGCAAGGACGCGGTGGTCAAGCTGGGCCGCCCCGAAGCGATCGTGGTGTCCGTGCCGGCCGGCAGCGCATCCAAACTCAAGACCCAGGTCGCCCGGCCCGAGCCGCTGGTTGCGCCCTTCAAGAAAGGCCAGCTGGTGGGCAGCCTGAAGATCATGAACGGCGACGACCCCATGCCCATGGCCGAAGTGCCGCTGATGGCGCTGCAAGCCGTGGAAGAGGCCGGCATTCTGGGCCGCGCATGGGATTCGATCCGGTTGTGGATCAAGTAAACAAGGGTTTTCAGGCAAAAGTGATGCTTGCGGTCGTCCTGTCCTGAGCGAAAAAGCCGGGGGTTGCATCAAGCCATGCCTGTGCAGCCAAGCCCTGTTACGGCGTAATCCTTGAGCCTTTTGGCTATCCGGCTTATACTAGGAAGCTTTTCCGCTTTTGGTGCGGAGAAGTTTTCCGTATTTTCATATCGTTTTCCAGACGTTTAGGGACGTTTTTCAATGCCAACCATCAATCAGTTAGTCCGTCAGGGGCGCGAGGTCGAAAAGATCAAGTCAAAAAGCCCTGCGATGGAAAATTCTCCACAGCGCCGTGGTGTTTGCACCCGCGTGTACACCACCACGCCTAAAAAGCCTAACTCTGCGCTGCGTAAAGTTGCCAAAGTTCGCCTGACCAATGGATTTGAAATCATTTCCTACATCGGCGGCGAAGGCCACAACCTGCAGGAACACAGCGTCGTGCTGGTTCGCGGCGGTCGGGTCAAGGATTTGCCCGGCGTGCGTTACCACATCGTTCGTGGTTCGCTCGACTTGCAAGGCGTGAAAGACCGCAAGCAGTCGCGTTCCAAGTACGGCGCGAAGCGTCCAAAGGCTAAATAAGCTAGTCGGCTCGGGCCTTGCGGTTCGCGCCAGAAGATGTCTTGACGGGTTTGTCACGACTTTTTCAAAAAAACAGGTGCTTGACTCATCCTGGCAGGTGATGTGAAGCGAAGTGACCCAAGCGCAAGTTGTTTGTGCCGGTCGAGTAAGTGGGGGTTGTGATAACTCTCGCGGTGCTGCTCAAAGCGGTGCCAACTGAAGCAAAGAGGTGAAAAAATGCCACGTCGTCGCGAAGTCCCTAAACGTGAAATTCTTCCTGATCCTAAATTTGGCGATGTCGATCTTGCCAAATTCATGAACGTGATCATGCAAGGCGGCAAGAAAGCCGTCGCAGAGCGCATTATTTATGGCGCCCTGGAGCAAATCGAGAAAAAGAACCCTGGCAAAGATCCGCTGGAGGCTTTCCACATGGCCATCGGCAACATCAAGCCCATGGTTGAAGTGAAATCCCGCCGCGTCGGTGGTGCAAACTACCAGGTGCCGGTAGAAGTGCGTCCTGTCCGCCGCATGGCCCTGGCCATGCGCTGGTTGAAGGAAGCGGCCAAAAAGCGTGGCGAAAAGTCGATGTCATTGCGCCTGGCCAATGAATTGATGGAAGCCACCGAAGGCCGTGGCGGCGCCATGAAAAAGCGTGACGAAGTTCACCGCATGGCCGAAGCCAACAAGGCCTTCAGCCACTTCCGCTTCTAATATCGATTGCAGTGCTGACTGCGCTTGCTTGACGGGCTGCCCCCAGGCATCAGGTGACCAAAACACCTTGATTTCTGGCGGTTCAACCCCAACTCCTGCCGGCCCGGCGCCAAAAGCGCCCGGCCGGCAGACGCGTAGAAAAACAAGAGAACTATCTTGGCAACGAGTCTTTGTTCGTAACACCGAACTGAAAGTAATTTATGTCCCGCGCTACCCCCATTAAAAACTACCGCAACATTGGTATTTCCGCGCACATCGATGCAGGCAAAACCACCACTACCGAGCGCATCCTTTTTTACACCGGCGTGAGCCACAAGATTGGTGAAGTCCATGACGGCGCCGCCACCATGGACTGGATGGAGCAGGAGCAAGAGCGTGGCATCACGATCACTTCCGCTGCCACCACCTGCTTCTGGAAAGGCATGGACAAGTCCTTCCCTGAGCACCGTATCAACATCATTGACACCCCGGGCCACGTTGACTTCACGATTGAAGTCGAGCGCTCGATGCGCGTGCTTGACGGTGCCTGCATGGTTTATTGCGCCGTGGGTGGCGTGCAGCCCCAGTCTGAAACCGTCTGGCGTCAAGCCAACAAGTACAAAGTGCCACGCCTGGCCTTTGTCAACAAGATGGACCGCACCGGCGCCAACTTCTTCAAGGTTGTCGAGGGCATGAAACTGCGCCTGAAGGCCAACCCTGTTCCCATGGTCATCCCAATTGGCGCTGAAGAAAACTTCACCGGCGTCGTGGACCTGATCATGATGAAGGCCATCATCTGGGATGAAGCTTCGCAAGGCATGAAGTTCGAATACCGTGACATTCCAGCCGAACTGCTGGAGTCGGCCAAGGAATGGCGCGAAAAAATGGTCGAGGCTGCTGCCGAAGCCAACGAAGAGCTCATGAACAAATACCTTGAAGAAGGTGATTTGTCCGAAGAGGAAATCAAGTTCGGCATTCGCGCGCGCACCATTGCCAGCGAAATCCAGCCGATGTACTGCGGTTCTGCCTTCAAGAACAAGGGCGTGCAGCGCATGCTGGACGCCGTGATTGACTTCATGCCGTCGCCGATCGACATTCCGCCTGTCAAGGGAACGGACGATGATGAAGAGCCCGTCACCCGCAAGGCTGACGACTCGGAGAAATTCTCGGCGCTGGCCTTCAAGCTGATGACCGACCCGTTCGTGGGCCAGCTGACCTTCGTGCGCGTCTACTCCGGCGTGCTGAAAAAGGGCGACACCGTTTACAACCCCATCAAGGGCAAAAAAGAACGTATCGGCCGTATCGTGCAGATGCACGCCAACGAGCGTCAGGAAGTCAGTGAAATTGTCGCGGGCGACATTGCAGCCTGCGTGGGCCTGAAAGACGTGACCACGGGCGAAACGCTGTGCGATCCTGATGCCATCATCATGCTGGAACGCATGGTCTTCCCCGAGCCTGTGATTGCCCAGGCCGTCGAGCCAAAAACCAAGGCTGACCAGGAAAAAATGGGTATCGCCCTGCAGCGCCTGGCCGCAGAAGATCCATCGTTCCGCGTCAAGACCGACGAAGAATCCGGCCAGACCATCATCGCCGGCATGGGCGAGCTGCACCTGGAAATCATCGTTGACCGCATGAAGCGCGAGTTCGGTGTGGAAGCCAACGTCGGCAAGCCGCAAGTGGCTTACCGCGAGACCATCCGCAAGACCATCGAAGATGCCGAAGGCAAGTTCGTTCGTCAATCGGGCGGCAAGGGCCAGTACGGCCACGTCGTGCTCAAGATCGAGCCGAACGAGCCCGGCAAGGGCATTGAATTCATCGACGCCATCAAGGGTGGCGTGGTGCCGCGTGAATACATTCCTGCGGTCGAAAAGGGCATCAACGAAGCCGTGACGGCTGGCGTGCTCGCCGGTTATCCGGTGGTCGATGTCAAGGTAACGCTGCATTTCGGCTCCTACCATGACGTGGACTCGAACGAACTCGCGTTCAAGATGGCCGCGATTTTTGGCTTCAAGGAAGGCTGCCGCAAGGCCGGCCCGGTCATTCTGGAGCCGATGATGGCTGTGGAAGTCGAGACGCCTGAAGACTACGCCGGCAATGTGATGGGCGATCTGGCCTCACGCCGTGGCATGGTGCAGGGCATGGAAGACATGATTGGTGGCGGCAAGGTCATCAAGGCCGAAGTGCCATTGTCCGAAATGTTCGGCTACTCGACCACGCTGCGTTCGGCAACTCAAGGCCGTGCCACGTATTCGATGGAGTTCAAGCACTACACCGAAGCACCGCGCAATGTGTCGGAAGCCATCATGGCTGCGAGAGCCAAATAAATTTGCGGGACAGACTGAAAGACGCGCGAAGCGCACTTTCGCTCTGTCCCCAAACTGATTAATCCCCGAATTCCCTGTCTGCGATTACGCGCCTTTCACTGCCCGTGGTGAAAAACAAAGCAGCGTAGTGCAAACATTAAACCGTACACGGGCAAGTTCTTTATCTGGAGATAGAAATGGCAAAAGAGAAATTTTCGCGGACCAAGCCGCACGTCAACGTTGGCACGATCGGCCACGTCGACCATGGCAAGACCACGCTGACGGCGGCAATCGCCACCGTGCTGGCCGCCAAGTTCGGCGGCGAAGCCAAGGCTTACGACCAGATTGACGCGGCACCGGAAGAAAAAGCGCGCGGCATTACCATCAACACCGCCCACGTCGAGTACGAAACGGCTGCGCGCCACTATGCGCACGTTGACTGCCCGGGCCACGCCGACTATGTGAAAAACATGATCACGGGTGCGGCCCAGATGGACGGCGCCATTCTCGTTTGTTCGGCTGCTGACGGCCCGATGCCCCAGACGCGCGAGCATATCTTGCTGGCCCGCCAGGTCGGCGTGCCTTACATCATCGTGTTCCT